>CAUJKA010000055.1 GCA_963204965.1 Planctomycetota bacterium | reverse complement strand
ATATCCGGATAATATGTTTTTCTTTGTATAGTCGTTTATGGTGTTGTTTTTTAAAAGCTTTGGGTGGGTTGAGGACCTAAACCCACCAACACTCCGTAGCGAGCATGAACGATAACTTGTTAGCTAAAAGCCTAACGATCTGCTGGGCAAGCCAGCAGGATTTCGGAAGCTGGTGCCGCATTTCCTCCACAACCTAGATCCAACATTGCCCAATGGCGTGTTACGCGTTGCAGTCGTTTGTGGCGTGAGGTGGCATGGCAAAGCGAAGTCCATAGGTGTGCAAACCGAATTGGCAGATGCAACGCTACACACGCCCTACGACCCTTAAGCTAATCGGAGTAGCTTGATAGGTGTTGCTTCTCCGCATCACCTGCCAAACGAGCTGGTGCGCTGAGATCCTCGCCATCTGCCAAGATTGAGAACGAGGCTGTGAATTGGTCGAGTGCTCGGAGCGAACTCGCAATCTACTCAGTCGAAAGAGGCTCATCAGATGCCGAGTGATTCAGAACGATAACGAACACAGTATCCCCTTCGTGGAAATCGCTGGGAGCCTGGATTTCGATTTTTCCGTTCGTTACGACTGCTTGAATCATGTTCATGAAGGAATCCTCGCCAATAGTTCATGCCCGATAAGTATGCATCGAATTTAATCACCTGCGAACCATGATCGTACTATGGCCTGTTGCCTTCGCTCAGCAAGTACCGGCCCGATCGCAAATCGCCACCTCGCAAAGTCAATAGTCCCGGTTGATACGAAACTCTTCGTTGTCTCTATCGCATCGCTCAAGTCGACACAAAATCTCTCGTCAAAAGAAGTCATTTGCCCGAACATAACTTCCGTCATGGAACGGGAGCTAGGTGTCTCGTCTTTTCGCAAGAGATAGGCGGTCTCATCCTCATACTCCTTGAAAACCGCAACAACATAGACTCCTGCAGCACCACCTCCGCCAATCAGGATACCAAGCCCACCGAGAGGATATCCAGAATCATCGGCCGGGGGCCGTTGTCCAAAGCCGACTAATCTGACTCTACAGCCATCCAGCGAACCAATTGCTTCAGAAACTTGACTCTCCCATGCGTCAACGTCGATTGATTGAAGTTCATCAGTTGGATTCGTAGTCGAGTCAACAAACATCACTTTAGCGAACATTGCTACTCCTAGTTTTTCTTCCACAACCTAGATCCAACGTTGCCCAATGGCGTGTTCTGCGTTGCAGTCGTTTGTGGCGTGAGGTGGTATGGCAGCGCGAAGTCCATAGTTGTGCAGACCGAATCGGTAAATGCAACGCTGCACACGCCCTACGAAGACGACGAAGACAGTCACAGGTGATTGAAGGAGGTGTAGGGACACGGGTCGCGATAGAGGATATCATGATCGATCCCGTTCATTCTGGCGACATTCAATCTGGTCCAACATGCTACACAACGCCGACATTAAAGCTGCTCAGAAGACCATCCAAGGTCGAGTACATCGCACGCCATTGATTCGATCGCATTCGCTATCGGAGCGCTGGGGCACGAACGTTTTTTTGAAGCTGGAGTGCCTGCAAAAGACGGGTTCGTTTAAGCCGCGAGGCGCGTTCAATAAGCTGCTGAGCCTTTCCGAGCAGGAAAGAAAACAGGGCGTCGTGGGTGTCAGCGGCGGCAATCACGCTCAGGGTTTGGCCTATGCCGCGCGCGAGCTGGGCGTGTCGGCAGTGATCTGCATGCCTGAGACAACTCCGCAAAATTATCTTGACGCTACGCGCGGTTATGGAGCCGAGATTCAACTCTTTCCAACCATTCACGCAGCTTTCGATGCGGCTGCGAAACTGCAACAAGCGGGGCGAGTCTACGTGCATCCGTTTGATGATCCGCTGGTCGCAGCTGGGCAGGGGACAGTGGGGCTAGAGATTCTTGAAGATGTCCCGAATGTATCTCGCTGTTATATCAGCATCGGCGGTGGTGCACTGATTGGAGGTGTTGCAACTGCGCTTAAAGCGGGCGCTCCGAACTGCCGAGTGATCGGCGTCGAGACTGAGGGTGCCGATGTGATGGCAAAAACCATCGCGGCGGATCAATTAGTCACGCTACCTGCGATCACCAGTATCGCGAGGACGCTGGGTTCGCCTTCAGCCAGCCCGTTTACCTTTGAGATGGTGAAGCGTTTAGTGGATCAGTTGATCGTTGTCTCCGATGCCCAGGCAGTGAAAGAGCTGTTCTATGTGCTCGAACGCGCCAAGATACAGGTTGAACCAGCCGCTGCGTGCTGTCTGGCTGCCGCGGATCAACAGTCCGGCGAGTTCAAGTCCGACGAGGCCATTGTAATTCTGCTTTGCGGCGGGAACGTGTCGTCAGCCGATCTCTGCACCTGGCATCAACAGTTCATGGCCTAGCTTTGCGACTGCTCGTTCGTCGGCCTTGCGGAAACTAAGAAGCCTGCTGCGACGCGTGAGCATCTGTGTGTGGCTGAAGCAATCGGCGAACGCTGTGTTCTTCGCCATAGACGGTTACTACATCGCCGGGCAGCAGCGTTTCGTCGCGATTAGGAATGCCAGGAAGGACATTACCGCCACGCTTGATGGAGAGGATGACCACGTGCTGATCCCAGGGACGCGAGTCGCGAAGCGTTCTTCCGACGATGGGAGTCTCCGCGGTAAGCTCGATCTCAGAAACGCTATATCCACTGGCAATTCTCAACAGCAGTTCGTAGTCCAGGACTCGCACCATCCCAGCCCGCTCCAGCGTTCGTTGGATGAGTTTATCGAGGATGCGCTGTAAGAACGCCAGGCGGGAAACATAGATCAGCAGACCTACTCCACCGACAATTGCTACAACTATGATCAGAGGGTGGATCTTGTCAGCGCTTTGTAGCATCGTTGCTACAAAGGTGGCCAGAGCCGATGTCAGACCGATATTACCGGCAAGAATGAGATCGCGGATGATTCTTCGCCGCACCGGATGATTGACCACCATCTCCGCTTCGCGCGTCGTAAATCCAACGCCGAAAAACGCAGAGTAGCTTTGAAAACTGGCCGTATCCCAGCTTAATCCAGTCATCATCAGAGCCAGCGAACCAGCTCGCACTACCAACAATGAAACGGCAGTAATCACCAACAGAGTGACGATTGCCGTCATGATTTAGACTCCACGATCTGACTTTGGATGATCCTTGTCGTCAAGATCTTCATCGTCGAGATCGTCGTCATCAAGATCGTCGTCGTCATCGAATTCATCCTCATCGTCCTCACCGTGAGCCGCTTTATTGATGGCCTCATCGGTAAAGTTGCCGATCAGATTGCCGTCCGCGTCCAAGCAGACCCAATCGGACATTTTTTCCAATGGTACTTCCACCTGCGAGCCAACTTTGAGCTTGGCGGAGTTCATGGGTTCGTTGAGCAGATGGCCGTGGATATACTTGGGCTCGATGCCAAAAACTTCAACCCACATGTGTTCGACGCTTTCGTCGTCGACGTCGAAGGCCGCTTTGACCAGGAAGGGCTCGTCGTTGTCGGGCTTACGTTTCGAGAAATGCTCGACGAACTCTGGCCATCGTTGCTTAGCTTGTTCGACCGCAGCTTCCAGTTCAGCGCTATCGACTTGGAACACGGGTGAAAGATGCTCTTGGTCGAGAGCCGCGATAGGGTCGGCACTGCATAGGACTTCACGCAAGTCGTTGGACCACAAGTTGAACAGTTCGTACTGCGGACAAAACAGCGCCATCGTATCTTCGTCGGCCAAAGCTTCTATGGCCTTTCCGATTAACTGATAGGCCTCGTCCTCAGGCATTTCGTTGAACGAAGGCTGCATGAGATCGACCGATAGCCAGCTACCGTGATTTCTCACGACTTCTGCGAAACGCAGGTTGGAGATCTCATCGGCCAACTCTTCGGGTTCGTCGAAGTAGTTTTCATCGTGGTTGTGAAGAATGAAAACCGTGGTCTTAGGCTTGTTGAGCATCACGAAGAAGACTGGAGATTCACCGGTTACAAATCCGTCGGCTTCGCTTTCTTCGTCCGTGTCCAGCGTCAGATCCCACGCTTCCGAGAGCAGCTTGGCCAGTACCGTCGCTTCCAAGTAGCGTTGTGAGGATCGCAACTGGACGAGCGAAACGATGGGCAGCGATTCGTCTTCGTCTGAGTCATCATCGTCATCAACATCTTCTAGATCATCCAAATCTTCAAGGTCTTGATCGTCCAATTCGTCGATCTCGTCTTGGTCGTCCTGATCGTCGTCATCAAAGTCTTCCAGGTCATCGAAATCTTCATCGTCGTTTTTGGGATCGTAAGCCATTGTGATTAGTCGCGTCTAAATGAGACCTGGAGGCAAATTCTGCGGGAGTAGTTTATCCAGCCAAGGTCGACTTGGCGAGGCTTGTCTACTTCGCACGGAAAGGGACGCCACTTTTTCTTAAAGATCGAAGACGTAAGCGATTGAAGCCTCTATCAGCTTCATACGATCCGAGTCAACTATCCCCAAACGACCTTGGGCCGAATCCAGCTTTGCAATCGGGATTCTGGTGATTGAGTCACCTTTCTGCAACGAACGCGGCATCGCTAATCCTCGAAGCTTCGAGATGCAATCACTTGCAAGTCATAAGATTCAATCCAGTCGTGTGCTGAGTCGATACAGGCCAGTAACTTGGAGGTATTCTCAATTGTGAACCCTATCCCCGTACATTTATCGACCCAACCTTTGGCTTGCCGTGCACGTTTGAGCCAGTCAACGAATAGCTGAGCAACTACTAGCCTCAATTCATCCACAGATAAATTGGAGAATCTCTCTCCTCTTTCAGCTTGGTGTGCGACAAGTTCGACCCAGCTGAAGGCCTCTACGCCGTGCTGAACATGCTCTTCGCAATCGCGACAGAACATGGCTTCCGCATGTGCGAGCATCAAACTTTCGTCTAATTCGAATTCGCTAAGTCTTTTCTTAGCAGTCAATAACGCGTCTCGCGACATTAGCAACTCACCTCGATGTTAAGTGTGCTCCGTTGCGTTTAAAGTCCAATGCGATTCAGCGAACAGGCGGTAGAGTGGTCGCTCAACGTATTCAATGGACAACGGCATTCGACGGGCAACTCGTTTCAACCGCATTAACATAAGTATAGTCCTTTAAAGACCGTTCAAGTTGGATACCACGCAAAAAGGGCCAATCTCGCGGGCCGTTTTTTCCAGCCAGACGACCTCCGTATAGGCTATTTGCTGGGCAGATGACGAAGGGGAAAGCCTCTACACTCGGATCACGTTCCGCGGCGATTTCCGAACCAGTAGATGTGAGACCGCGGACAATAGGTTAGCTGATGCTGATCGCACCATGGAACTAGCCACTTCGCCTGTTGATCCAATTGTTCAACGGTGGTTCCTTGCGGCATTAGCAGAACTCGAGCCGGATCGAAGTGGTCGAGCATTTGCAGATATTCAAGAACTTGCGCAGCTTCGGATGAGTCGTTCACAACGAACTTCAATTGGTAAGGCTGCTGCATCATTTGCTGGACGACATCGATGCGCTCGCGTCGCTGGTCGTGAGCCTTTTTCCAGGCTTGCGAATGGGTTGGTGCAGAGCCAGCCAGCTTGGGGCTGATCGACCAAAGATCGCATTGCAACGGATGCCAGATCGTTCCCGCCGTTTCAATGGTTAGGTGGAGTCCTGCGGATCGAATTGCCTCAGCCAACTGTGTTACGGCTGGAAAAATCATCGGCTCGCCGCCGGTCAACACGACATGCTTGGGCTCAAGTCCCAGCACTTGCTCGACAATTTGATCGACACTTTGGTAATCGCCTTCAGGTTTCCAAGAGGCGAAAGGTGTATCGCAAAACCAGCAGCGAAGATTGCAGCCGCTGGTCCGAACGAAGGTGCTGGCGGTTCCGGAGAGCAAGCCTTCGCCTTGAATACTGGGATAGATTTCACAAATGCGAAGCGTGGCCCCCTTTCGATTTGCTGAATCTGTTTGCATACTTGCTCGAAAATCTGGAGGCTCAAAAAGCCGTCGTAGATGCCGAACATCGGCACGTTAGGGGGAGGCTATCGCTTGGCAAGCGACTAGAATTGCTCGCGGAAACCCTTTGTTTACTTCATTCACTGCTCGGAGATTGTCACTGGTGAGCACACCGTTTCAAGATCAACTAGAGATATTCGACAACAGTTTTCCCGATCGCGAGTACGAAATCGAGATCAACTGCCCAGAGTTTACGTCAGTCTGTCCCAAAACAGGCCAACCCGACTTTGGCACGCTGATTTTTCGCTATGTGCCTGACAAAAGCTGTGTCGAGCTGAAGAGTCTCAAGCTCTACCTGCAGAGCTTTCGCGACCAGGGCATTTTTTACGAGAACATCACCAATCGCATTCTCGACGACTTTGTCGCCGCTTGCAAACCGCGTCGCGCCAGCTTAGAAACTCGCTGGACTCCTCGAGGCGGGATCTTTTCCGTGATTCGAGTCCATTACGAAGCCAAATCCTAACGCAGGATCCGAACCCATGTCATTGCCTCAAGTTTTACTTAGTGGATTTGCCGACGAAGCGGCCAATCAGAAGCTTGCTGTTCAGCAGTACGCCGCGCTGGCCGCTGCTGGCTTGCAGTACTACTCCATTCGGTTCATTGATGTCGGTAGCGGCATCAAGAATTCGATGGATTTGACCAAGCAAGAGCTTAAGCAAGTCGCCACGATGCAGGCCGAATATGGTCTTTCGGTAGCCACGATTGGATCGCCGATTGGCAAAGTAAAACTGCTGGACATTGACGATGGCAGCAGCAACAAGTTCATTCCGTTCAAGCAATACTTGGCCAAAAACGTTCAGCACGCCTGCGACGTAGCCAACGCCTTGGGAACCAAATTGCTGCGAGGCTTTTCGTTCTATCATCCGATTGGAACTAAGCCGGAGGATCATCTCAGCCAAGTCTGCGATCAATTGGGGGCGGTGGCGGATCTTTGCGCGAAGAATGGGTTAGTTTTCGGCCTGGAAGTGGAAGCAAATCTAGTCGGGCAGACCGGAAAGCTCTTGGCGGAAATTCATCGCAAGGTGAAGCACAACCACCTTGTTTTGATATTCGACGGAGCCAATTTGGTTTGCCAGGGAATGACACCTGATCAGGTTTTTGGCGAGTATTTGGCGATGAAGCCAGGCTTGGGTTGGTTGCACATTAAGGACTATCGCCACAACAGCGCTGCGGCGCGGTTGGAGCACATTGACGAAGCTTCGCTGAAGAACTTTGTGCCAGCCGATATCGGCGATACGGGGCATGAGGCGATCTTAAGAGACTTGGCTTCCGAGCTTCCCAAGATTGACAAGCGGATGAAAAAGCTGGGGGCTCCGGGAGTATTCTTGGATCTGGAGCCGCACGTTAAGGGTGGTGGCCAGTTCGGAGGCTTCAGCGGTCCGGATGGATTCGGCGTGGCACTGCGAGGTTTGTGCAAGGTCTTGGATTACGTCGGCATCGACTATCACTTGACCGACTTCGACGACATCGTGGCTCGACGGGGCTAGTTATCGACTTTGCCTTGGTGTTTTTCGTACTTCGCGTTGACATGCAGGGCTAACAAAAGTACGATTTCACCTTCAAGATTAAACCTAGCCATGCTTGGTTTTGTCGGCCGAAACCGCTGATGCACAGGGTTAGCGGACTTTTCGTAACTGAAAGTCGCTTCTCTTTGACGCATTCGCCTCGCTGGCGCTCATGAAAAATCGAGCTCTGACGGTCTGGGGACTAGGCCGCGGAACTGCCATGCAGATGCGTCGTCAACCCAAGTGCCACTATGAATCCACACGAACTGCTTCGCCTTGTCGATTCTCTCCATCGCGAGAAAAACATCGATAGTGAAATCGTGTTTTCAGCTATCGAGTCCGCTTTGGTGACCGCTGTCCGCCGATTTAAGGGCGAAGAAGCTGAAATCGACGTGAAAATTGACCGTGAAACTGGTCAGATCATCGCCGTATGCAACGGGCAAGAGCTGGATCAGGCTGAAATCGGGCGTATCGGAGCTCAGACAGCCAAGCAGGTCATCATCCAAAAGATCAAAGAAGCCGAACGCGATTCTTTGATGGACGAATACCATGACCAAGTGGGTCAATTGGTGACTGGAACCGTACAACGCAGCGAGCGTGGCGTGACCACTGTAGCGCTGCCGAGCGTCGAAGCAATTCTGCCACGAAGCGAGCAAATCCCGGGCGAAAGCTACCACAACGGGGATCGAGTTCGCGCGGTGATTTACGAAGTTAAGTCCGCCGGAAACCGCGTTAAGGTGATCCTCAGCCGCACAAAGCCTCAGTTGGTCCAACGCCTATTTGAGCAAGAAATCCCTGAAATTAGCGATGGGGTGATCGAGATCAAGGCGATCAGCCGTGAGCCTGGGCAGCGCAGCAAAGTGGCCGTCAACAGCTCAGACACCCGCGTCGACTGTGTCGGAGCATGCGTCGGCGTCCGCGGTAACCGTATCAAGAACATTACCAGTGAGCTTTCGGGTGAGCGTATCGATATCGTTCGCTGGAGCGACGATCCACAAGTCTTGATTCCAGCTTCGCTGCAGCCAGCGGAAGTCGAGCAGGTCTTGCTTTGCGACATGATTGGTCGCGCGATCGTATTGGTCCGCGATGATCAGCTTTCCCAGGCTATCGGCAAGTTTGGCCAAAACGTCCGTTTGGCCAGTAAACTAGTCGGCTGGGATATCGAAATTATGACCGCCGGCGAGCTGGAAGAGCAGATTGACCGAGCTATCGGTTCCTTCATGGAATTGGAAGGAATGAACGAAGATCTGGCTCAAAGGCTGGTAGAACAAGGCTATTTGTCGTACGATGATTTGTCTGTAATTGAGCCTGACCACCTGATGGAGATGGGTGGCATTAGCGCCGATGACGTGGATTTGATTGTTGAACAAGCAGATCAACGCGCTCAGGATGCTGAGAAGCAGGCTGAAGAACAGAAGCAATTGAAGAAACGAGAGCTCGCCGATCAGCTTGGTGGTGCTCAAGGTGCGTCCGGACGAAGTTCGTCTGGTTCGCGAAACTCGCCGACTGGCGAAAAACCTGCAACGTCGGGGAAGGCAACTACCCCTAGTGCTCCAGAGGGAACTATGGACCAAAGCAATGAAACCGATCGGACTTAAAACTCTGATCGGGCCTGCTGGTCGAATTTATTCGGCCTACTGCGTTTCCCCATGGCTTCGCCTTCTTTTTTGGAGGTGCTGGCCATGTAGATGACACCCACGTGCGCCAGTGGTCGTGTCTGAGCCGCCAGCGTCCGCAAGGTCAGCGCCAGCCGAACCAAAGCTTTACTCGAGCAATTCTTGGGTAGAGTACACAAGACCACTACATTTTGATTCCTTAGGAACAACCGCACGTGTCGAAACGCATCTACGCGTTAGCTAAAGAGCTATCGATCGACAGCAAAGAACTCGTTGATCTTTGCCTGAAACTTGGCATCCAAAACAAAGGCTCGGCGCTTGCCAGCCTTGAAGACGAAGAGGTTGCGCGGATTCAGAAGTATCTCTCGGGTGAAAGCAAGCCCGCCGCGCCAGAAAAGCCTAAGGGCAACACGGTGGACGCTCCACCAGTTCGCACTGCCCCAATAGGACCAGCGGCTTCTCGTATCGGCGGTGGGCGTCCGCGCGACTTGCGCGCACCGACAGCACAACGCACCGCACCAACAGCCTCAGCAACCGAAACAGCACAGACTGCTGAGGAGCCGCAAGAAGAAGAATTGGTGCAACCTGAACCACCACAACAGGTCGAAGTGGAAGCTGAAGCCACCGCTGAGGTTGAGCAACCTGTAAGCAAGGCACCCACACCACCTAAGGCCTTCTCGCGAGACGATTTTGTATCGCCGGGGGCTTCCGGCGGACGAGTGCGAAGCCTAGATGCTCGCCGTGGCTTGCGCACTGACAAGACTCCTGAGGATAAAGATCGTAAACGACCTCCTCAAGCAAGAACTCCCGTTATCAACTTGGCGTCGGTACCAAAGAGCTCGGCTCCACCACCGCCTCCAAAGTCCAATGAGCCGGCTCCTCAAAAGCCAGAGATTCGTTTCACAAAAGACGATATCTCCGGTCAAAAGCAAGGCATGAAGGCTCCGCTCGAGCAGATGGAAGCTCAGCAGAAGGCCGAACGCGAAGAAGGTAAGCGAGGCAAGGGCGGCGCTGCTGCAGTTGCTGATCCACGTGCCAAAGCTCCAGCAGCAGAAGGCGGGCTCAAGGGCTTTGCTAAAGCCGCAGCTGACCGCAAAGGCAAACATGGTCGTCCGGGAGAAGAGGAAGAAGAAGCCAAGCCAGGCAAGAAGCCAGGCGTTGGTATTGCCGCTGCTCGTGCAGAACGTCGAAAGCGACCTTTGGATATCGCCGCTGAGGACGAGGATCGACGTGGTCGTGGATACAAGAAGCTGGTTCGTAAAGGAACCAATACCGCTGCACCGCGGAAGGAGAATGTCGTTTTGGAATTGCCTTGCACCGTTCGTAGTTTTTCCGAAGCCGCTGGTGTGCCGTCGGGTCGAGTCTTGGCCGCTTTAATGCAGATGGGCCAGATGCTGAATATTAACGCCAACATCAATGCGGAACTCGCTGAAATGTTGGCTGTCGAGCTGAACGTGGAACTACAATTCCGTCAGCCTGAATCGTTGGAAGATACGATGATCCAGGCCATGGAAGATGATGAAGATTCTGAGGAATCACTTATTTCACGTCCGCCAATCGTGACCTTCCTGGGCCACGTGGATCACGGCAAGACTTCGTTGCTGGACTACTTGATCGGCACTCGAATTGTGAAGGGCGAGGCTGGTGGTATCACTCAGCACATTCGCGCTTACCAAGTCGAAAAAGACGGCAAGCTGATCTCGTTCGTTGATACTCCTGGTCACGAAGCGTTTACGGAAATGCGAGCTCGGGGTGCTAACGTTACCGACATCGCGATCCTAGTTGTTGCGGCCGATGACGGCATCATGCCTCAAACCGAAGAAGCCATTAGTCACGCTAAGGCCGCAGGCGTTCCTATCGTTGTCGCTTTGAACAAGATCGATTTGCCAGGCGTCGATGTCAACCGAATCCTCACGCAAATGACCGAACACGGCCTGACACCTAGCGAATGGGGCGGCGACGTCGAAGTCGTTCGTACCAGCGCGACCACCGGCCAAGGCATGGACGAACTGCTGGAAACATTGTTGACGGTTGCTGAACTGAACGACTACAAAGCCAACCCCAATCGACCTGGTATGGGTGTCTGCTTGGAATCGGAACAGCAGTCGGACAAGGGTGTGATCGCTAAGCTGGTCGTTCAAAACGGTACCGTCAAAGTCGGCGATATCGTACTTTGCGGCTCAAGCTATGGTCGTATCAAAGCGATCCATGACACTTTGAACACCAATGTTCAATTGAAGTCTGCGGGTCCATCGGTGCCAATCAATATCACCGGCTTGAACCATCCACCGGCCGCTGGCGATCGCTTCTACATTCTGGACGATATTGCCAAGGCCCGCGAACTGGCCGAATCACGCGAAGACGTTTCACGAGCTCAGTCGCTCTCTGGAAGTTCACCGAAGGTTTCCTTCGAAACATTCCAAAGCTTGCTGCAATCTGGAAAGCTTGGCAAGGTTGAAGACCGCGTAGAGCTGAACATGATCATTCGTGCAGACGCTCGCGGTAGTCTGGAAGCAATCGAGAAAGAGCTATCCAAGATCGATCACCCAGAAGTGTTCATTCGCATTCTCCAGAAGAGTGTGGGTGGCATCACCGTCGCTGACGTGACGCTGGCAAGTGCTTCACATGCCGTGATCGTCGGCTTTAATGTTATTCCTGACGAACAAGCTCGCTCGCTAGCCGATGATCGCAATGTCGAAATTCGACGTTACGACATCATTTACAAGCTTGCTGAAGACATCAAGGCGATTCTTGAAGGTCGATTGAAGCCAGAAGAGCGCGTCGTCGAACTTGGTCGAGCGATCGTCAAAACTGTGTTCACCATCAGCAAGGTCGGCGCCGTCGCCGGTTGCTTGGTGGCTCAAGGTGCGATCGAACGCGGTTGCCGCATTCGTGTCCACCGAGACAATCGAACCATTGGCGATTACGCATTAGAATCGCTCAAGCGACATCGTGACGATGTCAAAGAAGTGCCGCGAGGCATGGAATGTGGTATTAAACTTGCGAACTTTAACGATCTCAAACCGGATGACATATTGGAAGCCTACCGAATTGAGGAAGTGGCCCGTAAGCTGGACTAGGCTCACACCCTCATAGGAGACCAACATGGCTAGTCGCCGAATGTTAAAAGCCGCAGAAGCAATTCGCGAGGTTGTCAGCATGGCAATCTTGACCGAAATTCGCGATCCGCGCGTACAAAATGTAACTGTCACGGGAGTAGAAATTACTCCCGATATGCGCAGTGCTAAAGTGTTAGTCAGCGTGATGGGTGACGAAGGCAAGCAACAACTTTGCATTCGTGGCCTATCCAACTCGGCTGGCTTTCTGCAAGCCAAGATTGCTAAGCGCATTGAAACGCGCTACACGCCACGTCTTAGCTTTGAAATAGATCTGGGAGTCAAGAAGAGCCTCGAAGTTGGGCAAATTCTGGCTGACCTCGCTCGCGAGAGAGAGGAACTGGCTGCTAAACGCTTAGCTGAAGGCATTACCGAACCAGCTATTAGCGAATCAGGTTCAATGGATGAGAACCTGAACACGGATCAAGCCCACAACCCACAGTCGTAAGAGCTGGATCCAATCTTACAATCGCACCGATGTGCAACAGATGATCTGAAGTCGATAGATTAACCGAGATACGAAGAGATTAGCCAGTCAAATGAGTAGCAAGAATCGCGGAGATCGCATCCAACTTCTTCAGAAAGTAGTCAGCAAGCATTTTACGCCTGTGTTGGCTCCCAAAGATCGTAACATCCTGGAACATCTCATCTACGCATGCTGCTTAGAGGATGCGCCCTACGACTTGGCTGATGAAGCGTTTCATCGCCTTCAAGAGTTCTTCGTGGACTGGAACGAAGTTCGCGTTACCACGGTCACCGAACTGGTCGAGCACCTGAGCAATCTGCCCGCGCCAGCCGCCGCAGCGACTCGAGTGAAGAAGTGCTTGCAGTCGATCTTTGAAACGCGATACAGCTTTGATGTCGAAGAGCTGGCAAAGATGAATCAAGGCAAGGCCATCGCTGAACTCGAAAAACTGGCCGGCATGAGCAAGTTCGTGCTGAATTACGTCACGCAAAATGCATTCGGCGGACATGCTATTCCGGTTAGCGGGAACATCGTAAAGATCTTGGTAGCAACCGAGATTATGTCGGACAGTGAAGCGGAGAAGGGACAAATCCCAGGTCTCGAACGGACCGTGCCTAAGACTAAAGGTGCCGAGTTTGCTTCATGCTTACATCAATTTGGATTGTTGGTTGCGAGCTCGCCTGGTGGTAAAAACGCCAAAGCCTTTTTGAAGGAAGCTGGAGCTCCAGAGAAGAAGGAAAAGCCCAAGGAGGTTGCCCCGGTGAAGTCCGCCCCGGTAGCCAAGGCACCGCCAGCCAAACCTGCGCCGCCGCCAACTAAGACAACCAAAGGCGAACCCGCGAAGGTAGATTCTAAAGCTGAAGCTGCCGCGAAGGCCGAGGCCGCCAAGAAAACTGCAGCACCTGCTAAAAAGCCAGCGCCTGCTCCGGCTCCAGCTCCGAAGAAGGCGGCTCCACCAGCGAAGAAGCCGGCTGAAAAGCCTGTGGCGCCTAAGAAGGCGGCTCCACCAGCGAAGAAACCGGCGACCAAAGGTGCCCCGGCTCCAACGAAACGCAAGCCCAAGTAGCCAAGCGTCGTTACGCTGGAAACATCGCTGTGTAGCAAATCTGAGCTTTCAGTTTAGAATGTCTTCACAACCAATCATCCAACATCAGCTTCTTATCATTAGTTGAATCATGGCAGGACATTCACACTCCGCTAATATTCGCCATCGAAAAGCCGCAGTGGACAGCAAGCGATCTAAGCTTTGGTCCAAGCTTTCGAAAGCAATCATCGTTGCAGCCAAAATGGGCGGCGGAGATCCAGATCATAACGCTCGTCTGCGAACGGCAATTCAAGATGCTAAGGCGATGAGCGTCCCTAAAGACAATATTGAACGAGCCATCAAGAAGGGCACTGGCGAAATTGCTGGTGGCGATGTCGAAGAGATTATCTACGAAGGCTACGGTCCATCTGGCGTTGCCATCATGTGCGATATCATGACCGATAATCGCAATCGAACTGCCCCCGAAGTCCGAAAGCTTTTTGACAACCACGGCGGATCGCTGGGTGGTACTGGTTGCGTGTCTTACATGTTCGACCGCAAAGGCCTGATCATCGTTGGCAGTAAAGATCGCGAAGAGCAAGTGATGGAAGTTGCTCTAGAGAATGATGCCGAGGATATCCAAGTTCTCGACGACCGAATTGAGATCACGACCGCACCTGAGAATCTCGCACAAGTTTCTTCTGCTCTGGAAACTGCTTCGATCGCCATGGATATGGCTCAGGTTACTCGCATTCCTCAAATGACAGTGGATGTGGACGAAGAGACTGCGAAGACCGTACTTAAGCTACTCGAACTGCTCGAAGATCACGACGACGTGCAGGCAGTCTCTACGAACCTTAACTACGATTCGCCCGTCGTTGCCGCTCTGTTGCAACAAAGCTAGTCTCGCAGTTTTGTGAGTCAGAGAATTGCACGCTGCTTGGTAGTTCAAACTCCTGCAAAGTTTGGTCAAATTCTTGCGAAGCGATAAGCTCTATAAGCTTACGAGTTGGTGCTGTGATGTGGATCGGTTTCTGCTTGATGGATGCTAACACGGCCAAATGTCTTCTGGGGCTACCTACAGAATGCAACATTCCGTACTGCGCAAACAAATCTTGTTTTTGCTAATTTCGGCCATGCCGCTATTCTTAGCGCTGAGATGGTCGGCGATCAATTGCCCAATTAGTTCGAGCGAGTACCAGACCGATGCGATTTGGATCGACGATCAGTACGCCGTTATCCAGTTTGAGTACTTACCAATTCGATATGGCCTCTTCCGATCGCACCAATGTGTGTTTCGCGAGTACTTAGTTGACTGCAAATCGAAAACGCGAACGGAGATAGTTGGCGAGATCTCAAGACCGGATTATTGGGCGACTCTCCCTGAGGTGGCCACAGACGACACAATTTTAAGACTGTACCCCACAGAGGTTGGCAATTGGGTATTGCAGCGCATCGACCCTAGATCGCTGGAGTCAAGGCTCCAATCTGTTGGAGAAACGCAGCCGAAATTAATTGGTGGGAGATTCCTGATTAGGCCGCCTATCTGGGATTCAGAGCGGCTGCAGTGGCAAGACGTTACGGATGATGAGCTTTCTACCAAAAGCGCAACGTTCAACGCTTATGGAGGGAGTATTGAACCAGCAAAGGGAGCCAGTGCATTTTACGCTGTACCACTTGCTGGGAATCTTGAGCGGACCCATGAAGAGTCGGGAGTGACTCGCGCGGAGGTAGATTGGCTTAATGAGTTGAAGAAGCCAAGCCCAACACCGCATCCAACTTTTGTGGGCGAAATCGAGATGATGATGCTCTACAGGATGACGGAGAAAGGACCGGAATTACTGGACAGGTGGCCCGTTGTCGGTGGTAGCGGCTCAGCAACTACACAATCGTCTGGTGGATACGTTGCAACGTTAAGGATCGATGCTTCCGCCATTGATGTTCGCAGTGCGGTTACTGGCAGGATTACTCTAAGCGTTCCAGTTCCGGCTGACATTATGCCTGCAGACTTTCGGCCGCATTGGCGAATGGCCGGGGGCACGCTCATGCTAGGCAGTGTCTCAGCCGGTAACGTGCAAGCGTTTGATTTGGAAAACGGTGTTGAAATTCCAATCGATCGTACTCTCGATCTACTTATCTACGGCCAATCCGATTCAAGTTACTTGACGGTTCCAGCTATAGGCCTTGCATTAGGAGTGCAGGTTCGCGAGAAGCAAAGTGGAAAGATCCTAAATGATGTTGGCCTGCCTGCGGAATGGCACAGTTTGCGATTCTCGCTAGATGGATCGCAATTGAAGTGTCTGGACCACATGGGTAACGCGACATTTGTCGATGTTGCCAGCGGAGAAACGCTACGTCAGATTAACTTTACGGAATGGAATGGATTGTACAGTGTCTGCATAGGATTATTTGCAGCAGCGTGGATAAGTCTGTTTTGGGTCACATGCACTAGGGCTGGTGTTTCTCATCGTCTTAAAGCAGTTCTTGTGAGCGTAGCTGTGCTTTGTTTTGTTTTCTACCGACTCAATGTGAGTGGGCATAACCAACTCCACGATAGACTTGCATGGCAAGTGGTGTTCGCGATTCTATGGTCGTGGGGTTTTGTAATGGTGCTATGGCTTGTAAGCGGGCGTATTCCATTGATTTACCGCCTTATTGTGGTCAGTACTACACTGTTTATCGGGAGCCAACTCACACTTAATTTGTTTGACAACTCTTGGATATGGAAAGTCTTTTACGTCCACCTCGCGATTGGTGGCATCTTGCTCACGGGTAGCACTATTGTGCTACGCTACATGGGATGGATTGATGTTGGTTCCGATTCTAGCGACAGAGGTTTTGGCACGATTTCTCTAAGAAATCTGTTCCTTTGGATGACTCTAACAGCCCTCCTGATATTCTGGGGGACAAGGATCGACTGGAAGGACCTAATCGCATACCAATCAATGGACCGGTTACGCCCCATCGTTGTTAGTTGTTCACTCTGTGTGTTTGTCGTACTTACGACTTGGTGGAGCCTAGATCGACTTGTCTGGCGAGGAATTGCGCTCTGTAGCTCATTGGCGGTCGCAATTTTCATTAGCGCCTACCTGGAAGCCGAAGGATTCGTTCCTTACTTTTTTGTCGAGGGTGTCTGGTACGCCAGTTACCAATTTTTTCCACTAGTTGGCAGTGTAGCGATCATCTCCCATGTGAGGCGGAGCGACATTTGTATCGCCGGTTGATACTGCACAACTGTCTACGCTATACTTTTGGACAGTGCCCATCAACCTCACCGTTAGCTTCATGAATCGACTTACCAAGCAGCAGCAAGCAGTTTACGACTTTATACGCGACTGCATGGTGGCCCGTGGTTACGGGCCTACGGTTCGTGAAATTGGCTTGCACATGGGAATACGATCTCCCAACGGCGTGATGTGCCATTTGCGGGCCCTGGAAAAAAAGGGCGTAATTCGCCGATCGGCTAACAAAAGCCGGGCCATTGAATTGTCCGAGCCACTCTTGCGAGCCGATCTGTCGCTGGAAGTCTCGGGAGCTACAGCCAGTGGAATGGTCCAACTTCAAGCCGTAGCGTCAAGCCACTTAAACTTGGCACAAGCTTTCAACACCACCGATCATTACCTCTTGAATGTCAAAGATGATCACCTTGGCTCGTACAGTATTAAGGCTGGAGACCAATTGCTGGTGAGCAAACAAGGTAGTCCGCTGGCTGGTCAATTGGTGATCGCGCAATATGCAGAGACTGGCGTCAACGTAATTGGCCAAGTTCAAATCGAAAACGGAAAGCTGCGAGTGTCGCCGCTAGTTTCGCAACTTCCTTCTACGCCGCAAAGTCCATTCACGCTTTTGGGCGTCGTCATTGGAGTTGTAAGATTATTCGGCTCACCAACTGCTGGCCACTAGTTGAACACTTCCGGAGGAAGGGAAGAAGAATTAAACACAGAGGTACAGAGATCACAGAGAAACAACATCCCGATTCCATTCATTCCGTTCGATCACATCCTCTGCTTCCTCCGTGCCTCTGTGTTCAAATCTCTGTGCTTTGATCTTTTAGAATTTTGACAGCTGGGTGATAGGCCAAAGCTAAATGTCCGATGCCGCGAATTAGGCGGTTTTCAGCACCGGGAAGCATCGCAGACTCGGCGGGCATCACAACGTTATCTGTGTTCGAGTACCAGCACACAAAACCGACATAAGTCTCTGATGGACGTTGCTCCAACTCCATGCGACTCAGTTCGCGAAGCCATGGACTGTTGATGCCCATCTGTCTGGTATTGCTCAAGAGGATTGAGAATCGACCTAACAGCGTCCCATGATGCGGCGATCCGATTGTAACGATCCGTTCAACTCGTTGGCGAGCTTTGCTATCCGAGACCAGCCATCGTCGAACCGCCAAGCCACCCATACTATGACAGACAAAGGTGGGCTTCACCGTCGAGATCGACTCGGCCCTTTTCACCGCAGCCTCAAGTATCTCAGTGTATCGATCAATGGATCCAAAAAGCGGTTGCAAATTGACGCTGATAAAGCCAACGCCCTGTTTCTTTAGCTCGCGATGCCATGGGTTCCACATTCCCCGATTGCAGAAGAAGCCATGCACAAAAATGATCACTGGCTTTTGGCTGTCGTGTGTTGAATCGGAATCAGAGTACTTTCGCCATTGAAAAGGCAATTGCCACAGCGCGACTTTCCATGTCTCCAGCAGTTCCGTGATCCAAGTCGTGAATAGCTCAGTTAGTTTTGGACGCTGTTTGCGATTGGCGAATAGCATCAAGCCGATCCCAACCAGTAGAAACACTCCAGGAATCAGCAGATGCGCTACAGCGATAATGAAGGCTTGTACTGGCGAGTGGGAAAACACTCGCCATATCCACACACCTGCAAATGACGCACCGAGTAACAGGACGATTTGCAGTATTGTCGCCAGAGAAGAAGATGTTGGCGTAGAGCTGTGATCGGTATGCGAGCCAAGCGAATCTTGTTGGGTGACATGGCTTGTAGAAGAATCGATCCTATTCATTTAGTTCTGCTTGTGATCAGCGCTAGCCGAAAAGTCGGCTAGCGCTGGATCTACGAAATCCTGATCGGCTATCGGACGTGAAGTTCGCCTGGTGTCAGAGCCCAAACTGTCGGCAAACCACGTTGAGCCGAGGTTGCTGAACGGAGAATAGCGCGTAAACCGTCCGTCTTGAACCCACGACTTTCCAGAGTTCGCAACAGTCCGCTTTCAACTGCGGACAAGGAGGAACGAACTTGACTGTCATCAGGCTCTTCAAACATCGACAACAAGCCCAAGCCTGCGGTAGGTTCAGGGCGATGAATGACCTTGTACTTTTCGACTCCAGCCTTCTTCGCTACCACAGCGATACAATCGTAGACACCACCAATTTCGTCGACTAGGCCAGCCGCTTTGGCTTGCTCACCCGACCAAACTCGACCGCCTGCCAAACCCTTAACCTTGTCGACAGGAAGCTTTCGCGACTCGCTGGCGAGATTTAAAAATCGGTGATAGATCTCATCGATGAATTTTTGGAAGTTCTCTTGTTCTTCGTCCGACCATGTTCGATCCATGGCATTCATGCTTGCTGATGAGTCGATGGCAACCGATTCGATGTGAACACCGACGCGTCGCATGAGTGTTCCCAAGCTAATCTTCATCGAAAACACACCAATCGAACCAGTGATTGTTCCGTGCTCTGCATAGATCGGTTCGCCGATGCAAGTAACCCAATAACCGCCCGAAGCAGCCATCTCACCCATCGAATAGACGACAGGCTTCTTCTTGGCCAAAGCCGCAAGAGATTGTCGAATGGCTTCGCTGGCTGTCGCACTACCACCGGGTGAGTTCACGCGAACGACAACGCCTTTGACCTTGTCTTCTTTGGCCAGTTCATCGATAACCTTCACTGTTGGACCCGAGACGATCGAACCAGCCGAGGGCTGCTTGCCGTCGACAATTGCGCCTTGGAGATGCATCACAACGATGCTGTCGTCCTTGAGCTTTGTAGCTGTCTCTGGAGCTCCGCCCATTACCTTGCCCATCAGTTCGAAGAAAGACATCTCTCGCTTGGGTTTAGCCTTGGGAGTGGTCCATTCAATTTCGCTTCCCACCATCTCTTGAACGGTCTTCTTCATGGCTCCATAGGGAGCCAGCTTGGTGACCAATCCCGCTGCCAGAGCATCCGCTGGAAGCATCATTCGCTTCTTTTGGAATTCACGGACAGCAGCATGCGTTAGACCGCGACCCTTAGCAATACGCGATACCTGCGCTGCGTTGATCGACTCGAGCATTTTGACATAGTGTTCGCGAAGGTGATCGCTCATTTGTGAGTTGAGATAGGGCTCGACGGCTCCCTTAAAGTCACCAGCGCGAACTACCGATGCCTTAACTCCAATCAGATCCATCGCATCGCGATAGAAAGTGGTTTCCATCGCTGATGAGGGCATGTCGATCGAGCCGAAATCGGCCATGACAACGTCGTCACATTGCGAGGCAATCGCCAAGTGCTCGTTGCCAGCGTTTTCAAGCCAAGCGATCGTTTTCTTACCCTTCGACTTGAGAAGTGCCATGCGCCGAGTCAGTTCGTCCAGTTGAGCCGAATTGAACGACAGGCTGTCATCCGACAGATCAAAAAGCACATGAGTTACTAGATCATCTTTGCCCAGCTCTTCCAGATATTCGCAGAGGCGAAAGAAGGATTTTGATTTTCCAGGAGCCCCGCCCAGAATCAGATCGGTCGGATCAAAGGCCATTGGCTGCAGGTGATCTTGGTAGCTACCGCTGAGTGAAAGTTGTCGCAGTTGCTTCTTTGCAGGTGCCGCACTCTTCTCGGCTTTGTCTTTGCTGGAAGATTGCTTCGTTGAGCTTTCGCCGGCCTTAGTCTTAGCCTCTTCAGCGGCCTTCTCTTGCGGCTTATTCTCGTCCGCCTTTTTCTCTTCAGCAGGCTTTTCCTGTGTCTTTGTCTCTTCTTGGAAAAGCGTCGTAGGTGGTGGTGACTCTTGAGCCAAGGCTAAAGACGAGGCCAAACACAGGATGATTGCGCTACCAGATCGCGCAGAGCAAAAGCGAGTGAAAAACGACATTGAAACAACTCCTGGAATTCAATGACTTGGGCAAAAGAAAATGGCTTTACCAACGCATGCTTAATGGCAGCATGATGGCTGATGTCGTAAGTATTATAGTTGGGTTAAACGGCTGTTTCGAAGCTAGCCTGGACAAAACCACTAGCGAATCTGCTTGTAATCGATCGCATCGATGACGTCGCTATTTCCCGAAGGACCTGACGAACTCTGGTTTTCCGGGGTTCTCCACTGATAGGACTGCTGAAAACTGGCATTGAAGTTGGACTGTTCTTGCATGGTCCGCATCTTGACCTGAAACAACTCGATAGTTCCTGTGATGAAGATGAATCCAGCGAGTAGCAGCAACATGGGGTTCCAATCCACAAAGATGGCCCAGATCGCAAAGACCAGCGCCATCCATCGACCGACACGTGCTGCGATCGAAGTTGCCCGCATTTGACCAAGCTTGATCGCCAAGAGGCTTCGCAGGACGCGACCGCCATCCATGGGGAAGGCAGGCAACATGTTGAAAAGCACTAGCCCGACATTGACCACCATTAACTGCCCCACAAAGTTCGAGCCAAACTCGACCGTCGGTGCTGCTGGAGCAGTAATCACGTCCAGTGTTTTGACTAGAAATAAAGCTCCTGCAATCGCTACGTTCACTAATGGTCCGGCTATGGCGACATAGAACTCCTGCATCGGCTTATCCGGCATTCGTTCCAAGCGAGCCAGCCCACCGATGGGCATGAGAGTGATGTCCAACGTGCGAATGCCGAATCGTCTAGCCGCGATCGCATGCCCGTACTCGTGAAGCAGTACACAAAGAAAAACGGAGAGAATAAAGGTTACCGCGATCAGCCCTTCGGCCAAACCTCCGGATCGCGCAACACTGACCAAGTAGATCGCGATCAATAGCCAGAACGACCAATGCACATGGACATCGATACCGTAGAAGCGACCAACTTTCATGAATACTCTTCCACGATCACGAGATTGCCACGGACCTCGACTACTTGAACCGGTGTGCCTTCATTGATCAATCCGCCTGAGCCCACGACGGAAACAATATCATCGCCAAACTGTGCTTTGCCTGAAGGGTTTAAGCGAGTCTTGGTCGTTCCAACATTGCCAACAAGATAGTCATAACTGACGACTGACTCGCGAGCATCTAACTCCTCGATCTCATCGATTCCGCCAGGCTTGAGCGATAGCCAACTGAACATCGGCAATTGCTCTAACTTCTTGTGCATCATCAACAATCCTACCATAGCAGCGAATCCTAAGAACGCCACCCAGAATAGATTGGAGGCCAGTACCGTTACTTCGGTCGATGTTGCGGGCCAAACAAACGTTTGCCCAGCCAACACCAACGAGATGAACACCATAAACAATCCCGTAATCCCAAAGATACCGAACCCCGGAAGTACGAACAACTCAACGGCCAGCGCGAACAAGCCTCCGATGAAGAGCAGAATCTCTAGCCACTCAACGTTTCCATTCAAGCCTTCGATCCAAAAGTAGCCTAGGAAACAAAGGCCAGCGACTAACCCTCCCAAGCTGATCCCAGGATTACCAAGCTCGATCATCAGTGCCATCAAGCCAATGGTCAGCAGCAATCTTGGAACCCACGACTGCGCCAAAATTCGTTCGATCGAAGCATCCAACCACGGCGACGATAGCGGCTCGGGGATTGTCTCCAGCCCAAGTCGATTCAAACCTACTGCAGTGCTATTTTCTACGGCATTGACCAGTCCAAACTGCAGCGAGACCTCCTGACTGATCTCAGCTCCACCAGCCACAGTGTTCTTGGGAACCCAGTTGTCACGATCCACCTGCCTGGCCACTTGACCAGGAGTAAATAGCTCTCGCTTTTGTGATACTTGATGTGTGTAGATCGTCGCTTGAGCATCTTTGTCGATCAAGGTGATAAGCAATGGCAGCGGACGTTGGCTGAACGAAGCGATGTGACTTAGCACTCGCTGTTCGGTAACTCCATCGGAAAGCAATTTCGGAGCATCTAAGTCCGGTCCCAAGGTTGCGTTCCCGATCAGTACGGTTTCATTGCAGGAGGTCGCCACTAAGCAGATCGGTCCCGACAGCGAAGACTCAACGTATCCGGCTGTGTAGACCTTTTCTCGAAGATCTCCGATCGCACTGGCCAGTCGCGTCGCTTCCTCAAAATCACACTGAGCTGATTCAAAAACAAAAACTAGTAAGTTCATCCCCTTCGACTCAGTCGATTCGTTGATGCTGCGAATGATCTGATTCGTTCGTTGCCGGTCTAGCTTGCCATCGATGCGAATGCTGGCCGCTTTCCACTCTCGCGGTAGTTGTTGGACCGTGCGCAGTCCGCCTTCCACTCCCAGCATTCCGCCTAACTCTTGGGGGCTCTCCAAAGTCGGACTAATCCAAAGCCAACTTCGCATCTTCTCTACCGAGAATACTGCCAATCCTTGGCCATTCCAGACCTTTTCGGTGGAGCTCAACAGGCCTTCATCTTTTAAGCGAATGGATTCGGCCAAAGTAACAACCTGCGTTCCGTCGGCGTTGGTCGTGGTGACTCGGACTAATTCTGTATTGGGCGTTAACATCGCTGTCACGGCGGACATCGGAATGTTCGTCCGCCCGCGCGAGACCATGTCTTGGTAAGCAGCAAGTACAGTAGCATCGGCTTCCGAATCAATGGCCGCTCGTCCAAACTGTACACCAGGCTTTGCATAGATCTCTTGGCAAGCCAGCGCAGCCAGAACAGCGTGGCCTTCCACAGTGTCTGCTAGGTAAGCAACGATCCTCAGGTTCGCATTCTCGCGATCGGTAATTATTCGAGCCAGCGCCAAGCATCGTTCAAATTGACTTCCGCGACTGCCCAACTCGTCGGTAGGCCCTTGCGAAGGTGCTATCGATTGGAACTGAAGAACGACGATTGGACGCTGAAGATTTCCACTTTTCGCGGCTTCGGACAATCGTCGCAACTGCTGTCCGACTTCGGCATCGCGATTCCCCACGATCGGCATAGGAACCTTGATGATGTATCCCGCACGAGCCTCCGCAGGCAACTCACCCTGGTAAGCCTGTACGCTCTTACCGACAGAACCGATCGCAAGGATTGCGATCAGCCAGCCAATTACGGTCGGGCGACAAGTTTGTGTTGGGGAGTTCATTTCAGTTACGCATTGGTGAGGTACGCGGGCGTCCGCCCGTACCGGCAGAAGGAAACGCCATGCTCATTCTATCTTTTGATAGTCATCGAAGTAGTCAAAGGCCAGAACCCTGGCGGGATCAGCAAGGAAACAGCTCGATCGATCGACTTCAGTGGACCAGAGTCTAGGCCAGACTCGGGAGCACATTGGGCGGGCAAATCTTGGCGAGCCTGAATCTTAGCAGGCGCAGGCGAGAAACTTAGCAACATGTCTAGATACTCACTGAAACTTGTTAAGTCAGCGAAGAAAAGTGGGTATGAAACTGTCCCTTAAAATTGGCCTAATCAGTTCCGGCCGAAGTCTACGACGAAAACCTGCGACAAGAGAACCTGAGACCTGTTAGTAGTCGTAGGATTGTTGTGACAGTGGTTTTTTGAGCCGAACAGTTGCCGTTTTGCTGGGACTTCCGTCGAGCTGTGCCAATTTGTCGCAACTGATGGAAAAGAAGTCATCTGGATTGAAATTTTTTCAATTTGAGACGGATCTTGGTACTTTCGGAATCGTAAGAAACGTCACCAGCCAATTTTTTAACCATAAATTCGCTGGAAATTTCGAGCAACTGAGCTAACATCACACTGAAAGAGAGTTTTGGCACGACGATTGCACAATGTATTAATCATCAAAGCCGAGGAATCCGGCAGAAATGTTGCAATCCCGATCCACTTGGAACGAACTACTTGCAACAAACTTATCCCCCTTCTCATGAGGCAGAAGAGCTATGAAAACCGCTAACCACAACGAAACCGTTAAGGAAACTGAGACCGTTCTGGATCTCAATACGATTCGCACCCGAGTAGAAAAAATCAAAGCGGGCTGGAATTCGGAAACCGCCAAACAACGCGCCGAAGAAGGCAAACGACGTCGAGCCGAACTGGAGCGAATGCTCCTTGGTAACAACGTCGCATGCAAAAGCGGCCCTTGTGATTTCAGCTTGGTAGTGTAATCCAGACTTCCACTGGAGATTGTCTACTCAAGGTTTCCATCTTGATGCATGTCTGTAGCATCCCTACCCAAAACTGTAACTCGAAGCGTCAGCGAGGCGAGCTTGGCTCCTCCTCCTTGTCGCATCGAGTTACGGCTGTTTGTGCATGATCTCAACCCGAAGCGTTAGCTAACGCTTCGGGTTATGAAAACCCTCCAAATCAGAGCTTTCCCGATCCAATCTCGTTCGACACTAAGGAGTCGAACTCTTGGGCTGGCTGTCAATCAGCTTTCTAATCTGCTGGGCGGGAACCACAAAAGTCCTCACGCGACTGTGTCTGGCAATGTTGATTCCAACGAATCTTCCATCCCAATCAAAGACCGGGCCACCGCATTCATTGGGTTCTACTAACGCATCGTGCGAGAAGACAGTCGCAAAACCATCGCGTCGTAGACTCTTTTCCATCATGTCGGCAGCGTGGCTTGAATCCGTGGGAGGTGCTCCCAAGGTGATCTCCGTTTCGAATTCGGTCGTCTCACGCTTTACCTTGGCGCGAATATTGGTGTTTGGATCTACCGTCCTCAAGAAGTTCAGTATCTCGGGTCGAGTTCGAATGGCTTGCTGGTTAACTTGCAAGATGACATCGCCGATTTGCAAGCCTGCGCGACGAGCTGCACCTTCGTTCACTTCCCGCAGAACAACGCCGCCTTCTTGATAGTCCTCTAGAACCACTCCCAGGTATCCACGACTGACATCGCGTTGCGACTGGAAGTTGGTAGAGCTAACGACGCTGGTTAAGCCGCTGCCGGCTGGATCGGGCGAAAGCAAAAATTTGCCACGCGGTGGTGTGGAAAACTCTGTAGGCAAGGCCACCCCAGCGATGTTGAGCTCGGGAGATTTCAGCAGCACCAAATCACTGGATTCGTCGCGAGCCACAATGTTGAGACTTAGTTTCTTGCCGCCGCTAACGATGGAAGGTTCGCTGCCCATCATGGAATTTTTACTGACAATCCACGCGCTATCCGCGATCATGGTTCCCATCGAATCGAAGTTCTTTCCGAAGAGATTGCTGGTCACGACACAGCAACTATCATCCAACT
>CAUJKA010000054.1 GCA_963204965.1 Planctomycetota bacterium | reverse complement strand
CAACATGGTGAAGAGTTCCATGCTGGCAGATATTCGCAATCGAAGCTTGGACCGCGTTAAGAAGTCGGACGGCTTCGCGAAGTCGCTGAAGATTATCGATCTCTATCGCGCTCAAAAGAAGGAAGAAACCTATTCGCTCCGACGCGATGACTTCCTGAAGCGAATGGCCGAAATGGATGCTCAACGACAAGAAGAAGAGCAGGCATTGGAGTCGCAAGTACCGAAGAAAGAAGTGTTCCATATGGATCACTACAATCGTGAAGTCTTGGAAATTACCAAGGACTATTACGACGGCATCAACGGCACAAACTTGGCTCAAGCTGGCTAGTCGTAGAAGTTCGCCTTAGCTGAATTCAAGTCGATAGGAAAAAACAAAAGCGGCATCAGAATCCTGATGCCGCTTTTTTGTTTTAAATACGAGTCGCCTGCTGTATCAACTTCAAGTCGCTTGATGGCTGACCGCATTGAGTACTGATCGGGTGACTACTGACCGGTGACTATTGCCCAGGAATCGGAGCAGGGCGACCGAAGTGATAACCCTGAGCTGTACGGAATCCAAGGTTCCGACAAACGTCCGCTTCTTCTGGAGTTTCAATCCCTTCGGCAAGTGGATTGACGCCCAAATCGATAACGATTTGAACCAGAGATCCCAACATCTTCTGACGCTCGGGAGTGGCTTTGTCGATGCCGCGAATCAAAGACATATCGAACTTCAAATAATCAGGTGGTGCTTCGATCAGTTCGCTCAGACGCGTTTGACCTGCACCAAAGTCGTCATAGGCAATGCCTATTCCAAGATCCTTGAGTTGTGCTCGCAGCTCTCGCATCGCAGCTGGGTCGGTAACCGAAGCTTCGTGAACTTCGAGAATCAGCGGCATATCTAAGGACAGTTGACGAGCGGTGGCCATGGAGTCGACCAGCCCCTCTTTTTCAATCTCAAGCGGATGGGTATTGAGGAAGATCTTCATTCCCTCAGGAAGTGCGATCGCTTGTCGAACTCCCTCCCAGCGTAGCATGCGACTGAGTTCAACTTCCATATTCAATCGCGACGCTGCATCGAACATCGCTTGACATGTTTCCAGACCGTAAAGGCGACTGCGTGCTAGGACTTCATAGCCTAGGAATCTTCCCGTACGGATATCAACGATTGGCTGATAGAAAGGATTGACTAATCGATTCTGCATCAAGCGGTCAAACTGAACCAGTGCTAGAGCTTGATCGCACATATCCTCTGCCATCGTGTGGCAGGTGGTGGCGCGGCGAAAACTGCGGACTCGAAAAGCAACATCGGCGAACTGAAGTAAGTCCTCCTCGCGAAGCTCTGTCTTGAGACCGATGCGTTGACCGTTTACGTAAGTTCCGTTGGTGCTCCCGTTATCCTCGACCCAAAGCTGATCGCCTTCAATCGTAAGAGTTGCGTGAGTACCGGAAATGGTGCGAGAGTTTATCTGAAGTGAAGATCCAGGTCGTCTACCAACCACAAAGGGAATTGGATAGACCGCGACCTGTTGATCACCTTCAGCGGAGTTCCCGCGGCTGAGCGTCCAGTTACAGTTTTCTGACGTGGTGTCAGTATCTGTCCTTAAGACGCTAATGGGTGTTATGGATGCGGTTTGCATGTTTCACTAAAAAATAAGGGCTACTAGTGGGCTTAGTAGATTTGTTGTCAGGCGCAGAACAATCGTTAAAAACTGCTCAACCAACAAATTGAGTTCGATGGCTCGAATGACTCAATGCTATCTTCGACACTTCGTGCGGGTTAAAGCAGTCAGGCTTCACCTGCTAGCCCACATTTTCGGGGATTTTCTAGGGCAATTATCAGACTCGCTCCGAAAATCATTGATAACCCTGCATTCGTAACAGTCGTCCATTCACATTTGCCCTTCGAGCCAAACCATGACTATTCTGAACTCACTTCAGTTGTCACAAATTGATACGTCAACACTGCAAGCTGGCATGGCCAACTTGCCAGGAGTTCTGCACGACGATCACTTTTGGCCGTCCGAACCAACATCGCTTGAAGATGCAGGCTTGTCATCTTCCTTTGTCGAATCGTTACTCTGCCAAGTGCTTCAGGCGATAGGCACACAAAGTGGTCGTAAACTTGCTGAACAAATCGGACTACCCTACGCGATCGTTGATGCACAATTGTCGAATCTGCGGGCTCGGCAAATTGTTGCGCATGCGCGGTCTGCGCCGCTCAATGACTACTACTATGCGTTAACTGAGAATGGGCAGAAGCGAGCGCTACAACATGGCCTGTCCTTCAAGTACACAGGACTAGCGCCTGTACCATTGTCGGACTACCTGCTGAGCATCGAAGCTCAAGCCAATCAATATTCACCAAT
The DNA here is from genome assembly GCA_963204965.1 of Planctomycetota bacterium. GTDB lineage: Bacteria > Planctomycetota > Planctomycetia > Pirellulales > Pirellulaceae > Aureliella. The sequence goes on along the minus strand of CAUJKA010000054.1, from coordinate 12,428 downwards.
CGAACGCCAACAGTTACTCGAAGCCCTACAAAATATCTCGTTCGAAACGTCGTGGCTTGATTTTCTAGGACCAGCCGTAAACAGCAACGGCGGTATCTTCTTGTATGGCCCTCCAGGCAATGGAAAGACAACGCTTGCCAAATGCCTAACCAAGTTGAGAGGTGAGAGTATTTGGATTCCACACGCAATCATCGATGATGGCATGATCATCAAATTGTTCGACGCCGCTTATCACATTCCCAAGAAGGTCGAAGCCGGAGGGCAAATGGTTGATACCGAATCCTTCGATCGCCGTTGGATTCGCATTGAACGCCCAACCGTCATCGTCGGTGGGGAACTGACATTGGACAATCTTGAAGTACGACATGACACGCGCAGCAATACTTGCGAAGCTCCACTTCAACTAAAGAGCAACTGTGGAAGCTTGTTGATCGACGACTTTGGCCGTCAGCGAGTTGCACCTGCCGAACTGCTCAATCGGTGGATCATTCCTCTGGAGAGCAAGATCGATTACTTGACGTTGCCTACCGGTAAGAAAATTGCCGTTCCGTTCGAGCAGATCGTACTATTTTCAACCAACTTACAGCCGCATGATCTCGTCGACGAGGCATTTCTTCGACGGGTACCGTTCAAGATAGAGATCCGCGACCCAGGTGAACAGGAGTTTACTCATCTGTTTCGCTTAGCTTGCGAAGCCATGGGATTTCCTTGGCGTCCCGAGGTGATCACACAACTGATTAATGGCTTCTTTAAAGCTAATCGCTTGCCACTTCGTCGTTGTTATGCTCGAGATCTACTCAATCAAGTTCGAGCTTACTGCACCTATCGGGGCGAGCCACTGGATTTGCGAATTGACTATTTGCAACACGCCTGCCGCAACTATTTCGGCAGCATCGGCGCACTCAGTCGACGATCAGTAACCGCACCGACAACAACGCCAGCGCCAGGCGGTTCACTAACGCCAATTGCACCGCCGCTCCCACCAACTGGTGGCAATACGCTTCTAAAGCACGACATCGTGGATTCGGCAGGTCCGAAAACCATGGACTCCGGAACGATGATGCGCGATAGCCTACAACACAGCCAAATTGTTCCGAACTCTCCTGAACAACAACTCTAAACTGTCCATGAAGCTGCCCTGACAGGATTTGGAAAACGATGAATAAACACGTCACGTCGACTACGGCTGGAACAGAACCAATCCCTGGGTACACCCTGCGCAAACGACTGGGTGCTGGGGGTTATGGCGAAGTTTGGCTGGCCGATGCTCCGGGCGGATTGCAAAAGGCGATTAAGCTAATCTACGGCAGTGTAGATGACAGTCGCGCTGCAAATGAATTGCGAAGTCTGGAGCGAATTCGAAGTGTTCATCACCCGTTCTTGCTTTCGTTGGAACGTATCGAGATCGTTGATGGCAAGGTAATCATCGTTACCGAGCTAGCTGAAAGTAGCTTGCTTGATCGATTTCAAAACAGTCGGCGACAAGGCTCACCGGGCATTCCGCGAAATGAACTGCTCGAGTTCATGCGTGACTCGGCAGATGCTCTAGACTTCTTGGCGCAGAAGCACTCGCTACAACACTTGGATGTGAAACCTGGCAATCTTTTGATCATTGCCAATCACATCAAGGTTGCTGACTTTGGCTTGGTGAAAGATCTGCATGACCCAAACCAGAGTTTAGTCAATGGACTGACGCCAACCTATTCTGCACCCGAAGTGTTTGACGGCCGCCCAGACTTTCGCAGCGATCAGTATTCATTAGCGATCGTTTACATGGAGATGTTGACGGGGCGAGTGCCATTCAACGGTCGAAATCCAGGCGAGCTTGCCAGACAGCATCTTTCCCAAGCTCCTGTGCTGGAACCGTTGCCACCCGCGGATCGCAGCATCGTGATGCGAGCGCTGTCGAAGAACCCGCTCGATCGTTATGCAACCTGCCGTCAATTCATCGATCAATTGCTTAAGGTCCGTAGCGCGGTTGTCGTACCCACGGCCGATCCAAATGAAAAATCCGGTTCAGTCGATGATTCGCCTTCAAAGTCGATACTTGCGACGGACACACGCAACTGGACGAACAGTCGCAAACACCAATTTGCTAGACCAATACCGCTCAAACAAATTGCCCATGAATGGAATACGCCTCGCGCCATGTTTATTGGTGTTGGAGGCCAAGGCGTCTTGGCGCTTCGAGAGCTTCGCCACGACCTATTTACCAATGTCGATAACCGACTGACGCCCGACGACTATGGCTGGCTAGCACTGGACACAACGCGTCAGGATTTGGAGTCAGTGGTTGATGGCCCCAAGCTTGAACGCTTACCTACTGATTGTGCCGTCTATTTACCAATCCAGTCGCCTCAGAACTATCGCAAAATTGAATCGGAACTGTTTACTCCATTGTCGCGACGTTGGCTCTACAATATTCCGAAGTCATTGAGGACCGAAGGTGTTCGACCTATCGCAACGCTGGCACTAATTGCTCACTATCCAGCTTTGGTCAAAGTGATTGAAAGCAAGTTGGTGCAGTTGATGAAGAATCACACAGCCGACACAAACTGCCAATCGCCTTTGCGAGTTTACATTACCGGATCACTGCATGGAGGGACGGGGTCAGCTTGGTTAGCCGAAGTTGGCTTGATTGTCCGGCGAGTCTTCGCGCGGCACTCGTTCAACAACTACCGCTTGTGTGCGGTGGCCAGTGCAGGTACCGCTGCTAATAGTCAAAGCGCAGCACACTTGTTGTCCGCAAATGCCATTGCGACTGTATCCGAGCTTTCTTACTTCATGCGGCAAACATGCGAAAAGCCAAATCTCGATTATCGAGGTGGTCTCGTTACTAGCAGCGAATGCCCATTTGATTGGGTGACATTGGTTGACGGTGGTCTTCTCGAGGATTCAGGCTCTGTCAAGCACAATCCCAAGAAGCTCGCCAGGTGTATTTCAATCGATTGCCAAACGCTTTGTGGAGCAGCGTTGGCCAACTCACGTCAATGCTGGAAACAGTTTGATCACGGGTGGTTGAGAACGGCTTGTTGCGAATCGCTTCAAAGCGCAAGTGCTTCGACACCAGAATCACTCGCAAAAATTTGCAGCTTGGATGTCTTGAATGGCTTCGTTGACTATTTGACCAATGGCAAACCAACCACAAAGTCTCTCCAAAGCAGGATTGATTCCCCCGCAGCTGAACCAACGTCAACCTACTTACCGCTCACTAAAGAAGCTATCGAAGAATTGGTTCGACGATCGCTTCGCGAGATGGGAATCGTATTCGACACTCTGCCGCCCGAAGAGGTTGCCAATATGTGGGCAAACCGCTTGATCGGTGATGAGCAAAGTAGACAGCAGCAATTGGCAAGGGATGTCGATCATTGGCAGCGAGCAATCTCGCGACAAGTGCAAATGCGAGTCTATAGCTGGCGCCAAATCGAACGCATTCAGATCGAAGTCATTCAAGGACTATTAAACTATTTAGACCATCAACTGAGCGGTACTCTAGAGACTCTACAGCAATTCCCCAAACACTTTTCCAAGAAGGGGAACCTCGCCAGTGCAGCTCAAGCATATGTTGGTGAGTTTACGAAGTGCTGCGTTAACTTTATGGAACAAGTGCGTAGCGACTCACAGGAACTTGTTTTAGCTATCCAAGCTTGGCGTAATGCAATTGTCGCGGGAGGTCACGGCGGTGGTGGTCAATCGGGGATCAGCAGAACGGGATTGACTCCTCAGACTCAGAATCTCTGTGCCAAGGTGCGTGCCAAGCTTGAAGATCGCCTGTTTCAACAATTGTGCAACATCCTCGGTAAAGCTGCAGCGAAAATCGGCCTACCAGAAATTCAGCATGCAGGTTCAAGCTGCGATACGATTATTGAAACGCCTTGTGATTTTACCGATGTAGCTGAAGTATTAGAAACAACAGTCAAGTCGATTAAGCAAGCATGCGTTGAAATGGGAGTCAATGCCGAGGACTTGCAGAATAGATCGTACCACCATAGCACCATCAGCTTCGACGAACTGCGTGACGTGGCACCACACTTGGCGGATGGTGGTGGTGAGATTGTTCGAATGATTGTCACCAACGAAGATCAATTGCCGATGGTGGACGGTGCAGTTCGTGAACTGGGAATCGCAAATGCGACCACACTTCTTCCTTGCACGCCTAGTTTAGGAACGCAGATCGTTTGCGATGCCGCTAACGTCAGCATGCAATACATCGTATCGACGCTTTGGCGGCCAACGGGAGCAACGTTAAGCCTTGCCGAGCGACTTAGGACTCGTGTCGACATCGAATGGGATGAGGTGAGTGCATTATTGAGCTGGCAAAATCCTTCGAGTAATGAAAGCAATGGTAACAACGAATCGCAACCCAACACTCAAGAGATATCTGCGATTGCACCGCAACTGAATATCAACACTCAGTCGACTCCCGGAGTCGGCCAGCCAACTTAGTCGAAGCACGCTACGCAACTATTTTTCATGTTAGAGTAGCCAGAGGCAGCGCTGATTTTCTTTGGAAGATGCACCGCATCAATCTCGACGGTAATCCTTAAGCTCGTGTCTTCCAATCAAAGCCTGACAGTTCTGCTAGGGCCATTGTTAGTGCATGCGTTCCACAGCGGGCCCAGCCTTTTGCAGCGACACTTAAGTACAACTGTTCGGCAAGCGCTAATCCGGGCAACGACAACCCCATACGTCGACTCTCTGCCAATGCTATACCCATATCTTTGATGAAGTGCTCTACAAAGAAGCCTGGGTCAAAATTGTTTTGAAGTATGCGAGGTCCGAGATTGGAGAGCGACCAACTACCGGCCGCTCCTGAACTGACAGACTTCATGACTGTATCCATATCTAGACCTGCCCGATAGCCATAGATCAGTGCCTCGCATACTCCAACCATTCCGGCAGAGATCAAGATTTGGTTTACCATCTTGGTATGCTGGCCACTTCCTGCTGGACCTTGGTAGTTGACGGTCTTTCCCATCACGTTCCAAATTGGGTTGAGACTGTTAGCAACTTCGGCGTCGCCACCGATCATGATCGAAAGCGTTGCTTCCCTAGCCCCCTTGTCGCCACCAGAAACAGGGGCATCCAAGGCGTAAACACCTTTTGCTTTGGCCGCTTGGTATATCTCAACTGCCAAAGACGGTTGACTGGTCGTCATGTCCACCAAGACGTTGCCCGGGGTACAGCCGGCAAGAGCTCCGCCTGGCCCCAGAAAAACTTCCCGAACATCGTTGGGAAAACCCACAATCGCGAAAATTATGTCGGATTGTTCAGCTACCAAACGTGGCGATTCCGCCCAACGCGCTCCCCGTTCTAGCAGTCCAAGAGCTTTGCCTTGCGAGCGATTAAAAACCGTCAGAGCAAAACCGGCTGATAGGATGTGGCCGCACATACTATTTCCCATGACCCCAGTTCCAATCCAACCTATGCGGGTCTGTGATGGAACTATTGATTTCAGAGTGTGGTTCATAGGATCTCGGTATCCGCAGTGGAAAATTGGCTTCTGAAGGTTGAAAAAGGGAAGCGACCAGTACGGTCATCGTCCTTGGGTGAGAAAAATGGTATCGAACCATGTTGCAAGTCGCTACCCGTCACGTTGCCTGATGTGATCAAAGCTGAAAAATCGCCGCCCCTTTTTGGGGAAGCCAGCTGCTTTTGAACAGTGATTTATGGAAGCCTGATATTAGAAAGACCGCATGGTTGGTGCATTGCAGATCCAATTTCTAAACTCGGACTTCAGCAGTTTGTCGTTGACCGAACTACGTTCTGAACAACTAGAAAAATGGTTGAGCGAGCCTAAGATTGAACTCTTGCAGCAACTCTTCTTAACTCAATACAAAAGACCTGCATGTGATCCGAGCTGTAGCTAGGCGACTTTGTTTAACTAAAGAACTATTGGACCGTGGCATCGACAATTCAGCATAATGAGGAGCTACTGTCACCCAAAAGTGCTAAGGGGGTTCCCCCATGTCAGACCTGATTTCTTAGTTTGAGAAATAAAGTTTGCCTGTAGTTGAAAATAGGAGTTTCTTATTGAAAAATGCGCATTAAACTTTTGGTTGAAGTGCGTCAATCGGAAACAGCACTAATCTTTAGAAAAGGGTACCAAATGGCAAAGAGAAAAGTAAACAAGTCACTACTCATTCGCGAGTACTTCAAGGCTAATCCAAAGGCCGGTCTTACAGAGATCGCGCGAGCGATTACCGAACAAGGTCATACTGTTAGCCCAGCTCACGTGAATCAAGCTTTGGGTGGACTTCGCGGCAAGAGCAAGCGAGGCCGCGGTCGACCAGCTGGTTCAACCAATCGAGTTGCAGCAACAACTCACAGTAAGTCTATGGACCAATTGTCTTTGGCTGCTGAATTCTGCAAGGCTTGCGGCGGTGTTGATTCTGCTATCAGCGCACTTCAAACACTTAAGTCAATCGCATCAAAGATCTAGTACTCAGTTTGTACAGCCCCGCTCAGCTGTGCACGTCTTGATGAGATTTGCTGGTAGCAACACTGAGCAAAACTGAATTCTAGAAATAATCTTACGCCGCTTGCAAATCTGCTGTAAACAGACAGCCGAATTGCAAGCGGCGTATTATTTTAAGTCGCAAGTGTTCATCAAGCTTCATAGTCCACAGTCATAGTTGGAGCACACCAAAATGAAATCCGCCGTTACAGTCAGCTTAGTTGAAGAGGCGCGAGGCGGTCCGTTTGTATTTTGGGATAGCCTTGAAGTTGCCTTTCAATCAGCCGCGCATCTCGGATTTGAAGCAATTGAGATCTTTGCACCTGGACCATCGGCGATCGACATAGCGCATGTAAAGCAGTTGTGCTCGACGTACTCATTGCAAGTCGCTGCATTCGGTACTGGAGCCGGTATGGTCAAGCATGGCTTGAGTTTGACGGATGCAGATGCGACCATTCGGCAGAAGGCTCGTGACTTTATTGCCAGTATGATTCAGGTGGGAGCAAATTTTGGGGCTCCTGCAATCATTGGCTCCATGCAGGGCCGATGGTCGGCTAGTGTTAGTCGAGACCAAGCGATGGGCCTTCTAGCTGGGTCGCTTCGCGAACTGGGCTCTCTCGCGGCCGAACACTCACTACCGCTGCTTTACGAACCACTCAACCGCTACGAAACTAATCTAGCGAAGACAATTGCTGAAGGTTGCGACCTGCTTCGCGAGGTCCAGTGCGAGCAAGTCAAGCTGCTTGCCGATCTATTTCACATGAACATCGAAGAAGCCGACCTGAGTCGTTCGATTGTCGCTGCGGGCGATCGAATTGGGCACGTTCATTTCGTCGACTCGAATCGTCGAGCCGCTGGGATGGGCCACATTGACTTTCCACCAGTGATTCAAGCGCTGCGCGAGATCGGATACAAGGGCTTTTTGTCGGCTGAAGCCTTTGCGCTGCCGGACTCGGAAACCGCCGCTCGAACAACCATCGAAACTCTCCGGAGGCTTGTGCGCTCGTAGTCCTTTTCCGCAGTTAAAGACCGACAAAGCTGCCAGCCTCTAGACGCTCGAAATAGCACGATCGACGCGGACGATCATTCTGTATGGTTTGCCTTGCATTTTCCCATCGCTCTCAGTTACCGAAGACGGGTCGGTCAACTTGACAATTGCCCAAAAAACGTGACACTCTCCCCCAGCCTTTACTATCATCGTTTGATTTCCGCAGCCGATATTTTGGCAGCAACAACTACTGCCAACGAGGTTCCAGATGACTCACAAAATCGTTTACACCTACACTGACGAAGCACCCGCTCTGGCAACGTATTCATTATTGCCACTTTTTCGAGCATTCACGCAGGCATCTGGACTTGAACTGGTTGAGAAAGACATCTCGTTAGCGGCGCGAATTCTAGCGACCTTTCCTGAGTGTCTCAAAGAGAATCAAAAGGTTGTTGATTCTCTTTCCGAGTTGGGCGAGTTAGCCAAAACTCCCGAAGCAAACATCATCAAGCTTCCCAACATTAGCGCGTCGATCCCGCAACTGACCGAAGCGATTACCGAACTTCAGTCGCATGGGTTCAACGTCCCGAGCTATCCTGCCGAGCCGCAGAATGAATGCGAAGAACAGATCAAGGCCAAGTATGGTAAGGTCCTTGGCAGCGCTGTTAACCCTGTTTTGCGCGAAGGAAACTCCGATCGTCGCGTTGCCGCGCCTGTGAAAGAGTATGCCAAGAAGAATCCACATTCGATGGGTGCGTGGTCGAATCAATCCAAGACCCATGTCTCCTCAATGACCTCCGGTGATTTCTTTGGCAGCGAACTCTCCTACACTCTGCCTGCTGCAGGTTCGGTCACAATTGAATTGGTAACCAATGACGGTAGTCGTAAAGCACTGAGAGGCAGTCTGGCAGTTCAAGCTGGCGAAGTCATCGACGCAAGCGTGATGAGCGCTAAGGCGCTGCGAGAATTCTACGCGCAACAGATCGCCGATGCAAAGCAAAAGGGTGTGCTATTCTCGCTACACCTCAAGGCTACCATGATGAAGGTTTCGGACCCGATTCTCTTCGGTCATGCTGTAAGTGTCCTTCTATCCGATGTGCTTCAAAAGCACGCCTCGGTACTCGATTCGATTGACTTTGATCCCAACAATGGTCTCGCGGAACTTTACACCAAGCTCGATACGCTTCCCAACGTTCTGCGTGATGCAATCGTTAAGGATATTCAGGACTGCATGGCGTCAGGGCCAGAGATTGCGATGGTCGACTCCGACAAGGGCATCACCAACTTGCATGTGCCCAGCGATGTTATCATCGACGCCTCAGTTGCTGCCGCGATTCGTGTTGGTGGCAAGATGTGGGGTCGAGATGGCAAACTGCATGATACGAAGATGGTAATTCCCGATCGCTGTTATGCGGGTGTCTATCAGGCGGCTGTCGAGTTTTGTATTGCCAATGGCGCCTTCGACCCGCGAACCATGGGCAACGTCGCCAACGTTGGATTGATGGCTCAGAAGGCCGAAGAGTATGGCTCACACGACAAGACATTCCTGATTCCTGCTGACGGTAAAGTTCTAGTCACCGATAACGCAGGGAAGGTTGTCCTTGAGCATCAAGTTCAGAAGGGCGATATTTGGCGGATGTGCCAAACCAAAGACGCCCCAATTCGCGATTGGGTACGACTAGCCGTTCAACGCGCACGAGCACAATCTGTTCCGGCGATCTTTTGGTTGGATTCGAAGCGTGCTCACGATGCTCAATTGATCAACAAGGTTCAAACCTACCTGAAGGATCACGACACCAACGGACTTGATATCCAGATTCTGGCTCCCATGGAAGCTTGCAAGCTAACTTGTCAGCGGGCTAAAGACGGTAAAGACACAATCTCTGTTTCAGGCAACGTGTTGCGAGATTATCTGACCGACCTTTTCCCAATTCTTGAGTTGGGAACAAGCGCCAAAATGCTGTCCATCGTCCCACTACTCGCTGGCGGAGGCTTGTACGAAACAGGTGCTGGGGGGTCCGCTCCCAAGCACGTTGAACAATTCTTGGAGGAAGGACATTTGCGATGGGATTCTCTCGGCGAGTTCTTAGCTGTGGGTGTTTCCCTAGGAGATCTCGCGCAGAAGACCGGCGACACGGAGATTCTGGTTTTAGCCGAGACGCTCGATCAAGCCATTGGTCGAATCTTGGACGAGAATAAGTCGCCTCAACGCGATGTCCATCAATTGGATTGTCGTGGAAGCCACTTCTACTTGTCGCTCTATTGGGCGCAAGCTTTGGCTGGTCAAACGAAGAGCCCCAAGCTCCGTGACCGCTTTAGTGAAGTCGCTGGGCAGCTTGCCGCAAATGAAACCAAGATCGCTCAGGAACTGAGTGCCGCGCAAGGCTCCAAAGTGGACATCGGTGGTTACTATCAACCGAACTTCGAAAAGGCCACCGCTGCACTTCGCCCAAGCTCGACGTTCAACGCCATCATGGCTAAGTTGAGTTAAGTGAGATAGCGCATTTGAAGCCACCAGTCTTTCCGACCCATTGGTAATTGGCGTTAGAGTTTTGACTTCATTACAAGTTGGAGCTTAACGATCCAACAGGACGCGCAAGCAGGCTAAGTTGACCTGTTTGGTGAAATGAAATCGATTCTACGCTGCGTAGCGACTTCCTATGCAGCTTCTTTTGACAACGGTTCAGTTGTATCAATTATTCGGGCTACGACGCACGATTCTGATTGTACGAGTTATTTCGATGATACCGCCCGAAACGTCGAAATACTAACTCTTCTGAGTATCAGGGATCGCAGCCCCCAACGGTCGTATGTGCTTCAACTGGCTTTTTCTAGCTAGCATGACGGACAATGATCGTTTGCCTTTACTCGCGGAGCTCTGAATTGGAATTGAGAGTGTTGTAGTTCGAATCTTGCGAAAGCGACGGTATCGCCTTTTATGACCAGAATTAACACCAACGTCAGTTCGTTGATTGCTCAGAACCGCTTGAGCCGAACCAACGACGAGTTGCAAGTCTCCTTAACTAGGCTTAGCACTGGCCTGCGCATCAACACGGGCAAGGACGATCCAGCCGGGTTGATTGCCAGTGAGGCGCTGCGAAGTGATATCACCAGCATCAACCGAGCCGTTTCGAACACGCAACGAGCCAAACAGATTATCTCAACCGCGGATAGTGCATTGGGGCAAGTCAGTTCGTTGCTGAATACGATGCGAGGCCTAGTTGTTGAAGCGGCCAACTCCGGCGCGGTGAGTGACGATGAGATCGCTGCGAACCAATTACAGATCGATAGCTCTTTAGAAGCCATCAATCGAATCGCTCAAACAACCACCTTTCAAGGTCGCAAGTTGTTGGATGGATCTTTAGATTTCATTAGCAACATCAGTACGCTAACTCAGGTTACCGACGCACGAATCGACCAAGCTAATCTTGGAAATACCGGAAGCATGAGCGTCGAGGTGTTGGTCCAAGCTGCAGCAACTCAAGCCGAGTTGACCAACAACGCCTTTAGTACCACCAATGCAAATACCACAATCAATTTCCCGGTTCGTTCCAATGCAGTACTTGGTGATATTAATGTTGCGGCTACCGACGAGACAACGCCGGTAACCATCAACTACGCATTCAATGCAACATTATCGCCCAACGTTGTGCAAGCGAGTTACGACGCTTCCACGAAGACGATTACAGTGGCATCGAATGCCACGACGATTACTTCAATTTCAAAAGGTCAAGTCGCAGCTGCGATCGATGCGCTAAGTGATTTCACTTCCTTTGCCGATCCGCTAACTTCTCTAGACCCCGCTGGCGACTTTACTAATGGTGGTACGCCACCACTGCCCGAAGCCTTATCACCGACGTCTATTTCCTTTTCTGCTGATCAAGCCGGAAACGACTTCAACAATGTCGCAGTTGAATTTGAGGTTGGAACCTCCACCGCTGCAAGCTACGACGCAACGACTAAAACGATCCACTTGAGCTACGTCCCTGGGACATCAGCCATAGTGGACATTGCTAATGCCCTCGACGGACTGAATGACTTTACTGTTCTGTCGATCAATGGAGGAACCTTTGGCGCTACCCTCGGTGATGCCGATACCAAAGCCAACACGGGAATCACCGGTGGTGGTGTCCTTTTGGATAGTTTAGTTTTCGAACTATTGGGAACTGATGGGACTCAGTCCTTCAATTTCCAGACAGGGACAAGCGTACAACAGATTGCGGCAGCATTGAATTTGGTCAGTGACGCTACGGGCGTCCAAGCCGAAGTGAATAGCACAACGGGCGTACTTGAACTTCGCAGCGTTGCGTACGGAAGTGACGCGGTTGTCGGTGTGAGCGTGATCTCTGAAGGTGCCAATGGTATCTTTCGTTCACATGCAAGCGCTTTGCGAAGCACGGGAACTGACATTCAAGCTACCGTAAACGGCTTCAGTGCGGCTGGAAGTGGCAATCGACTATTTGTGAATACGTCAACGCTCACGATGCAAATGACACTCGATCCCGACATGCCAGTCAACTCGCTTAGCTTCAATATTACGGGCGGTGGAGCGCTGTTCCAACTTGGCGGGGATGTTGTCAGTAACCAACAAGCCAGGCTGGGTATAGACTCGCTGGCGACCAGTACTCTGGGAGGTGCGAGCGGTAGGTTATACGAGATTGGCAGCGGCCAAGCGAAGTCCTTAATCAACGACATCACCACTGCCGGGAAGATCATTGACGAGGTCATTAATAAAGTAACCAGTTTGCGAGGACGACTGGGCGCTTTCCAATCTACGACACTTGAAAGCAACGAAGTTTCGCTTACCGACACTGTCGGCAATCTAACAGAAGCCGAAAGCACTGTACGAGACGCTGATTTCGCTCGAGAGTCAGCATTACTCACACGATCGCAGATCTTGGTCCAATCTGGCACAACGGTCTTGGGAATTGCTAACCAAAACCCGCAAAACGTACTGAAGTTGTTGCAGCAGTAAATTCCTAT
>CAUJKA010000053.1 GCA_963204965.1 Planctomycetota bacterium | reverse complement strand
CTCAAGCATCAAGCATTGGCAATTGCAACGTCTAGCACTGCATTGATCATTGGGCTTTCCTTTGTTTCCTCTTGGCGATCTCCTTACTCGATTGCCATAGTCTCCGCAGTGCCAGTACTACTAGTTTTGCTACCCATTTCTCGCGGATTGGTCAAATCGGCTCTACGCCAATTGAACTGGGGTGTTCCTTGTTTCTACCTAGGCAGTTCAGAAGACGTTAACTTGGTTCACTCACAGATGAACAAGTTTGGTTGGACCATGTTGACCCCAGTTGGATGGTTCTGCGATAAAGACGATCAGTTGTTAGGAAATCCGCAGGCGGACTCCCGTGACACGGCCGCTTTAGCATTTACTTCGCATTCGCCATTCATGGGAGATTCTTCCAATCTCACCAAAGAAGCAAAGCTGCACGGCGTGCACTGGTTAATCTATATCAGCCAAGACCCATCGCATCTCAATCGTGACTACCCAGACTTCATTGAGCAGTTTCCCCAAATTGTTTGTGCTCGACCACCGCGATCGGTAGCCAGATCAGGTGTTGCGTTCATCAGTTGCGGTCTCGCCAATGGCGTGCGAATTGAAGACACACTTCTTTTGCCTGCTCCACGATTCACTAAGCGAATGATCGACCTAGTTTTGTCAGGAATCGCTTTGCTATTCCTATCGCCTATCTTCATTGCGATTGCGCTGTCGACCAAGCTTACTGGCCCCGGTCCTGTATTCTTTGGACATGAGCGGATTGGACGAGGCGGACGAAAATTTCGAGCCTTGAAGTTTCGATCCATGGTCCCCAACGCAAATCAAGTCCTTCAAGAATACCTTTCCGCCCACCCTGAACTACAGGCTGAATGGGACAAGGATCACAAGCTTAAGAACGACCCACGCATTACTTGGATCGGCAAGATTCTGCGCAAGACAAGCCTGGACGAACTTCCACAACTCTGGAATGTGTTCGTAGGCGAGATGAGTCTGGTTGGACCTCGTCCGATTGTGACCGAAGAGATCAACAAGTACGGCCCTACTTTTCGAGATTACCTACGAGTCACTCCCGGAATTACCGGACTGTGGCAAATTTCGGGACGTAACAATACGACGTACGCTGAACGCTTAGAGTACGACGAATTCTACGTTCGCAATTGGTCACCGTGGATGGATCTTTACATTCTTTCCAGGACGGTTCGAACAGTTATACTCTGCGAAGGTGCCTACTAGCGATCTATGGCTAGGGGTTACCGGATTAGATTCACCACAGGGCTCTGACTTTGCGGATACTGTTCAACGATTTTGGTGGCTATGCGTTTGCTGCTCAGCTTGCTCGCCATCTCGCCAAGCGAGGCTTGGATGTCGATCATTGCTATTGCAACTCGCTATCTACAACCCCCAGCGGCAACGTTGGCACAGGTGAAGATCTTGCCAACTATCGCGTTTGTCCGATTCAATTGGCCGAACCTCTTCAAAAGTACTCCTTTGTAAAGCGACGTAAGCAAGAAATCGAGTATGGAGTTCGAGTCGCAGAATTGATGGAGCGATCGCGGCCCGACCTTGTTGTATCTGCAAACACTCCACTGGATGCTCTGCGATCGATCTGGCGAGCTGCGAATAGAGTCCAAGCCAAGAAAGTATTTTGGCTACAGGATGTCATTGGCTTAGCCGCCAAGCGAATCCTCAGCAAGAAGATACCGCTGCTTGGTTCTTTGATTGGACAATACTACGTCAACCTAGAGCAGCGACTGCTCAGAGATTCAGATCTGGTGTTGCCGATTTCAGGTGCCTTTCAGGACTATCTTACAGCGGCTCGAGTGCCTTCGAATCGCATTGCTGTGTTTGAGAATTGGGCGCCAATCGAAGAAACTCCTTGCTTGCCTAGAAAGAACGATTGGTCTCGAACTAACAACCTCGACAACTCTCTGGTTGTGCTTTATTCGGGAACTCTTTCCATGAAGCATGACCCCGCGCATATCTTGGCGGTCGCGAAAGCCATCGAACCTTCGGGTGGAATAGTAGTAGTTCGATCCCAGGGACTTGGTGCGGATTGGCTAACTCACCAAAAAGCCAACGGCGAGTTTCCGAATTTAGTGATCGCTGGTTACGTTCCCTACGATCAACTTGCCCTCTCCTTGGCTTCAGCAGATGTCCTTTTGGCACTTTTGGAGCCGGAAGCGGCCAATTACTCTGTTCCGTCGAAGGTACTTACCTACCTTTGCTCTGGTCGAGCGGTACTATTGATCGCCCCCACCAAGAACTTGGCGGCTCAAAAACTGCTAGTGTCGCAAGGTGGCGTTGTTGTTGATTCGTCTCAATCCTCACAACTACCATCGATCGTTGCAGATCTAGCTAGAAACCCCGATCGTATCCGCGAAATGGGAAGTCGAGCCCGCGAATTCGCCCAGAAGGAGTTTGACATTAATCGGATTAGTACGAGTTTCCTTCAGTTGCTGAATAGCATTTCGTGAAGCCCAACGAAGCAATCAAGCTAGAATTGCGCAAGTCGAGCAAGATCTTGCCCTGAACACTTCGGCCGCGGCTTTGTCCGACTCGGCAGAAAACTCATAATTGGTAGCCTCACAAAATTCCGATCCTTGTTGCAGGAACCATTTTCCTTAGGATGTTGACATCCTATCCTGTTAGTTCAACATAAGGTTAAAAACGATTCGCCCTCGACCTGCAATTGAGTGACTAGCGTCTTCTTGATTGTTCCGACCTTCAAAACCAAACCGCACAATCCGCAGAATCCCCAAAGTAAGTCTCGTCGTCAAAATGAAAAAAGCACTAATTACTGGCGTCACAGGTCAAGATGGTTCGTACTTGGCTGAACTGCTCCTGGATAAGGGCTACGAAGTCCATGGCATCAAGCGACGCGCGTCGTTGTTCAATACCGAACGCGTGGATCATATTTACCAGTCGCCACATACCGAGGGTGCCCGATTTAAGCTGCACTATGGCGACCTGACCGACTCATCTAATCTCACTCGCATTATTCGCGAAGTCGAACCCGACGAGCTCTACAACTTAGGTGCCCAATCTCACGTCGCGGTGTCCTTCGAGTCGCCTGAATACACGGCCGATGTCGATGCGATTGGCACGCTGCGATTGCTTGAGGCGATCCGCTTTTTGGGCTTAGAGAAGAAGACTCGCTTTTACCAAGCATCGACTTCCGAGCTTTACGGCCTTGTGCAAGAAGTACCGCAATCCGAAACCACTCCGTTCTACCCGCGATCACCGTACGCCGTTGCCAAGATGTACGCGTACTGGATTACCGTGAATTATCGCGAGGCTTATGGGATCTACGCGTGCAACGGAATTCTGTTCAATCATGAATCGCCGCGTCGTGGCGAAACCTTCGTGACTCGCAAGATCACACGAGGCCTATCGAACATTGCGCAAGGATTGGAAGACTGCTTGCACTTGGGAAATATGGATGCACTTCGCGACTGGGGTCACGCCAAGGACTACGTTCGGATGCAGTGGATGATGCTCCAACAAGATCGACCACAGGACTACGTCATCGCTACTGGTAAGCAGATTAAAGTCCGTGAATTCGTGACGATGTCCGCCGAATTCGCTGGCTTCCAAATTGAATTCACCGGAACCGGCGTGGATGAAGTTGGTCGAGTCGCTAAGATTACCAAGCCTGAGCTTTGCCCAGCGGTCAAAGTTGGCAATGTCGTTGTGCGAGTCAATCCTCGCTACTATCGTCCTTCTGAAGTGGAGACACTTTTGGGCGATCCAACCAAGGCTAAAACAGAGCTTGGCTGGATTCCAGTTGTCACCGTCGAGCAGATGTGCGAAGAGATGGTTAGCTCGGACTTGATGAAAGCTCGTCAGCAAGCGCTACTCCGATCTCATGGTCACACCGTATCCGTCTCGCGCGAGTAGGTTCGCCTAACTTCGAATCTACTCAGGACTACGTACGGTCGCTTGCGTTCTTGGACAATGGCAAGCTATCAGTTCTATGGAGTTCTCGTCGGAAAACTGCTTGAGCAATTGCTGCGTCTTCCAATACTGGTCGTAACCTGTCTGTAGACGTCGAGCAATCCGAGGTAGCTGCTTCCCTTGCAACAACACTTCGACGTTCCAAGCGGCGTCGACGATGTAGAACTTCCGTCCGTGCTCAGTATTCAACAAGAAGCCGGTGTGACCCAAGGCGTGCCCTGGAAGATCCACCAGAGTTAGACTCTCATCGCCCCAATAGTCAAACGTAGAGAATTGACTCGTTAAAGTCGTTTTCGATTCACATTGTCGAAAACGATCTTCGTCGATTGGAACAACGTCACCATCGCGCTCACTGGGAAAAAGTCCAGGAATAAACCCGTGGTGCAGTTGTTGCATCGGCCTCATCTTTCGCAACTGCTCCAAGGGTTGGATTCGTGCGTGAATCGGAATCTTCGGCAAAGAAGCCAGCCCGGCGATATGATCGGGATGGAAGTGAGATAGGATGACGCCGTCGAGTTGCTTGGGATCAATTCCCGCTTTCTTCAAGCTGCCTGCCAAGCAGTGCTCCGTATCAATTGTCGGTGGAACTAGCCAGCGATAGATTCGGTACGGAAACTTTTTCGTGGCTCCGTAGAACTCTTCACCATAGCCAGTATCGATTAGGAACGCACCATGCGTTGGGTGTTCAAAATAGACGACTACTGCGTGGAACTTTGCCCATTTCCAGCTGGAGATTCCCGTCCAGGCGGCCACCTGACTGCAATAACCTGCGTTAATGAACTTCACGTTACGAAGCAGCGACATAGTTTCTTAATACCGAAAAGTGCAAGCCGCTTGAGCATAACCAGCCGAGGTGCCCAGTAACATCAGCGTATCGCCTCGCTTCACCTTGTTCTCTTGAATCACCTGATGAAGCACGACTGGAATACTAGCCGCGACCATGTTCCCTAGTCGAGCGACACGATTGTAGTAGAGCGATCCAGGATGATCGACGATACGTCGAATGCTCTCCACGGCAAAGGGCGAGGCTTGATGGGGAACGATATGTACTTCGTTTCGCTGAACAGTGGTAGCTTGAAAAACTTCGTTTATCATTCCTGGAAGTTTTTGCCGCGCGACGCGAAATAACGCGGCTCCATTCATGGAAAATCGAAAGTCGGCTTCGTGTTCTGGACTATATTCGAATGGGCCCTGTCGATGCCCGCCACTACGAACCTCACAAGCATCGCGATACTCGGAAAACGTTTGATGACGATAGACAAAAGACTCGCTCGGCTCGCATGCCTCGACGATAACTGCCGCAGCTCCGTCGCTCATCAGCGAGGCGCTCTCCCACTCCTTCCAATTGACTCCAGCAAGCGCCGCCTCCGAGGCAATCAATAGCACTCGCCGGTATGCCCCGGTAGCAAACAGCCCGTTGACCATATTCAGCGCCAAGACAAAGCCCAAGCAAGTTCCGTGAACGTCTACACACGGAATGCCGGCGGCATCGGGGCCAAGCTGACTTTGATAAACAGCTGCGTTGCACGGAATGGGTTGATAGAGGCTGGTGCTACAATCGATGATCAAATCGATTTCGGCAACCGACCAACCGGCATCCTGAAGCGCCGCGCGACAAGCCTTTCCGGCCATGGTCGCGACCGACTCGGGCGGCAAACACTCGTATCGTGTCAGGACTTGCGATCGAGAAGCGGTCCAGCCAACCGGCGCGCTCATGCGAGAATCGACCTGCTCAGCGGATACAATTTCCGATGGCAAGTAGATTCCTGTCCCAGCGATTCGGAAGTGTTGCAGTTGTCCCACGGGGTGACTCTGGATCAGCGAAAACGTGTTGCATTGATTTGCAAGAATTGGCTCTCAGTCGGTTTACTAAACGACCAATGGGTGGAATTGATTTTCCCCCGTTCGCTCAAGGTCAGCCGCGGAGTTGAACCGGGCTGCCAATTCCGCGGTTCTGAGTTATAACACAACCTTATGTTTCGCGTAAGAATCGAGAGGTCCAATGCGAGTCTTCGTAACGGGTGCATCCGGGTTTATCGGCGGGAAGATCTGTGATCGCTTAGAGCAAATGGATGTTGCATTACATTGCTGCGGTCGACGATCATGTCATCGCCCCGGATACTTCTCGTGCGATCTATCGAATCCGCTCAAGGCCTTACCTGAACCGATTGATGTTGTTGTTCATGCTGCGGCGCGATCTTCGCCGTGGGGTAGTAAGACTCAGTTTTATAAGGACAACATCCAAGCAACACAGAATGTCGTCGACTTCTGTCGTAAGAACGGGCGCCCCAAGCTAGTCTTCATTTCATCCTCTAGTATCTACTACCGTTCGTGTGATCAATGGAATATCACTGAAGCGAGTGAGCCTGCCAAGCCGCCGATCAATCGCTACGCGGGCACGAAGCAGATTGCAGAAAAGATTATCCGGTCCTACGAAGGTCCCTGGGCTATTCTTCGACCTCGCGCCGTCTTCGGTCCAGATGATACTGTGCTACTGCCACGCATCTTGGCGGCAGCTCGCCAAGGCCGCTTGCCCTTGTTCACTACGCAAGGCAATCCTGTCGTTGGCGATCTGATCTATATCGACAACCTAGTGGACTATGTTGTGCAGGCGATAACATCACCTCACGTTGTCAGCGACTTCAATCTGACCAACAATCAGCCGATTGAAATCAACGCCTTCTTGTTAGACGTCTTCCGGCAACTCGATATCCCCGAGCCGAAGCGGCGAGTTTCCGTGCGAACAGCGATGCTGGGAGCTGGCTTGCTTGAGCTGTTCCACCACATGTTTCTTCCCTGGAAGGAGCCCGTGTTGACTCGCTTTGGAGTTCACGTCTTCGCGTATTCTAAGACTTTTAATGTAGCGAAGTCGATTGCAGTGATGGGCGAGCCCAAGGTGTCGATTGAAGAAGGGGTTCGAAGAACGGTGGAGAGTTTGAAGTTTGAAGTTTGAAGTTTGAAGTTTGAAGGCAGGAAGGCAGGAAGGCAGGAAGGCAGGAAGGCAGGAAGGCAGGAAGGCAGGAAGGCAGGAAGTCAGGAAGTCATGAAGTCAGGAATTCAGTAAGGCAAGAAG
>CAUJKA010000052.1 GCA_963204965.1 Planctomycetota bacterium | reverse complement strand
TTCTTGAAGGTCGAGACGTTCTGGCTCAATCGCAAACTGGAACAGGAAAGACAGCCGCGTTCGCACTGCCCATTCTCAACCGAATGGAGCCAGGCCAACGACTGCCTCAAGTTCTAGTTCTTGCTCCAACGCGTGAATTGGCTTTGCAAGTTAGTGAAGCCTTCGAAAAGTACGGATCGTTCATGCCGAACCTTCGCGTCCTTTCGATCTACGGTGGAGCCGACTACACGCCTCAACTGAAAGGCCTTCGCAACGGAGTTGACGTCGTTGTTGGCACGCCAGGCCGAGTTATCGACCACCTGGAGCGAGGCACGCTGCAGCTGGATGGATTGAAGTGTTTGGTTCTCGACGAAGCCGACGAGATGCTGAGCATGGGCTTCCAAGAGGACGTCGAGCGCATTCTTCAAGCTGCACCACAGAAAAAGCAAGTTGCTCTGTTTTCCGCAACGATGCCAGAACCGATTCGTCGCATCGCCGACCAATATCTAGTTGATCCAGCGACTGTAACCATCGGTCGCAAGACATTGACTTCCGAGTCGATCGTTCAACGCTGTGTGTTTGTTCCCGAGCGTTCGAAGCTGGACTTGCTCACTCGACTGCTTGAGCTTGAGACAACCGATGGCGTTATCGTCTTCACCAAGACTAAAGAGTCGACTGTTCAAGTCGCTGAAAAGCTATCACGTCTGGGGCTGTCAGCGGCTGCACTCAACGGCGATCTACCGCAACTTCGACGCCAAAAGACTGTCGACGAGCTGAAGTCTGGTCGCTTAGATATTCTTGTGGCCACTGACGTTGCCGCTCGTGGTTTGGACGTACAGCGTATTAGCCACGTCTTCAACTACGACCTGCCTCACGATGGCGAAGCCTATGTGCATCGTATCGGACGTACAGGCCGCGCGGGACGCACCGGAGTTGCCTACATCTTCCTCACTCCGATTCAACAGCGCAAACTGCGAATTATTGAGAAGCTCACCAAGCAGCCGATCGAGCTTGTCGAATTTCCATCAGCGAGTCAATTGAACGCCAAGCGAATTGAAAAGTTCAAGGATAAGCTCAAGGAAACTATCGCGACTCAGGATCTCTCCCAGTTCCATCGCTTGATTACTGAGTTCGCCCTTGAAAAAGACATTGATCTAATTACCGTCGCAGCAGCGCTTGCCCATCAAGCTCGTCGCGGTGAACCATTGTTCGCTAAGGATATTGACATCGAACCATCCAAGTCGCGCAAGTCGACTGGAGACCGACGCGGTCAGTTCGAAGAGCGAGGCGACGGAAGGTCACGCTTTGGTGGCGATCGACCACGTCCAGGCTCGCGCTATGGTGAGTCGCATGGCGGTGATTCACGCGGAGGTGATTCACGACGCGGAGAATACAGCCGTGGTGGAGAATCACGCGGAGGCGATTCACGAGGTGGAGATGCAGGACGCGGTGGCCCAGGTGCTGATCGCAAGGCTGGCCGCAAGGGACAGCGAACCGGCGGACGCATGCAGTGCTACCAACTTGCGGTTGGTGCTCAAGATGGCGTACGACCACGTAACATCGTTGGCGCCATTGCAAACGAATCCGGCATTGCCGGTAATGCAATTGGCCCAATCGACATTCGACGCAGCTTTACATTGATCGAATTGCCGAGCGATCTCAATGAAGAGGTAATACAAATCCTCAGGAACACTTGGGTCGCTGGCAAGCAACTCAAGATTCGTCCGTATCGAACCTAAGCCTGAATCACAGTAGCTCAACGCTTCTAATTCAAATCTACTGAATCGACTGCGCTAGGATCTTATTCTAGCGCAGTCTCGATCAGCTTCTGAAAGTCGTCTTCGCTAAGGACTTTAACTCCGAGCTCATTAGCCTTCTCCAATTTGCTACCAGCATTTTCGCCGGCGACCAAGTAGTCGGTCTTCTTCGATACAGATCCTGACGCTCGCCCGCCCAACCGCTCGATCAGCCCTTCGATCTCGTCACGCTTATATTTGACCAAGGTGCCAGTAACGACCAGCGTTTTACCTGCAAGCACGCTACCGGTTTGAGCCTGCTGCTCTTCGGTAACATCTTCTGTCAACTTGACTCCAGCGCTTGCCAAGCCATTGATGGTTACTTCGCCATGTTCGCTGTGCAAGAATTCGTAGACGCTTTCGGCGATGATGTCGCCAATCTCTTCGGTAGCAGCAAGATCTTCAATTGTTGCAGCCATCAGCTTTTCCATCGACACAAATTTCTTCGCAAGGATCGATGCGACTCGCGTCCCAACGTGACGTATCGAGATCGCGGCAAGGACTCTAGATAGTCCTCGCTGCTTGCTCTCTTGGATGCCGCTCAATAGCTTCTCGGCCTTGCGTTTTCCGAAGCTTTCCAAAGTCAGAAGTTGTGATTCTTCTAAGTGATAGAGATCGGCAAAGCTACCTACCAGCGAAGCATCAACAAGTTGATCGACGATTTTCTCGCCTAGTCCGTCGATATCCATAGCTGATCGTCCAGCATAGTATCGCAGCCTCTGACGGAACTTTGCCGAGCAATCTTTGTTGGGGCAACGAATGTAAACGCCGCCGGTGTCTTTCTCCAGCAGAGTTTCACACTCAGGGCAATGCGTCGGAAACTGGTAAGGCTGATTATCCTCTGGACGCCGATGCAGTTCGACTCGCACCACATGAGGAATGATCTTCCCTGCCTTTTCAACAACGACCCAGTCTCCGACACGAATGTCTTTGCGTTCGATCTCTTCCGCGTTGTGTAGGCTCGCTCGCGAGACGGTAGTACCAGCCAATTGGACAGGCTCCAGCTCCGCAACTGGCGTGATCGCACCTGTCTTTCCAATTTGAACGCGGATCTCATTCAATCGCGTGACCGCTTCGTACTTCTCGATCTTGTAGGCCACGACCCAACGCGGTGACTTGGTGGTGCTGCCTAGTTCCTCGCGTTGATCAAAGCGATTAACTTTCAGGACCATCCCGTCGACTTCGAAATCCAGTTCATGCAATTCCGCTTGGATGGCATCGATCCGCGCGAGGACTTCCTCGGCCGAGTTGAACTTGTAGACGTGAGGCGTAGCGGGTAACCCCAGCCCGCGCAATTCCGCTAGGAAGTCGATGTGATTCGTAGCTTTAATGCCTTCGCAGTATCCGACTCCATGGCAAAAGAACCGCATCTTGCGTTCGGAGGCAAGCTTTGGGTCGAGCAAACGAATGGTGCCCGCGGTGACATTGCGTGTGTTCTTAAATGCCGGTTGTCCAGCCGCAGCTTGCTTAAGGTTCAGTTGAGCGAGATCGCTGTTGTTCATGTAGACTTCTCCGCGAACCTCGAGAAGCTCGGGAGGATGTCCAGTTAATCGAAGTGGCACATCGGGGATTGTACGAATGTTGTGCGTCACATCGTCGCCAACCTTTCCGTCGCCACGAGTGACCGCACGAACCAATTGACCATGCTCGTAGATGATCGCAGCGGCCACGCCGTCAATCTTCAGCTCCAGCACCCATTCGACAGGATCGGTGCCAAGGTTCTTTTGGACTCGAGCAAGGAAACTCGCAAGCTCCTCCGAGCTGTACGTGTTCTCGATCGAGAGCATCGGCACGCGGTGTTCGACCTGCTGGAGGCTACCCGAAAGTTCATTGCCGACGCGTTGTGTAGGGCTGTCTGGTAGGACTAGTTCTGGGTGCTGAGCTTCAAGTTGTTTCAGCTCATTCATCAAACGATCGTAGTCAAGATCGGTGATCTCTGGAGCGGCTTCTGCGTAGTACTTACGATCGTGATAGCGAATCAAGTCGCTAAGCTGTTGAATTCTCTCGATTGGGCTAGTCATACTCGATCCTGAGGTCCACGGACGATAAGCGTAGATCAGGCAGTTCGCCGGCACTGTCTGAAGTTTGCAACATTGTAACGACTCTTTACGCCGAAGGCGTTACATTCCAAAGCCCAGGGTTGCCGCGGTACGTGGCGCACCCTGGGAACGAATGATTTTTAGCGTCGCAAACCCCAACGGGGTTTTACAATCGAACGTTTTTTCCGCACGTTAACGATGGTTCGACATTCACATTTTGTCCAACCCCCTTGGGGTAATTGGGCTATGGAAATCTCACGCGTTACCCAGGGTGCGCGGCAACGCCGCGACCCTGGGCTTTGGAATGTAACGCCTTCGGCGTAAAAACCGCAAATCCCTTGCCTAAATCTAAGTCCCAATCGTTGATGTACATTAATCTTCGCGCTGCTATCATCCTTGTTTCAATAAACAATTGCGTACCGGTTATCCACTTGAGAGCACAACTATGAGATTGCAGCCAGCTTACCACCACGATATTGCGACGCCGTCAGGGCCGATGCGGACTCACTGTTTTAGGGCTCAAGTCGATCGACCTTTGCCAGCAGTGATTCTGTATAGCGAGATTTATCAGATGACTGGCCCGATTGCTCGTACTGCGGCTATGTTGGCTGGGCAAGGCTACCTAGTGGTCGTACCAGAGGTCTACCATGAGTACGCCGAACCAGGCGAAGCGTTTGCCTACGACCAAGCTGGTACAGATCGCGGTAATCAGTTAAAAACGACGAAGACGATCGCTGCCTTTGACGCGGATGCACGAGCGGTAATCGATTTCTTAAAGAGTTCGTCCGATTGCAATGGACGTTTGGCTTCGATGGGCATTTGTCTGGGAGGCCACTTGGCCTTCCGCGCTGCCATGAACCCGGAAGTTTCCGCCGGGATTTGTCTTTACGCCACCGACATTCACAAACGCAGTTTGGGTGCTGGCATGTGCGACAACACGCTCGACCGCATACCAGAGTTGAAAGCCGAGATGTTGATGATCTGGGGTCGGCAAGACCCGCACATCTCCACCGAAGGCCGACGGCTGATTTACGACACTCTCACAACTGCTGACGTGTCGTTTACATGGCATGAGTTCAACGGCCAGCACGCCTTTATGCGCGACGAAGGCCACCGCTTCGATCCCGCGATAGCTCACCTGGTCTACTCGCTGATCTATCAGCTCCTGCATCAAACGCTATGTGTCGCCTAATCGATTCATGTAGGGTGGGTTGAGGTACGAAACCCACCATGTCGTGACAACTCACCTTGTTTTCTGGCCTGAAAGGCCTAAAACAAAACAGCCCAGGGCAGAGCGAAGCGCCTCCCTGGGAAAACGAAACGAAGGAGACCATTCGCCCTGAAAGGGCACAACAATCTGCATCGCCTAATCAACTCTCGTTTGGCATCGCAGTTTATTTTTGCACTCAAGCATGCTCATCGGCACTGAATGGTTCTCTTGGTGGGTTTCGTGCCTCAACCCACCCTACAAAACTGAAGCCGGTCCAGTTACGGGAATGCAGCGGCCGAGCCTGCGATGAGATTACTCACTCACCAGTTCTTCGCTGCTTCTTCTGCATCCGCCAGTTCTTCATAGCGGCGACCGTAACCGAGTTCACGAATGAGCTTAGCGGCTTTGGCGAGTTCGTCTTTCGGAACAACATTCCGCCAGACTCCCTCTTCTTTCACACTTCGAACTTCACCCTTCAAACTTCCGACAAAGCGGGCTCGGGTGAGGTGGATGTCGGCGAGGTAGAGCGGCATGGGGCCGCGCTCGGCGATCTGCTGAGCTTCGGCCAGATTCTTTTCGGCGAGGGCGTACTCGCCGCGGACGAAGTGGTAGAGCGCGGCGGTCAACAGGCCACGGGGAAGTTCATCGATATTTCCTGAGTCTCGAAGGCCGGTCACGGCGTCGGCGACGTGCGGCAGGTCGAGCGTCGGCTGCGGCAACGTATTGGGCGAAATCGCCTGAATCAGCGCAACGCGAGCCAGCGTTAGATGATCGAGCGCGAAGTCGAGAAGTAATCCGTACTTACTGTTCCATTCAATTGTCTTAATCACCCGCTGCGCGACTTCGACCAACACAGCAGCAGTATTGCTCTCTTGATCCATCCCATAAGAGCCATTTATAGAAGCTTCGGATTTCAGCGGTATTTGCCTTAACGCAACATTCGATCCGCAAAGAATGACTTGCGACGCGGCTCTTTCAGCGGGCGCCAGCAGGAATTCACAGTAGCGGAATCCTCGGATCGAATAGAGTAGGTCGAACGTTGAATTCCGTTCCTTCTGCATCTTTTCGGCTTCGCTGAATAGAGGACCAGCTTCACCACAATTGCCGGATTGATGCATGGCATCCGCCGCCGTGGTGCGCATATGAATCCGCAAGAATACGTCACCGATTTGGTCAGCATAGGCGATAGCGAGACTGGCGTTGGCCAATCCATCCTGCAATCGGCCCAGAGACACTTCCAACTCGCTAAGGTTGTTCGTGGTGATCGCGGCTTGCCTCCATGCTTTATTCTGAGCGAACATCTCAAGCGACGTTCGTATCGGCGCGAGCGTTTCGACTAAGCGTCCGAGGGCGCGGAGGTAGTATGCGGCCGCGTTCAGCAGCCAGGCCTGAGCGGCTTCGCTTAGATTCGGCGACACCTGGCTCCAGGGCTCGTCGAAGAATGCCGCCACTGCCGCGAGGTCAGCTCCGATCGCCCAAAGTCCCGCTTTAACTGCGCTGCAAAATACTCGCGGATCAGCGGGTGGGCGTCGATCGCATCGGGCGAGACGGAGAGCAGTTCCACCTCGCTCAGCCGTTTCACCGCAATGTTCCACTGCTGCGGTATCAGCTTCACTAGCGCGTCGGTCAGCCCCGGAATCGACGGCTCCGCTCGCAGGGCTTGCAGGCAACTCTTCGCCATCGGCCGGTCGAACAGGCCGGTCAGCCGCAGCACGGCCAGTTCACGTTGACGCTCCGGTCCGCCGCTCTGTAGCCAACGCTCGTAAGCGATCATCACCTTGAACGCCGAGCGGCCCTGGTGCTCCTGGTCAGCCGCTTCGAACTTCACCTCGCGGTAGTGGCGGATGTCGCGGTCTTCGTAGGCGTCAGCGATGAAGCGGCCGAGCAGGCTGAGCGTCAGAGCGTGGCCGCCAGCATCTTTCCACGCCGCGTGTAACTCCTCGTCCGTGCCCACGATCTGTAGGTACCGCAGCAGAGCGACCGCCGCTTCCTGCGCTAGCTTGTCGAGCTTCTGCTCTTCGGTGGTGGCGTGTCCCTCGACGTTTGTCAGGTGTTCGCGAGTGGTGATGACGACTAGACCGGGGTTGTCGGCGGCAAGTTCCCGCAGCAGCGTTTCGAGCGCCGGGTCTTTCAACCGCCCCGCCTGCGGATCGTTCGGCGGGTATTGCAGCGGTTCGATGCCGTCGAGGATCAGCAGCGTGCGGTGCTGACGAATCAGCCCAGCCAGCCGCTCGCCCCGTTCATGCGGTCCGCCTCGCGTTGGATCGGGATCGCCAAAGAACTCCAAGGCCTTGGCGATAAACAAGTCAGCCGAAGTCTGGCGGCTTTCCCCTGTTCCTTGACTATAAAAACTCCAGTCGAAATACCGCTCAACGCCGGGCCAGCCTTTCGCCGCGAAGCGCGTTTGTACCCAGTGGAACACCAGCGACGTCTTCCCCGCTCCGCCCCAAGCCACAAGCGTAAACACATTGAGTGTTCCCTTCGCCCAAGCCGCATCCAGAGCCGCGAGTTCCGTCTCGCGTCCGAAGAGCTTCCTGGGAGCGTGTTTTTCCAACTGCGTGCCAGCAATCTTGCGTGTGAATTTCGGAACGACGGGCAGGATCTCGTGTAGGTCGCCGATGAGTTGGCCGAGGAGGTCGGCGTCATTCTTGATTTTCGTGGCGTACCGACGGCAAAGGACCAGTCGGTCGAGATGCGTCTGTTGAGCCGAAGATCTGTCCGTCGCATAAACAAGCAGCGGGATACCGTAGTGAAGAGCGATGAACGCTTCCCACTGTGTATAACTGATCCCCGAAAAGTCACCGAGAGCTTCTCGCAAGTCGGGATGGTTGGCGAGGAAGTTGCGTTTGTCCTTCAGGTATTCTTTAACTGCAGCGGAATTGGCAATCGAGCCTGACATTTCGCCAACCAAGTGGACAACAACGGCTCGAGGACGGATCTCGTCGTCCAGTTTCTTGATCGTATCGACCGCTGTCTGAGGAAAGTCCTCCTGCACTCGTACATTGCACCGCATGCGAGCAAGATATCCACGTAACTGTCCTCGCAGCCCTGGAAATGGAGCAGTTTCCTTCTCGAACTCGTCGGATACGCAGGAGATAAAAACGCCATCGGCTTTTAGTTTGTCAGTCAAGTTGTTTCATTCCTCCACCGTTTCTCCAAGGCCATTTCGGAGTATTTCCGCCATATCATACCAGTTGAGATCGCGCTGTGTTTTGCGAAGAAACTGATAGACAAAATTTAGATAACCTACCATGTTGCCGTCACTTTACGCCGAAGGCGTTACATTCCAGAGTCCAGGGTCGCGGCGTTGCCGCGCTCCCTGGGTAACGCCAGAGAAAATTTCATATCCACAATTACCCCAACGGGGTTGGACAGATTTGATTGCGCGATTTCGATTGAACGACCGATTGTTGTCGTGCGGCATTAGAACGGTTGTAAAACCCCGTTGCGGTTTGCGACGCGAATCGTCATGCAATCCCAGGGTGCGCCGCGTACCGCGGACGCCCCTGGGCTTTGGAATCTAACGCATTGGCGTGTAAGCCGAGGAACATACATCGTCGGCCGCATCGACATGACTCTATCGCTCTTGAAGCAATGACTCCAAAATTGTGCTTTGTTCCAATTGCTTCGGCCGGCTTGGTTTCAACGTCTCGCTTAGAACCTCACGAAACGACGAGCCATCCAGTCCTTTGCTCTCGAGACCGTCTACGAAATTGGATTCTAGCGTCAAAGGACCATCTCGAAACTTTCGATCGCTATCCATTTCAATGACTTGAGACAAAAGCCATGGCCGTACGTCCAATACCCACTGCTGGTCTTCTGGGTTCAGTAAGACGATTCGACAATCCTGCGCTGCAATGTAATACTCTTCGCGAGCTCGCACTTGTTTGCCTAACGATCGACTCAGGTCGGCAAGTTTCACAAATAGTTGTATGATATGTTTGCGCTGCTGATAGTCATTGGGCGCTGACTTAGATAGTCGAAGCTTCTTCTTGATCAAATTGGTAAGTACAGTTTGTACCTTTTCGAATTCACCGGCTTGCATCAGCCAATCGCAGTACAGCAATTCGATCCGAACAGACTCGTCAATCCACTTGCGGTTTTGCGGCCGCATCTCCAAAGCTCGATCAATGCTAGAGCTAGCCAATTGAGCTACCTTACACGCTTCCTCAATACTGTCCGACTGACTTATCAACAAAGCCTTGCGGCCCAGTGTGATACCTAGTAGCCAATCTGTGTTGGTTAGCTGCCTTTCGAGACTCCGTAGTTGATCTCGCATCTTTGTAATTAGAATCTCAGACCCTTCGAGAATTCTTCTCTCTTCGCCCTCAAGCGGTCGGCTGGTCACATGCCAAGCCAGTTCACAACCAAGCTCTCCCAAGATCAATCGCCTCTCGCTGGGGATCACGGGCTTACCGCGCTGCAATTCGTGCAAGCACTGCTCATACGTCGCAATCGCTTCATGAATTGTTTCGCGAGATGGCTCCCCTTCTACAGCCAAACTCAACAATACACAGTCGCGTTTGGCGATTTCCCAGCGGAATTGATCTTCCGTTGCCGCAGAAACATCGATTGCTTTTGCCATTCCAGATTGCTGCTGAGCCTGTTGTACCAAACTCTGGCAACGGCTCGCGAACCGCCCGGCATCAACAGCGGCAGCATTTGTTGCGGATCGATTTGCCTGTTTGGAACTAGTCTTACCGCCTATATCCAAGAAGCTCTGTAGTGGTATTCGGGCACGACACGCCGCGCTAGCAGCCCGAAATTCGAGATGTAGCCAATTCGAAGCGCTGTGTTCGTTTCTGCCGGCCCGATGTTGATCGACTAGTTTTAACGCTCGATCCGCCGCTAAGATCGCATCCTCATAGCGTCCAACTTCGCGGGCCGCTTTGGAGATCATCAGATAGTCACCTGCCAATTGCTCGAGTTCCGATAGTTCAATGTTCGATTCGTTGAGCAGCTCAGAGAACTCGTCAAGATACTTGATCACATCTGTGAACATCTCGCGACGAAACTCTTCCGTCATTTGCCAATGCATCGCCTCCTCTGCAAAGATGCGTTGCTGGAAGCGACTTACCGAATCGCGTAGCCGTCGACGATTGTCTTGCAGTGAACTCGCAAAACTAGCCGATTCTTTTGCATTATTCGAAGCTTGCAGCCACATCCAAGTTGTTCCGACGACTCCGCCCAACAATGAACAAAACAGCAAGATCAGAGTACTAGCCAGAGCCCTATTTCTCGAACACCAATCAACGCCCAATTGCCACAAACTGGGAGTCCGCGCATGAACGGGACGACCATCGACAAAGCGTTGTAAGTCTTGTGCAAACTCTTGCATACTCGCATATCGCCGCGATGGAATCTTCTCCATCGCATGTAAGCAAATAAGCTCGAGGCTTCGAGGGACGTCGGGATTCAATATGGACGGAGCAACCGGCTGAACCTCAGGTATCTGACGAAGTATCGCAAGTGGATTGCCGCTAAACGGAGGCTGCTCCGTTAACAATGCGTAGAGCGTCGCGCCAAGTGAATAGATGTCTGTGCTTGGTGTTTCTCCTCGATTTTCCGTAGCGTCGGCGTCGCCGAGTGTTCCTACAATTTGTTCGGGGCTCATGTACTCCGGCGTGCCAACTAAATTGCCTGCCTGAGTCACTTGAGTGGAAGACTCACCTACATGCTTTGCCAATCCAAAGTCTGCAACCTTCAAGACTCGTTTTTCGCTATCGATTAGCAAATTACCAGGCTTGATATCGCGATGGACGAGGCCTTGTGTATGAGCCAGTTGCAAACCCTGAGCCACACCTATCAACATTACAGCCAGCTCTCGATAGTTTGTCTCCGCTCTCCACGGAAAAGCCACCGCGGAGCCGCCCGCAACGTACTCCATTACCAAGTAGAGACTCTTTCTTGATTCAAGCGAATTAGCGAACTCGCCCATATCTAGCACTCGGACCACGTTGGGATGATCCAGTTCAGCCAGAATACGACCTTCTCTTGATAGTCTCTGCTTGTTCAGCTCGGAGTCATGTACCAAGAACTTGATCGCCACTTCGCGGTTCAGTTTTGTATCAAAAGCTAGTACTACTAGACCGCTGCCACCACGGCCCAAGACTCGTATCAAAGCATAACGCTGATCGGGAAGTGAAGCCTGTAGACTCTTCAAGTCGACCGACGCGCTGTTCGTTGGACCGACTTGTTCCTTGACGTTGTTCAAATCAGAATCTTGAAACTCTTGATCATCGTCTGGATCAAACTCTTCAAGTGTTTCTTTGGAAAGTTCTCTAAGCCGACCTTGCAATGCATGGAATTCGGCTTCCTCATGAAACGAGTCATTCGCAGAGGGCAACGACGGAACATCTAGACCCAAAAATTGACTAGTTTGATCCAAAAACTGCAGGCAATGAACGCAACTCTGAACGTGCTCAAGTTCAGCATCGTCCAGATCGTACCTGTCATCGAGCCAAGACTGCAGTTTCTTTAGCGGTGGACAATCCATGAAGAATCGTTGTATGAAGATTTTAGTTTGGCTGATTACGCAGTCAGATGCTGCAACACACTGGATTATGAGGCAGAATCAGTAACCAGTGCTGGCGATCGGCGGAACTAGATTGTACTAGAACGAAGTTGATTGCGATTTTCAAGACTTAACGCCATCCCTCTAAATACGGCGAAGATTTCCGTTCCACCGCCAAGTCGAAAGATCTGAATTGGTTTTTGATCCGTCGCCGATATTCGGCGGTTCAGAAATAACAAACACTTATACGCCGAAGGCGTTAAACTCCGCAGCCCAGGGTCGCGGCGTCGCCGCGCACCCTGGGATTGACCATGTGACCAATTAAAACCAATCAGCCTCGCGAATAACAGTAAACGCGTCTGCATCACCACTAATTGCTAATGGAATGTAAAGGACAACTGATGCACTCAACTCAAAGCTACCTGAAAAATTTAGTCCTACAGTATGGCTGTATCTTGCAGGTAGTCCACTCGTAGAACTTTGGCTTGCAGCTGATGGCCTTTCTCTAAATTGATCGAAGAAGTTGGTCGGACTTCCATAAAACGTAGGTGTTGGTGAGAAGGCAAGTGAAATATTTTTTGAAAATGGCAGTGTTTTATTTATTAGTTTTTTTGCTAGGAAATTCAAGGCACCAATGGGTAGGGTAGCCGTCCAAAACCAACCACTATAGTTTGAAACGTTATTCGTGTCGTAAACAGCGCTTCCAGTCACGCTACCGCCAAAACCGCCTTCGCTAGCATTTAAAGAGAATCCAAAGACGAAAAATAGTCCAGTCTCAGAGCTACGATGTCTAAACACTTCGAATCCACCGGCCGCGCCAACAAAGGCTTTGCTATACGAAAGAACTGCTGACAAACTTAGTCCCGAAAACCACCAACTGTCTGCTGCTCCGGCGAACGCCTTCGAAAGTCCTCCTATACCGCCAGCTTTTTCAACAGATTTAGCCAGGAAGGCACTTAGGCCTACCGTAAAAATAACCGACTGAATACCCATTGTTTTTAGTATGTCAGCAAATAGTCCTGCCTGTCCAGACGGATCAACGCGGTTCACTGGGTCATTCCCGACATACGCATAGCGGTTAACAGTACGCGAAGGATCGGCTGGATTGGGAGCAGCGCTATCTCGCGTGATGAACCTCGCTGACTCCGGCTGATACCAGCGTGTCCGTAAAAACACCATACCCGTAGCAGGGTCGGACCAACTGCCGCCGAAGCCCATCCCAGCGGGAGTCGCACCGATCGGTCTACCGAAGGCGTCGTACTGGTATTCAGCAACTACGGAACCGTTCGGCGATAACACCGCCCGCACACTGTCGATTTGATCCAGGGCATACACGAACAAATTTCCGGCAGCGTCACGGTAGTGGGTGATCCGCACCCCGTCCGATTCGTAGCGACGGAGCAGTGCCCCATTGCCGTCGCGCTCTTCTAAGAGTTGTGGCAGTGCCACCCCACGATCCCACACGAATTTGACGATGGTCGACCCCTCGCGGCGTTCGGACAGTAAACCGTCGGCGTGGTATTTGTAGGTGATGGTTGAGGTAACCACGCCCGTTCGTTCGACGCGGATAAGTCGATCGAAAGCGTCATAGAAGTACTGATCCGTCTGCCCAGATCGGGTGCGGGAGGTCATACGGCCCACCGCGTCATGGGTGTAGGTCCAGGTGCCATCTGAAACCAGCCGATCGTCGGCATCGACAACGAACGGACGATTCCCTGAAGCGTCCTTGATTCCAGTCACATTCCCGGCTGCGTCGTAGGTATACTCTGTCACAGTCGATTGACCGCCCACAATCGTCGTTGAACTGGTGAGCCTTCCAGCGACGTCGTAGGTGTACTCCATCCGTCGACCGCCCTCGTCGATTGCTGTAATTTGCCCATTGATATTGCGAGTGTATGTGGCACCCCAACCGCCCGTCGTACCAGTGTAAACGATGCTCGTCGTCCGTCCGATCGAATCGAGCGTCGCGTTCGCCGTCAATCCGCCGGGATAGTTGACTCGGATCGGCCGTCCGGCTGCGTCGTAGTTCATCGTGGTGACGCCGCTGGCAGGATCGGTGACCGACTGGAGGCGGCCTCCCTCGGAAATATCCCGAGTCGTCACCCCATGAGACGTTGCCACTGAAGTAGGTCGGGAGTTGGCGGCCGTGGTGTAGTTCACAACCGAACCGTCGGCGTCCGTCCTACTCGTAACGATACCAACTGCATCGTAAGTGATACGGCTGATACCGTCTGGCGTTGTGAACTCAAATGGGCGGTTAGATACGTCGAATCGGGTGGCGTATAGTCCATCGGGCGTGGAAAGGCCGACAACGTTGCCATCGGCGTCGAATGTACTGGTGTAGGTACGCCCCAACGAATCGGTGAGGGTGTTCCGTCGGCCGTCGGCGTCGTAACCATAGGTTGTGGTGAAGCCGAGTGCCGTCGAACTCGTCAGAAGGCGCCCTGCGCTGTCGTAGCCGAAGGTCGTGGTGCGGCCGAGCGGGTCGGTGATGCCGGAGTTCCGACCAAAGCCTTCCCGCCGGAAGGTGTAGGTGTTCCCCAACGGATCCGTGGCTGTGAGCGGCGAATTGTCATCCGCGTAGGTGTAGGTCCAAATACCGCCGCTACTGTCTGAGCGCCGAATGCGGTTGCCAGCGGCGTCATACTCGGCTATCAAAACCTTGCCCGTTGGCAACTCTGCTCCCGTCAATCGTCCCAGGGCATCGTAGCTGTAGGTGACCCTATTGCCGAGGCCATCGATTTCGGCTGATGTCCGACCGAGCGCGTCGTACTCGTATCGGACAGTGACCCCGTCTGGGCTGGTTTGTCGTACGAGTCGACCGGCCGCGTCATACTCGCGCTGGCTAAAAGAGCCACCCGACGCCGAGTTGCCGGTTTGCTGGCCTGCTGCATCGTAATTCAGGTCGAGCCGAGTACCGTTCGGTAGGATGATTGCTGTACGTCGGCCGACGGCGTCGTATTCATACTGGACTTGCTCGCCGCCCGGCAGATTGGCCTGAACTTCTTGACCCGCAGCATCGAATGTCAGATTTGCTGAACTGCCGCCGGGTAGTACTGCCCCACTCTGACGGCCATCATCTGTGTAGCTGACTAAGGTCTGTCCGCCCGCCGAGTTCGTTGTACTGTTTACCTGCCCCGCTGCGTCGTACCCGAGCGAAATCGACTCGCCATCCGGACCGGTTAATGCGGTCATGTTGCTGTTCCGATCGTAAGCGACCGTCGTCGTCTCGACAGGTCCACCACCGATAGGTGTAGTGTTGAACTGGGTGGCGTCTCCGACAGCATTGACGATGTAAGCCGTCTTTTGCCCTTCCGGCGTAGTGATTTCCGTCAAGTGCCCTCGTGCGTTGTAGGCATAGCTTGAGGTCCTCCCGAGCGGATCGGTCGTTGTCAATACCTCGCCACGAACTGAATAGATTTGCGTTGTTACACCGCCAGTTGCATCGGTCGTGCGAATTAAGTTGCCTCGTGAATCGTACACGTTGATTGTTGAACCGCCCAATGGATCGACAGCTGAAAGTACCCGCCCAGCGGAATCGTAAGTCATTCGCATAGTTTGCCCGAAAGGATTGGTCACGCTGGTCATGTTGCGAGCCGAGTCGTAGGTCATGCGAGTAGTTCGGCCAAGTGGATCGGTGACACTCAGTGTATCGCCGACAGCGTTGTAGGTTCTCCGCGTCGTATTCCCTAAAGCATCGGTGGTGGCTACTACATTTCCAAACCCGTCGTATTCAATTGTCGTGGGTCGGTTCAACCCGTCTCGGGTCGTTACTAAATCGTTGTTCGGATCGTAGTTGATACTGCTGCGGTCGCCATCTCCGTCTATGGCTGCCGTAAGCCGACCGTTGGCATCGTATTCGCTGCGGACGCCGGTTCGGCCCAGCGGGTCTATGACAGTCTCTAGATAATGCTCACGGTCTGTACGGTACCCAAAAGTTGTCGCGTGTCCCTCGCGGTCGGTGACGCGTATTAAGTCGCCGCTCGTCGAGTAAGCATAGCGCACGGCATTGCCCAGCGGGTCGATCACGGCCGTGATACGGTTCATCGTATCGCGTTCGATGGCGACGGCGGTGCCACCAGTTCCAGTGATGCCAGCATCAGAGAACGCAAGGGTATTGCCATTGAGGTCGCGTACCGTTGTCAGTTTTCCGTCGCTACCGTTGATGCGATAAGTCACTCCTTCTTTTGTCGTCAGCACATACGTTCCACCAAAATCCGGACTGGCGGGGTTATATGGAATGCCGCCAGGCGCGAAGAGTTCTCCAAATTCGTTGACAATCAAGTAGCTACTCGTGCCCGTGGAGAGAGTGCTGGTGACACCTCGGTCTGGCGTGAATCTAGGTCGAGCTAATGTCAAGTTGTTATTGCTGCCGAAGCCTGGCAGTACTCGAATTTCGGGGTTGAAGGTGAAGCCTTGACGGCCTTGCCCAGGAACATTGAGATAAACTTTCACGCCGGAACGTAGCGGTGAGTAGATACCAATGTCCTCTAAGCCGCTCTTGGGCAATCCTACCCGCAGGTCGGTATTGCGAAACTCGAGTCGCCAGCCGTAACCGAAGTCACCCTCGCGGTCAGCTTGCGACGTGTCGTAAGTTCGAGCAATCGTGAGCGGGATTCCGGCCACAGGGATCGTCATATCCGCAAAGCTGAGCTGGAAATTGCCGAGCTTCAACTCACCACTCAAGCCAACGTTATGTTCCGCGACGTTGACTACTCCCGCATTCGTGGCTGCCTCCAGCCGGATGACGTATTCGTCGTTAATAAGCAGGCTGGTATCCCAAACCCCTAGCGTGCCGTTGACGACTGCGGTGGTGCTTTCAAAGAACTGTGTAAAGGTCGTTTCGTCGATTCGGCGATAGGAAAGCTTGTAACCGGCAAAGTTGGCGTGTGAGGCGGTGCCTGTGATGGTGACCATGCCGAATACCGCAGCGGTGTCGGTGGGACTGGTGATGGCAACCGTCGGTATGTCTACAGTGCCCGCACCGCTCCAGCCTTCTGGGAAGTCATAGTCAAAGTTGATTGTCCGAGTGGTTATGTTACCGTTGGTGTCCACAGCGGTAGCAGTGGCATTGATCGACTGGAAGCCCCAGTCTTCGAACGTAAAGTTGGCAGTTCCCGCCGCATCCAGTGGAATGTCTTGTCCGTTGGCCTTCAGAGTCAACGACCTAACAGCCACGTTATCGATGGCTCGGGCAAAGACCACGAACGGACCTTGCCATGGCAGAATGTTGCGATTGGCGTCTCCAAGGTTCTCAACAAGACTAACCTTCGGCGCGATCAGATCGGCAGTAACACTGAGCGTGAACGACTGAGTGGCGACTCCGCCGCGTGGGTCGCTCACACGGACCGCAAAGTTGTGCGGCCCGATTAGAGCTGGCGTGGTTGGCCATGTAATCTTGCCGAAGCTATCGATGGTTGCACCAGCCGGTGCCGTGGTGAGCTGGTAAGTAAGTTGATCAAGGTCGGTGTCGCGTCCAAGAACTTGATAAGTGAAGACGGCTCCGGCAGGTGATTCTACTGGTGCGGTACTGATGATAGTTGGCAGACTATTGCCGGCCAATACATCCAGCTCGAACGATTCCACGGCTTTCGCGCCACCAGCATCGGTAGCAATTAGTGTCACGACAAATCTTCCGACTTGACCAGCCGTTGGCGTCCAAGCAACTACGCCAGAAGACGCGTTGATAGTCATTCCAACAGGAGCTTGCCCAAGCAAGTAAGCGATTTTCGTCGCTTCAGGATCGGCAGCTTGCATGGTGTAGCTGTACGCCGTTCCAACAGCGCCGAAGCGAGGTGCCGTACTGCTAATCACCGGTGGCAAGTTCGGTACGCCTGTCGAAACGCGAATGGCAAAGGCTTGTGTGACTGCCCCGCCAATGCCATCGCTGACTTCGATGACAACATCTTGTTGGCCAATTTGACCGGCTTGTGGCGTCCAAGAAATCACACCGGTGGTCTGAGCGATGGTCATGCCGGCAGGTGCAGCCAACAAGCGGAAGATTAGTGGGTCACCTTCGGCGTCGCGAGATGCAATGCTATACAAGTAGCCCGTGCCAACGGAAGCTTCGGTGGGTGGTACGGAAGTTATGGCTGGTGGTCCACCCGATTTCGAGACCTTGATCTTGTATGTCTGCGTAGCCGTGGCACCATCAGGATCAGTCACCTGCACACTCACATCACTTTCACCCAGTTGATCGACGGCAGGTGTCCACAGAATTGTGCCCAGCGATGGATGGATACTCATCCCTATCGGTGCATTGATAAGTGTAAACGATAGTGGATCTGCATCGCTGTCGAGCACTTGAAGATCGTATTGATACTGTTTGCCAAGCGTAGTAGAAACGATAGGCGTCGATGTGACCACTGGAGCTGTGTTCACGGGCCGCCCAGCAACTTGCAGCGTGAAGGAGTTGTTGGCAGTCGTGCCAGCAACGTTGGTAGCTTGCAGAACGATCGGATGCGAACCAACATCGTCGTTACCCGGTGTCCATGTAAGTGTTCCGTTGGAACTGACCATTAAGCCGGCTGGTCCAGTCACCAAGGACCATGTCAGCGGACGTCCCAGAGCGTCCGTGCCTCGAATGCGAGCGAAATAGTCTTGGCTCAAGCCAA
Source organism: Planctomycetota bacterium (assembly GCA_963204965.1). Taxonomy (GTDB): domain Bacteria; phylum Planctomycetota; class Planctomycetia; order Pirellulales; family Pirellulaceae; genus Aureliella. Next base: position 2,164 of record CAUJKA010000052.1, on the reverse strand, counting down.
CTTGAGTGCGCGGGAGAGTCACGGAGAACGGAGTGGCTGCGGGCTGCGAATTGACGACAGCGACTGTGGCATTGACGATGCTCACTCCACCGGCACTATCTCGCAGTTCAATTGAGAAGGTTGCGTTGCCAACGTCAGTCAATGCTGGTGTCCAGCGTAGCTCGCCTGTGGTTGCGTTGAGCGTCGCGGAGCTTGGGCCGCTGAGCAGGCTATAGGTAATCGCTTGGGACTCAGCGTCTTGAGCAGCTAAATCGACTGCATAGATCAGTCCGACATAGGCTGTACCCGGCAGATCAGCTGTCAGAGTTGGCGCTGTGTTCGGTGCAGTGACGTTTAGCGCAAAATCTTGCAAAGCGATCGAGCCCGATGCGCTGGTGGCGCGAACTACCACCAAGTGCTCGCCGACTTGTGTAATCGTAGGCCGCCAGGCGATTAGTCCCGTGGCTGGATCGATCGACATTCCTTCAGGGGCGAGTGACAGGTCGTAGTTAATTACTTCGGGGTTGATACCAATCGCCACCGAAGCGTAGCGGAAAGTTTGTCGAGCTTCCAACGTCAGCGTTGGTGTCGTGACAAAATGCAAGCCGCCGGTGACTGAGGTGTTGTTTGGCTTAAGCGTAAAATTGTTGCCAGTGGAGATCGCATTCGCGGCCAGCGTTACATTTTGGCCGTTAGTGCCACTTGCTACACTCCATCCAGCAGGTAGTTCCGCTCGCACGGTGTAGTTGCCAGCGCTCAGGCTGCTCAAAGCATAATTGCCGCCCCGATCGCTTATGGTCATCGGTTCGCCAGCGTCAAGCTCGCCGTCGTTGTCCAGATCGGCAAAGACCTTCCAATAGGCAATCGCATCGAGATCTTCGGTGCGAAGCTGACCACGGATCTGGCCCAAAGCCAATTGCTCCATCGCCAAATCGACCACGCTGTTGGTGTTGGTGGTTACCGTAACATTGCTAAGTATTGGCGTTTCAAAGCCTGCCAATGAGGACACGCGAACTGCGTATTGGCCAGGCAACAAACCATTGAATTGGTAGTTGCCACTCGCATCGGTTGTCGTTTGCGATTCGCTTGGGTCGGGATAGCCGTTCCCGTTCGCATCGATGAATAGATGAACGCCAGGAAGGACTGGTTCGCTACCTGCATCGCGCGAGCCATTGTCATTGAGATCGCTAAAGGCCTGACCGCGAATCGAACCGCGTAGTTCGGGCAGGATATCGAGCGTGAAGGACTGTTGGTCCGATCCTCCGCGACCATCTTCCACACCGATGGTGAACTGATGGCTGCCAGTTTCTGCCAGACCGGGTACAAACACAGGCAGCAAGCCATTGGCCTTGCGATAGCCATGGTTACCAGCGGGCGAAAAATCGCGGACGGTTAGCGTTTGCGGCTCGTCGAAACGATAGTCGAGCACAATTCGATTGTCGCTGGAATATTGCTGAGACAGTCCAGCGGCGATCTCGGCCGGCGTGCGAGCCACGTTCCACAAGCGGTAGTTATCGATGATGGCCCGCGTGAAGAATACACTACTATCGCCAACGTGAGCTCGAGCTGTTGGCGTGTAGGGGATCGAAGCTGGTAGCGTTCTAGTGCCCAGCACGACGCCATCGACGAGAATCGTGGCGAGCTTGGTAGCGTCGTCGATGGTCAAAGCAATGTGATACCATCGATTGGTTGTAGGAACAAACGGGACATCGAAGTCGACGTCGGGAATCGCTCCAGGATAGTCTACGCTTAAGCGTAGAGTGTTGTTAAACCGAGTGCCCAAGACATATGCACTGCCATTGTCGCTGGGTTGACGGATCAGATAGCTCGCCCCATTGGAGGCAGTCAATGATGTTAGATTAAACCAACCTTCGGCGGTCAAACTAGCTGGTTGCAAACTCGGATGCGCTTCGATTTCCACGCGACCCGTGCTACTGTTTCCATAAGGTGCAAAGCTCAGCGCCATATCGGCTCGAGCGTCCCAGGTGACTTTACCGGTTGTCGGATCGATGGCTGCACCCGGCGGGGCATCGATCAAGCTATAGCGGAGTGTGTCTCGATCGTTGTCCAGCGCTGTAGCCGCATAGGTAAAGGTCTCGCCGGCGCCGATCTTGGTGTTGGGCTCGGTGGCAATAATCGGCGAGGCGTTGTCACGAGCGGGCTGGACATCGATCTTGAACGACTG
>CAUJKA010000051.1 GCA_963204965.1 Planctomycetota bacterium | reverse complement strand
GATCTGGACGCCAAGTGATGTTACGCTTCCATGTTGGAACACCTTCAATGGGAATGTTCTCGGCTAGTGGTGTTGAGACAATCTCAGTTGTCTTGCTATCCTTCAACGAAACAACTTCATTCTTAGTCGGAAATGACGATGCAGTCATCAAACGCGAGAAGGGACGCTGAATCGTGGAGATCAAGAAATATTGACCATCGGGACTGATGGAAATACCGCCTACCATGGCTGGACCATAGACGGTCCGTGACTGACCGTTGGTTGCGTTGACGACAACAACTTGCGACGTTGAAAAGTACTCAAACAATCGCTCGTCGTGATCATTGGTTAGCAGGTCTTGAAAGGTTCGAGTCGGCGATTTGTTCCCCAGAGACTCTTGAATGTTCGGGCCTTTGGGTACGTTGTCGGCAGATGGCTCAGCACCGCGATCACGAGGAATGATTGCGCAAGCAAACGAGTCGCCATCGGGCAGCCACTCGATACCGTTCCACAAAGGATTGACGCGAGTGAGTATCGTCTTGCCTTCGGTGGGCTTGTTCGGATCGACGACTACTAGATCTGTGCCTTTATCACTAACAACCAATACGGCCATCCAACGACTGGTGTGCGACCAAGTGATGCTGAGTAACTTGCTGCCTGCGGGCAGAGTGACTTTTACGGGCTCAGTCGTGTCGTCCGTTTTGCGAATGGACAAGCTGGTCGGATATCCCGTCTGAAAGCTGGAGTTCGAAACGGGATCGATTCGCATTCCCGCAAGCCCCAACCATCGTTGCGATAGCTCGGCGATCGAAGGCATGGCCGGGCGTTGGATAAAGGTCATCCAGCGACCATCGGGGCTAAAGGAGACCGAAGGTTCGGGGCTCGCGTCGATCACATCCACAATCGATTTTGGCGGTTCTCTGTACATTTCCTGAGCTCGAACTTTCACGCTTAAAAGAGTGAGGCTTACCACTACGAATCCAACAAGACTTAACTGTCTCACTTTGATCTCCCTCAACTACATGAATTCAATAAATCTAACGGACACTCGACCAGCCAATGCTCTACTCGTACAGCTTAAACAGGCCTGAGTGGTCCAAATCGCCTAGCCCATCTTGCAGGACCATCTGTTCCCATTGCGCGCGGCAGTTTTCCAAAGTTGGTGAACTGAAGCCAACCAATTCGGCAAGCTTACAGATTAGATGAACATCCTTCAGTTGCAACACAGCTCGACCACCGGCAACAAAATCGCGTCGCACCATTCTATCGCCATGCAGTTGTAGGATACGGCTTTCTGCAAAACCGCCCAACAGAGCTTCGCGAACCTTTCCGGAGTCAACTCCAGATAGCTCGGCAAGTCGCAGAGCTTGAGCGACGGCGTCGATGGTCTGAGCGACGATCAGTTGATTCGCCAACTTTGTTACTTGGCCCGCTCCACTGTCTCCCATGTGAGTGACACGCTTACCCACAGTTTGCAGGATAGGCAGAGCCCTATGAAAATTCTCGGTTGAGCCACCAGCCATAATGGTCAGCGTAGCAGCTTCGGCTCCAACTTGACCGCCTGAAACGGGCGCGTCGATCCAAGCAAGTTTTTCTGCAAACCGACGCGTCGCCGCGACATCGGTAGTACCAAAATCGATCACCAGAGCGTTGGCAGAAAGCCCTTTACTTAAGCCTTCGGCGCCAAACACTATTTGCTCGACAACCTCGGTAGTCGTTAAGTTCAGACAGACAATTCCATCTCCAACAAGCTGTCCGAGATGTGCTGGCGAGTTCGCGCGACGCATCCCCAGCGACTCGGCTTCGCGAGCTGGTCCATCGCTACGATTCCAAACGACGACATCAGCGCCAGCTTGATGCAAATGTCTGGCTCCAGGCCGTCCCATATTGCCAAGGCCGATATAGCCAACGATGATTCCTTGAAGAGGCTTGTTCTGCTGCATAAAAGCACGTACCATCACGGCTCGCGGACACGGATCGAAAGCGTCAGATTTTACAATTGCCGCAAGTCTACGAGTGCCCGCAGCAGATCGATCGGTTCAATTTCCAGCAACATTATTGGTCTTATTGGCAAAGTGAATAGTATGCAAGTCGTTATCACGGGTGGTGGTGGTTTCTTAGGATCGCAACTTTGCCAGCGACTACTCAAGCAAGGCTCTCTGGTTGGTGCAGACAACCAACAAACTCCGATCGAGCAAATTGTTCTGCTCGATGCCCGATTTGCAGTTCCGGCGACAAACCCCATCGTTAGGCAGATAGTTGGAGATATCGGTAATCGCGACTTTGTTTTTGATTCGATCGGCCGCAATCAACCAACCTCGGTCTTTCATTTGGCCTCGATGGTTAGCGGAGAGTGCGAAGAGCGTTTTGACGACGCATTGCGCGTCAACTTAGATGGTGGTCGGCATGTGTTTGAAGCAGCTAGACGACTCGGCCGATCTACGCGAGTCGTATTCGCGAGTAGTATCGCCTGCTTTGGCGGCGAAGCGATGCGAACTCCCTGCGCTGATCGCGACAAGCTAACGCCGCAAACAACTTATGGGATGACCAAAGCCATCTGTGAGTTGCTGATCAACGACTACTCTCGTAAAGGCTTCTTCGATGGTCGGTCCGCTCGACTGCCCACTGTCATCGTTCGGCCTGGAAAGCCAAATGCGGCCGCATCCAGTTGGGCGAGCGGCATGTTCCGGGAACCACTTCATGGCGAGCCCTGCTTGTTGCCGGTGCGTCGCGATCAGCCGCACCCGATGACCGGCTATCGAACAGTGATTGAGTCGTTAGTAGCGATTCACGATTTACCCGCAGCATCGCTGGGTGATGATCGCGCGGTAGGCTTGCCCGCTCATCGCGTTACACCCGAGCTTGCCGAGCAGACGCTGAAGGCCATTGCCCGTCAAGACAACAGAGCGATGGGCGAGATTGTCGACAGCTTTGACGCTCGCATTCAGGGCATCGTCAACAACTGGCCTACCGAGATCGACGGTAGTCGCGGTGTGGGACTTGGACTTCCCAAGCCTCCATCGCTTGAGACCATTGTTCGGCAGTACATTGAGGATTTTGTGGACAAGTAGGTCAAATTCCCGCCGGGTTTGACCAAGTTGGACGATGCCAAGTTAGGGCGCGTTCACAACTTTAACGTTACGACTGTGGAAGAGAGTTTTTAACGCAAAGACGCGAGGGCGCAGAGCCGCAAAGAGTTTTCTTCGCTTTGGTACTAGGCCTTCACTTGAGAACTTTGCGCCTCCGCGCCTTTACGTGAGAACTTCTTTACGTGCCCTTTGGAAACGACTCACTTGTACTCGAGATTCAACCGACTAACCAAGCCTTCTCTGGTCCTTTCCGGCAGATAAGGACCTACCAAGAAGTCGCTACGATATCGTGATTTCTGCTTTTGGATATCGCTGAGTGTTTAATGCGTAAAATTGCAAAGCGAGGTCCCACGAAGCGAACTCGTAGGTCGTCGTTTTGGGATAGCTAGTGGTGTTGAATGATCGGGGAACGAATACCTCAAAGAGAACGTAAGGGATCATCGCAACGAAGCAGGAAACGCCAATAGCGATCTTTCGAAACAGTGGGCTCCATTCGCGATAGTAGGGGGCGATGATGGGAAACGCGATCGCAATAAGCGCACAGCACAGTATCCAGCGGCCCCAACGCTGAAAGTAAAATCGAAACATGCAATTTCGACACAGCGGGAATTCGACGCGAGACCATCGAAACAACCAGAGGATTGGCATGAAGAAAACGGAAATAGGATTCTGAGAGTTCTGTGTGATCTTGGCCGTGTCGAAAGTCTCGGAGCAGCAAACGACACACTCGTTTGGAAAGATTGGCTTGAGCGATGTTGGCATGGTTACATCGGTGGAGGTCTTCATTGGCTACCAACGTTTGATGATTGGGACGACTGACAATGACAGTGTAAGCTGCCATATTCTACTGTAGCTTTGCCCCACTACCGCACACTCGCTTTAAAATTTTCAAAGCCCAATCGTAATGACTTGCCGTCGCCGAAACCAGGTAGGAACCCAGCGAAGTCGTGCCCGTCCAAGTATAGAAGCACTTCGTGAATAGTTCGTCATTGGTGTGCTGAAGTATCAACTGCATCAAGGCCTCGTGTGATGCATCTAGCCTTTTACGAACGGACGGGAGTGAAGTACGTTGGTACTTTTCCCAGATTGCGGCATTCAATTCTGGTGTGGTTCTCCAGGTATAACCCTTGGCTGGCATTTCTGGCTTAGATCCTGCCATTCCCGTATTATACCAGTCGAACATCATCTCGTGCCAAGCGTGCAGGTGAGCGAGAACATCACGAACATTCTTATCGCGATGCTCGAATGGAAACGATGCCTTAATCTGCGTTGGCGAAAGTGCATCTATGGCTAGATTCAGTCGCGCGAAGCGATCTCTGCTAGCAGACAGTAGTTCGGCTTTAGTATTAGGTCGCGGCATGGAGCTTGAACTCGGCAACTAGAGTTACTGCTTGCTTTTTCGAATGTATTCTGCGCCCGTGATTGCACCTAGCACGAGGAAGAGCTTCTCATCTGGAGTCTTCAGACTTTCAAGTCGTGAATCAACTTCCGTCAGACGGCCTTCCTCCACGAGTGATGTAGCTAGCGTCTGTAGCGTAGAAGGGTAGGAAAAGTCGGTCGGATCGGCTTCGTAGTTTTTCTTTCCTTTCGCAAGAATTGCATCGATCGCATCGCGGCGATCTAAGCGAACGAGGAGTGAAAAAAGGATGGGCCTTCCGAAGGTAGTCGTCACGCCACTCCAGTCCTTTCCGGCACGTTCATAGAGTTTCTCGATGATGTCACCTGCAACCTTGGATTCACCGAGCTCAACCAGAGCCACCGAAGCCAGAATGAGAGTTGTCGTTTTTCTCGGCGGAATCTCTAGAGCATTGGTATCTCCGATGCAATCTGCAAGATGTTTCTTTGCCTGAGCACGATCGCCTGCCTTAGCAGCGACGATTGCGCTAATTGCAGAATCGTAGCTGCCGTCAGAAGAAAAGGCGGTCAATGTAGCGATATGATCATGAAGTGAGCCATTAAGCTGATCCAGCGGACTTGGATTCACTTCGCGTGGTTTATTGATCAGTTTCGTCGTTTCAGCTTTTCGTGCAGGATCCTTGATTCTATGCGATTGAGCAACCGCGTCATCAAATTTGCCATTCCTCGAAAGATATTGGCATATTTCAGACACTACACGATCTTTGTAATTGTCATCTACCATGTCAACAATCAGGCTTTCTGCGCGTTCGAGATTCCCTTGACGCGCAAATGCAATCGCGACGTAATGAGTGGCTCTGACCTTCCATTTTGGATCAGAAATTTCGCGAGAGATCAACAGTGCATTTTCAAAATCTGACTTATACACCAGAGCCATAACGACGTTGGTTAGTCGCGACCATCTTTTGTCGCCATCCTCTTGCATTGCAGGTGCTCTTGCTTCCGCGTGCTTACCGGAGTCTGCAAGAACAGCCACAGACATTGCGTTCGCATAGTCTTGCTGAGACTCCTTAACTTGCGGCGTCAGTTCACGCACTAAATTAAGCCACTTTTGCGTTCTTACAGTTAGTGAATCGTCAGCGGCAAGCCCCAGACAGCTCGATGCGAGGACGAAGGCAATGAGATTGACAATGTAAGTTCTAAGCATTTTTCTACTCACAGATTGTTGCAGGCTGTTATCAGCCTACAGCGGGTTAGTCGTCTGTAACCTCAAGTATCCTTTTTCCACAGTGCGGACAACACTTTGTTGCCACAACTAGATAACGCATTCCGCCGACGAATTTCCAGCAATAAGGACAGTTGAGTTCGGATGATCGGTTCGCATGGCGCTGAACCCAAATTAGACCAGCGAACACAACAATGACTGAAGGAAAAGGCGTTAGTCCGATAACGATTTCGGCAACCGGTAAACCATACCTTTCCGAGACAAATTGTTTAATCTGATCACGGAACGGAATCACCAGTGCGAAAGATGCCGCCATAAACAGTACGGTTGCGATACCGACTCCGATAGTTCGCCATTGGAATCGATTGCATTCGCGAACAAATCGTTCGACATTCATGCCATCACTCGTTTAGAGACTTAGGCCGTAAAGGCCCAGCGGACCAGTTCAGTTAGCTTCGGCGTCTTACCTTGCCATAAAATGCCGACTCGGAAGATGCGACCTGCGAGCCACACGCATCCGGAGGTGGCTGCAACCAGCAAGACGACTCCCAACAGTAGTTGCCAGGTTGGAACGGTCGATCCCGTAGCCATCCGCAAGACCATCGTCGTGGGTGTGGCAGGTGGAAAGAGTGAAAAACCGACAGCCAACGATCCGTTGGGTTCTTGGACCAACATGAACCAGACAAACATGGGTGACATGAGCAGTATCCAAGCGGGCAACAGCATCGATTGAGCCTCCTTCAACTGCGATACCGAAGCGCCAACCGCGAGGAAGATCGAGGCATAGAACATCACTCCCAAGATTTGAAACACGATAAACCAGGGAATCAAATGCAGCGGGATCATGTCAGAGTATCCCTTCTGAACCGCGAAGATATAGGCTCCCACGACATAGAAGGCAACGATCGTTAGCGACCCAGCAACGCATCCCAGCAGCTTGCCCCACATCAGTTGCCATGGATTCACACTTCCCAAAAGTACTTCAGCGATTCTCAGCGACTTCTCTTCCAACACGCTCTCAAGCATTGGTTGCGACGCCATAAAGATCACCATGAACATCAACATCATGACAAACAAGGGCAGTAGGATTCCAGCCATCGAGTCCTTTTCTTCAGCGGCTTGAACCGTGCCATCGGACTTGACTTGGACCAAGCCCAGGTTGCGAAGCGCGACGGGTTGCGTGGCTTGTTGTACCTGCACTGGATCGAGTCCCATACTCTCAAATCGCAGCTTCTTTACGCGATCATTGATGCGATCGGTGAGCCAGAAATTCATCGTGGAGATCCCCGAGTCTTCGGAGTAGAGCTTGACTGCGCCCGAAGAGGTCACATCCGCGGGGATTTCCAAGATTCCGGTGATCTTTTGACTGCGAACTTGATCAGATAGCTCGAGCATCTTCGCTTCGTTAGCTTCATCAGGATTAATCGATTGCAGGACAAAACGCGTTCCCTTCGAAGAGGTCGGAGGACCGCGGCGAGGCGAGCTCGTGGGCTTCGTGGACTCAGCCTTATCTTTTGAATCCGCTTTTGCATCCGCCGTTGTATCTGCATTTGCTTCTGAAGCAGACTTCGCTTCCTCTTCTGCTTTCTGAGCTTGTCCATCGACAAAAGCGTTGTTGGCTTCGGCGCTGGATTGCAGGAATTCATAGAGCTGCTTGCTGTGGTCGATGACTACCAGATTCTTCTCTTCGATCGATCCACGTTCTTGAAGAAGTTGCATGGCGATGATGCCACCAAACATCAAGATGGGCATGATGCTGAGTGAGATCAAAAACGCTTTTGTTCCGACAATGGCTCGGAACTCGCGATTGGCAATGGTGAAAATCTTTTTCATCGGGAGTCCTAACTAAGCTGCGGATTCGTTTTTATTGGAGAGGATCGCTTGTCGGGCTTCGGGGCCAGCGATCTGAACGAAGATGTCGTGCAAGGAGGGTCGCACAACTTCGTAGTACTCTACGTTTTCAGATTGAACTAAATGGCGAAGAACTTCGCTTCCGCGCGAAGGGTCGGCCATGCGAAACTCAAACAATCGTCCGCGTCGTTCGGGATCGAGAATCAAAGAGTGAGTCGGTAGTGATGCCTGTGGATCGGCCAATCGCACGCGAACTCGATCCGCTGGATAAGCAGACTGAATTTCATCCAGGGTTCCGTTGAGCACTTTCTTACCGCGGTAGATCATGAAGATGTAGTCGCACATCTGCTCGGCCATCTCCATGTCATGCGTCGAAAATACGATCGTAATGCCTGCCTTACGAAGCTCGAGAACCGCCTCGCGCAGCACTTCCATGTTGACTGGATCAAGCCCCGAAAAGGGCTCGTCTAGAATCAACAATTGCGGCTGATGGATGACGGCTGAGATGAACTGAACTTTCTGAGCCATACCTTTCGAGAGCGCATCGATCTTGCGATTCGCCCACGGTGTGGCGCCCATTTTTTCAAGCCACTCATGGATCATCGGCTTAGCATTGCGCACTCCCTTGAGCTTGGCATAGTAGTCCAATAGGTCAAAGACCTTCATGCGCTTATACAAGCCCCGTTCTTCCGGAAGATAACCGACCCGATCATCAGCAACTGCCCCTTGAGGTTGCCCCAACACGACGACGCGGCCTGAATCTGGTTGATAGATTCGCAGGATCATGCGAAGCGTCGTCGTCTTGCCAGATCCGTTCGGGCCGATGAAGCCGTAGATGCTCCCGGTCGGAACTGTCAAACTGAGCGAATCGACGGCTACCTGCGAGCGAAACGACTTGGTGACGTCGAACAGTTCGATAGCTGGGGTCATGCGTGTACTTTTGATCGTGAAGAGTGCTTTAGATTGTCAATCTGTGCGGCCCGCTTAAGGATTGGACTTTCGGGCTTGCCTATTGGGCCAAGTTACCACAATTCCAAGGCGCAGCAGTTCTCAAGAAGCGAAAACGTAGAGGATTCGACCGCTAGTCGAACCGATTTTCCGTCTGTGGTTAACTGCGGTTGAATTTTTCGACTCGTGTCGCCGCTTGGACTTGTGAGTTCGGAAAGGGATTCTGAAAGTGCGGGGTATCTCCGAAGCTGATGTTGAGAGCCCGCGCGGCTTGGATGATCGAGCTGCTAGGGTCAACTGTGGACAGTCTTTGCACGGCCTGCGCAATAGGAACACTGCTAATATTGGGGGGCTCGAAACAGACCATCTCGCCGAATCTGCCTTCCTCGATCAACCGCACGGCATGAGCGCCGAACTGGGTCGATAGACAACGATCAAAGTAAGTTGGCGCTCCACCGCGTTGGAGATGGCCCAACACGACACAGCGTGTTTCTGTGTTGAGACGCTCCTGAATTTGATCAGCGACCCACTGACCGATACCGCCCAGTCTAATCTGCTGATGCTCGGAAACAGGTGCGAGCGTCATTTGCCCACCATCGGGCAGTTGAGCTCCTTCGGCGACAACAATCAATGTAAACGGACGTCCCATCGCTTTGCGTTGGGTGATCTTCTCGCAGACATTCTCAATCTCCCAAGGGATCTCGGGTATCAAGATCACGTCGCCGCCTCCGGCCAGCCCGGCATGCACAGCGATCCATCCAGTGTGTCGCCCCATGACCTCCAAGACCATCACACGTTCATGACTAGCGGCCGTCGTATGCAATCGATCCAACGCATTGGCGGCACAGGCAACTGCGCTGTCGAAACCGAAGGTGAAAGCGGTCGCCGCAATGTCGTTGTCGATCGTTTTGGGGACACCGACTACGGGTACTCCCATCTGATGCATTTGAAGCGCGATGGAGAGCGATCCATCGCCGCCAATGCAAATGACTCCGTCGAGCTGATTGTCTTCGACGTTCTTACGCACATCGTCCATCAGCTCCTGAGGAACGGCTCGAGCTTCGTTGACTCCAACCTTCGCCGAAAACCTTCCCTTGTTAGTTGAGCCGAGAATCGTACCGCCCTGATCCAAGATGTTGGCGGTGTTTTCAATGTTGAGCTCAATAGCTTGGAACGGCGACGCCAGCCCTTCAAAGCCTCGCTTAATGCCAATGACATCGTAGCCCAAATGCACGCCCGCCTTAGTGGCCGCGCGAATGACTGCGTTTAAGCCCGGACAATCGCCTCCGCCGGTGAGTATGGCAATTCTGCGGCGCATCGTCCTGATCATGTGGCATCGACCTTCAATACTGCTTTGTGCTGTTCTCGGCGCTTAGAATTCAGCCGAGCCGGGTGTTCTGGGGAAGGGGATGCAATCGCGGATGTTGGTCATGCCGGTGATCCATTGAACGACACGTTCGAAGCCTAGTCCAAAGCCGCTGTGTGGAACCGAGCCGTACTTGCGCAGGTCGATGTACCACCAATAATCTTGCTCGTGGAGATCCATCTCCTTCATGCGGGCGAGTAATACATCCAAGCGTTCTTCACGCTGGCTGCCGCCGATGATCTCGCCGACGTTGGGAACCAAAACATCCATGGCAGCAACTGTCTTGCCATCCTCGTTGCAGCGCATGTAGAAAGGCTTGATCGTCTTGGGATAGTTGTACAGGATCAGCGGTCCGCCTACGTGCTTTTCGGTGAGATAGCGTTCGTGTTCAGCTTGCAGATCGGTGCCCCAGGCCACAGGGTAGTCAAACTTCTGTCCGCTGCTGAGCAAGATATCGACGGCTTCGGTGTAGCTGAGATGCTGGAACGGCTTTTCAAGAACCAGCTTCAACGAATCGAGCAAACCTGGTTGAACGCGTTCATCAAAGAAGCTCATATCTTCAGCGCACAAAGCCAATACGTCTTGCAGCAGCCGCTTAATAAACCGTTCGGCCAGCGCCATGTTGTCGCTCAGCTCGTAGAAAGCAGCTTCGGGCTCGATCATCCAGAACTCGGCAAGGTGCCGGCTCGTGTTACTGTTCTCGGCGCGGAACGTTGGCCCGAATGTATAGCAGCGGCCCAATGCAGTTGCGTAGGTCTCAGCCTCCAGTTGTCCTGAAACGGTGAGGTACGATGGCTTGCCGAAGAAGTCCTTCGAGTTATCGATCTTGCCTTCTTTGATGGGCAGGTTATCGAGCGGCAAAGTCGTAACCCGGAACATTTGGCCGGCGCCTTCGCAATCGCTGGCTGTAATGATCGGAGTATTTACGTAGTAGAAGCCTTCCTCTTGGAAGAATTGGTGAACGCTAAATGCCAAACGGTTGCGAACACGAGCCAACGCGCCGAATGAATTGGTTCGCGGACGAAGGTGAGCCCACTCGCGGAGCTTCTCGAAAGTATGACGCTTCTTCTGGAGCGGAAAATCGGCGGGAGCGTCACCGATCAAACGAACTTCGTCGGCAGCAAGCTCTGTTGCTTGGCCGCCACCCTCGCTGGCCTTCAAGGTGCCGGAAGCAACGATTGAACTGCCGACCGATAACGAGCTGATGACAGATTCGTAGTTTTCCAGCGTAGCTTGAGCAACGATTTGCAGGTTGCCCATCGAGCTTCCATCGTTGATCTCGATGAAACTAAAGCCGCCCTTGCTATCGCGTCGTGTGCGAACCCAACCGCGCACTTCGATGCGCTGATCAATGCTAGCCGCTTCTCGAGCGACTGCTACCGAAATCCAAGGCAATTTAGAAGCGTTGCTGCTCATCAACGTAACTTTCTAGTAAGAAACTCGTTAGCCAATTCTCAAAGCGTCGGTTCCCAGCGCTTCTGTGCTGGGCGACTGTTCACTGGGCGACTGTACACGGCGTGTCGGTTCAAAAGTTCAGCCGAGGCCGCAAAACTTTAGTGAGCCATAAATCGCTCGGCATCCAACGCGGCCATACAGCCCGTTCCCGCGCTGGTAATCGCTTGGCGATAGTAGTCGTCCGCAACGTCGCCAGCAGCGAACACGCCTTCCACGCTGGTGTTAGTACGGAAAGGCTTGGTCCATTTGAGATAACCAGCTTCGTTCATCTCCAACTTGCCTTTGAGGAAGGAGGTATTCGGAGTGTGACCGATGGCGACAAACATCCCTGCCACAGGAAGGTCGCTAGTCGAACCATCGACGGTCGATTTGAGTCGGACTCCTGTGACCTGCTTTTCGTCCCCCAGAACCTCATCGACGACGCTATTCCAAACGAGCTTGATTTTCGGATGATTGAACGCGCGATCTTGCATGGCCTTGCTGGCGCGAAGCGAATCTCGGCGGTGTACCAAATAGATCGTGTCGGCACCTTCAAGGTTTGCTAGATAGGCGGCTTCTTCGATCGCCGTATCACCACCACCGATGACCGCGAGAGGCTTGCGGCGGTAGATCGGAATCGCTCCATCGCAGACGGCACAGGCGCTGACACCGCGATTCTTGTATTTTTCCTCGGAGGGCAGCCCTAGCCAGTTGGCTCGAGCACCCGTGGCGATAATCACAGTCTTGGCTTCAACCGGTGCACCGTCGCCGGGAATGACTTTGTGAACTGGTCCCGAGAAATCGACGTCAACAATATCGTCGCCAACTATGCGAGTGCCAAAGTTGATGGCTTGTTGCTTCATCAGCTCCATCAACTCGACACCTTGAACCGCGTAGTGTGGACGACCATCTTTTTCATGGCCTTTGGGAACGGGAGGAAGATTCCAATGCCGGTCGCTGTCGACGGCGCTCTCAATAAAGGCGCGAATGTTCCCGAACGGAAAGCCAGGATAGTTCTCGACTTCGGTTGTGAAGGCCAATTGTCCCAGAGGGATCATTTCAGGCTTCACAGTGCCTTCGAAAAGCAGTGGCTGGAGGTTGGCTCGAGCTGCATAAATCGCAGCCGCAAATCCTGCGGGGCCGCTTCCAATAATGACGGTTTTCTCTGGCTGGCTCATCACATTTCCTATGGCGCGGGTATTTGAATCATGGTCTCTGCGTTTCCTAGAGACCATGTAGTCTGGCGTATTTGTTCAACTTAGTACATTGGCAGGCGGACCAGTCGTCGCCGTGTTCATCAGCGACGACGGTACTGTAGATCGACGCTCAGGATCGTAATTCTGGCTTGGAGCCAATCGAAGCCGCGGTCGACCATTTGGTTTGGCAGATTATAAGGTGGCTGGCCTCAGTCGCTAGACTACGCGGGCGGCAAACGAAAAAAGGGCCAGCTTTTTGAGCTGACCCTTTTGATTTCTGCGAGCTTTAAACTAGCTGTGTCCGTTTACCACATGAATTCGGCACCGAACGAGAATCCATGGTAGAGGACTTCGCGGGTTACGTTGAGGTATGGGTCGCGGTTGGCGGTAAAGCCGGTAATCTGAGGATTAGCACCGCCAGGTGGTATCGCGCCAGTTAATCGTGGATTGAAGTTATCAGGTCCCAATGCAACGTTGTCGACATACAGTAGGTTGTAACCACCCTTAACAGTCCAGGAGTAGGTCAAGCGGTAGATCGCTTGAGCGTTATATTCGACCAAGAAGGCAGCTCGGTCTTTCTCAAGCTTTTCGAAGGCTCGTTGGATTGAGTTTGAAACGACCACCGTGTCTACGTTCGCATTGTTGTTGTAGACACCACCCTTCAGTTCCGTTCCCAAGGAGACGCCAGGAATCAGGTTGACCCAAAGGTCTCCACCGATTTGAGCACCAACCAAGTGGTTGCGTGTTCGGGTGTCCATGTTGAAGAATCGCAACTGGTCGAAGTTGAAGGTATTGTTCCGGCTTCCTACCGCACTGAAAGCAAACACCTCGTCAAGTTCGAAGTATCGGATACCGCCTAACCACGATCCTTGGAAGGCTGGGTTGGCACCCACCCAACGACGACGGTAGCTAACTTCAGCGTTATCAAACTTGGAGGTGTATGAAATCGTGTGGATGCCTGAACGGTCGGTGTCATCGTAACCGCCCGCGGGGTCGGTACCCCACTGACTGAACACGCTCATCAAATCGAACTGCGTGCGTCGCACAGAAGCGGTGTCTGTCCATTTATTCAATCCGAAGTAACGAACTTCAACGTTCGCTCCCGGTCCAGTTTGGATGTTACCGATCAGTTCCAAGCCGTAACGCAGCTTATCCATATCCAGGTCAGATACGCGTAGTGCGGCAGGACCTGGTTGAGCAACAACACCTGGCGTATTGGCGTTGGGCGGTGGCACAGCGGCTGTACCTGCACCGACCGAACTAATCACGTCAGTTGTGAGGTATTGTCCGGTTTCAAAAACTTGTTGAGTCGAGCCAATTCCGCCAAAGCCACTCTTTCGCGTGAACGCTAGTGTACCAGCGTAAACGTCGAACCAACGTTGTGATCCTTGCCCATCGGCATAGGGTGCGAATGGTCCCATGATGCGACGCAGCACGCCGCCATTGATTAGGCTAGCGTCGCCGCGCATTCCGGCTAAACGGCCGCCCAAACCTGGTCGGCAAGAGCCGTCGTTGCACAAGCCGCCACCGAGCACTCCACCGTCTTGGCCGTTGTAACGGCTTCCGAATGGACCATTCAGCAGGCCTGTTCCAAGCATTCCTTGACCGTCATCATAGTAGGTGTCACAGCCGGCTGGTGCTGGACCAGGGAAAGCCATGCTCGTAGGCGACTCAGCCGTCATAGGCGACTGAGCTTTGGCAGTCTTGGTTCCAAATCCGTGAGCACTTACGAGGAGAGCTAGCCCCACCGTCAGCCAGTGCATTCCACTGAGCATTCTCATTGATTTCTCTCCACCGGCACTTGGTCCGTGTTCGGCCGTCAGACCCTTAAACCAGCGCCAAGCTGACTGTTGAGGTTCCGACGAATATTCTTCGAAGGTGTAAAACGGCTCGACCTGCTCGTTGTCGTCCTGGCGATTGTCAGTCGCTTTGGAGCGGTTCGACGTGCGATGTCGTTATTGCCCGAAAACTCGTTACAACCGTGCTTATCGGCAGCAACAGGTCCAAATATTTGGAAGATTCGGAATAATCGGTACGAACGGAATCGCGATGTTAAAGTGGGCTAGATGGGATGGGCCAAATTGCCCTCCGAACCCTGAATTCAAGCTACTTGGGTGGATTTGAAAGGTTGTCAGGACGAAAAGCAACTGGGATTAGCTTCTCGATATTCCACTCCGCAGCCACACTTCCGGTTTCCGAGTCGATCAGATAGACGGGATAGTCCCGTCCAAACTCAGCCAACACTTGGCGGCAGGCACCGCAAGGTGGCCCGCCTCCAGGTAGGGCGATGGCGACTGCTAAAATCTGCCGACAGCCGTCTTTTACCATGGAAAAAACTGCATTTCGCTCGGCGCAGATGGTAAGTCCGTACGATGCATTTTCAACGTTGCAACCACCGTAAATCTTCTGGTTGCTTCCCAAGACTGCCGAGCCCACTTGGAAGCCGCTATAAGGGGCGTAGGCGTTCCGCCGAGACTCCAGTGAAGTCGTGATCAACAGTTGCAGTTGCTGAGGCGAAATGGACATGCTTGGATGATTTGCCCTCGAAATCGATAATAACCCGAGCTATTTGAGTGAAAAGCTGTCATAATTGCCGATTCTTCCCGGTTACCATTCCAGTTGACTCGATAAATGAGCAGACTGTGCATCGCGAAAGTGGTGTACAAAAGAACATTTAATTCAAACCCTGACTTGCATATGCCCGGCAATCAGGCCACAGTATAAGCTTCTTTTTCAGACAATAGCAATGGAAACCGCCGTTACGAGTAGTTTTCCAATTACAGCAATGCATGCAATAGAATCAGGTTCTGGCGTTACCGAAGCACATTTCCATGCGATATTCGGTAAACATGGCTCGCAGCCCCCGCGAAGCGACTTAGTCGGGGTGCTTCAGCATTGGGCAAAGGTTCGACCTAACCAACCCGCCTATTACTTCACCGACGGCAATGATCCGACAAAGGATCAGTGTTTAACTTTTGAACAGTTAGATGCGGCCGCTCGCAAGTTGGCGGGCTATTTGCAGAAGCTCAACGCCACAGGACAACGCGTCTTGCTGGTCTATCCGCCGGTACTGGACTTTGTGGTTGGCTTTTTTGGCTGCCTGTACGCGGGTGCCACAGCCGTCCCTGCATTTCCACCGCGCCGAAATCGCAAGGGTCAGCGAATCCACGGCATTGCCAAGGATTGCCAAGTGCAGTTGGCTTTGACAAACGAGTACGTCCGCCAGCAAATCGAAGCCGACGAGAACTGGGTTGAGTGGGAATCGGTCTCGATCATCGCCTCCGATGCATTGCCCGAGGATTACACCGCTCAGTGGAAACAGCCGCACATAAGCCCAGATGACTTGGCGGTATTGCAGTACACCTCAGGCTCAACTGGCCAACCCAAAGGCGTGATGCTTTCGCACGGAAATTTGGTGCGAAATTGCGAACTGATCATGGTTGCCTTTGATGCCAATCAGGAATCGATTGGTATGAGCTGGCTGCCAACGTACCACGACATGGGTCTAGTGGGCGGAATATTGGCTCCCCTTTTCATGGGGCGTCCTGTGGATTTGATGAGCCCGATGACGTTTCTTCAAAAGCCAATTCGCTGGCTGGAGACCATCGCCCGCTTCAAAGCCACAACCAGTGGTGGGCCGAACTTTGCTTACCAGCTGTGTGTCGACAAGATCTCCGATGATGAACTCAAGGGTCTGGACCTCAGCAGTTGGAAGACAGCCTTTAACGGTGCCGAACCGATTCGCGCTTCGACACTTCGCCAGTTCAGCGAGCGATTCTCGAAAGTCGGATTCAACCCTGCATCATTCTTGCCCTGTTACGGGATGGCCGAAACAACCTTGATCGTCACGGGTGGACCTCCGCAAGATCCGCCCGTGTTGCAATCGTTTGACTCCAAGCAGCTTGATTTGAGCCGGGTGGTCGCATGCAATGCGACTGATCCAGACGCTCGCGAACTGGTTGGCAGTGGAGCCGTCTTGCCCGGCGAGGAGATCTTGATCGTCGACGGTTCGACTTTCCGTCCTTTGCAATCCGATGAGATTGGTGAAGTTTGGGTCAAGAGCCCAAGCGTTGGTCAGGGCTACTGGGAACGCGAAGAAGAAACCATCAATACCTTTGGTGCAATGACTTCCGATGGAAGCGGTCCGTATTTGAGGACTGGCGATTTAGGCTTCTTGCACGAAGGACAACTATTCGTAGCTGGTCGACTGAAGGACATGATCATTGTTCGAGGTGTCAATCGCTACCCACAGGACATTGAGCAAACTGTTGAGCAAGCGCATGACATCATGCAAAGCGGTTTGACCGCAGCCTTTGCCGAGAATTCTGGCGAACGCGAGCGATTGGTGATTTGCGCGGAAGTTCAAAAACGAGCCGAAGATACCAATTGGGAAGAAGTGATCAAAGCGATCCGCCGCGAAGTAACTTTACAGCACGAGTTGCCGCCGGACGCAGTCGTTCTAGTTCGCTTTGGTACCTTGCCTCGAACCAGCAGCGGTAAGATCCAACGTCACGCGTGCCGTGACCTATTCTCCAATGGTTCGTTGAAGATTGTTGCTCAGTGGCGCTCGTGGGAATTAGAAATTCCTGACAGCGAACCGATGATCGCCGCTTCGACATCGCACTCATGGGGCACAACAGGTTCCTTAGCCAAACCTGCAGCCGGAACTGCACCAGTTGCTGGTCAACCGGACCATGAAATCGTTGACATTGTGATGGATGCTATTCGCGCCGTCGCACAGGAACGAGCCAAGCAATTGGAGATCGACACCAACATCGTTCTGGACCTTGGTTTGGATAGTTTGGAGCGTATGCAGATCGCCCATTCGTTGGAGCAAACATTCGACGGTCGATTCCCCGAGAACGTGCTTCAGGAAATTGAAACAGTGCGCGAGGTTGCCGAAGCAATCGAGAAGCACATGGGCAAGAAACGAATTCGACGAAGCTTAGTGCCTACCGAAACGGGGCTCAAGCCAATCGACAGTCGCCAAGTGCAACCCGAAGACTATCGCTTCGACATGTTGCCCGAGTATCGACGACTCAAGCGAACGCAGACACAGTTCGCAATGACTGGCGTTCCGAACCCGTACTTCTCAGTCCACGAAGGCACGGTCCGCGATACGACTCAAATTGGCAAGCGTCAATTAATTAGCTTTGCTTCGTACAACTACCTCGGAATGTCTGGCGACCCCGATGTTGTTTCTGCCGTCCAAAAGGCAGCCGAACAATACGGAACCAGTGTTAGTGCATCGCGTTTGGTGAGCGGCGAAAAACCGATTCACCGCGAACTCGAGAAAGCAATTGCCAATTG
Source organism: Planctomycetota bacterium (assembly GCA_963204965.1). GTDB lineage: Bacteria > Planctomycetota > Planctomycetia > Pirellulales > Pirellulaceae > Aureliella. Next base: position 7,522 of record CAUJKA010000051.1, on the reverse strand, counting down.
GATTGGTGTCGAAGACTCCGTAGTCATGGTTGGCGGTCACGCAACCAACGAAACCACGATCGGCCACTTGGTTGGACCGGGAGATTTGATCCTCCACGACGCGCTTTCGCACAACAGCATTGTTCAAGGCGCGATACTGTCCGGCGCTCGTCGACGTCCATTCCCACACAATGATTGGCAGTCTCTGGACGCAATTTTGCACGAGGTTCGAGCCAGCTACAGACGCATTTTGGTAGTCATCGAAGGCGTCTACAGCATGGATGGCGACTTCCCCGAGCTTCCGAAGTTCATCGATGTTAAGAATCGTCACCAAGCATGGCTGATGGTCGACGAAGCTCACTCAGCCGGCACCATGGGCAAGACGGGACGCGGCATCGCCGAGCACTTCGGAGTTAAGGCTACCGACGTCGATATTTGGATGGGTACGCTCAGCAAGTCCTACGGAAGTTGCGGTGGCTACATCGCTGGCTGTCAGGCGCTGGTCGAGCTTCTGAAATACACAGCACCAGGCTTCGTATTTAGCGTTGGTCTTTCGCCGACGAATACCGCCGCAGCGTTAGCATCTCTGAATTGCCTCAAGTCACATCCGGAGCGAGTTGAGACTTTGCGACAACGAGCCGCGTTGTTCCTGAGCGAAGCAAAACGCAATGGACTGAACACTGGCGATTCAGATCAGACTCCTGTGATTCCTGTAATCACTGGTAATTCGCTCCACGCGTTGATGGTCTCGCGAAAAATGTTCGAAGCTGGAGTGAACGTTCAACCGATTCTCTACCCCGCAGTAGAAGAGGCCGCTGCAAGGTTGCGATTCTTTATCAACTGCACGCACACCGAGCAGCAGATCAAGTACGCCGTTGCTAAGGTGACCGAAGCACTGCAGGCTGTCCACCCAGGATATTTCGATAAATAAGCTATGGCAGTTCGCGTTGAAATTGCCGAGCAGTTGAAGGCTAAGCTAGTCGTTGGCGTCGTCGAAGTCGTCGACGTTGATGTGGTCGCGGCCAACAACGAACTGCGAGCCTTCTGCGATGAGGTGGCACGAACCGCTGGTTTACAATCCCAACTACCGGAATGGGAGCAGCAGTGCAGTGAAGTGCGACAGATGCTGCGAAATGGAAAATTCAAAGCCTCCGGTCGCAGCAAGCCCGCGCAGGAGTATCTGCTTCGCTGTGCAACTACCGATGGGGCACTGCCGGCAATCAACGGGCCGGTTGACCTTCTGAACGCTGTCAGCCTTTCTTGCAACCTACCTATTTCGCTTTTGTCGATCGGAAAGTGCTCTGACAATCTTCTGATCGATTACGGCAAGGCCGACGAACAGTTCATCTTCAATTCGGTTGGGCATGAGATCGATCTAACTGATTTGATCACGGTGTTTGATCGCAGTGTTGATCCGATGCGCCCCGTTGGAACGCCGATCAAGGATTCAATGGCTGGAAAGATCGAGCCCACGGATCGACATCTCATCGCGATTATCTATACGCCAACTTCGGACAGTGCTAAGCAGCGCAGTTTTGCTGCAGTGGAACGATTGGCCGAAGGCATGAAACGTTTCTGTGGCGCTTCTCAAGCGGTCGTTATCACCGAGTAATTGATCCGATTGCGAACTCGTAGCCGGTGTGATTTCAGTTGCCGCGCTGGGTCTTATCAAGCCAGCATATGTAGTAGAGGCTGCACTACCTTCCCCCCCGAGTTCGTAGATATAACCCCTCCAAACATCAAAGGCTGCTCTTGTCAGCGAGCAATTGGAGCCATAGGACCAGTTTCCAGCGACGCTGTCGAGACTTGCCACCAATTCTATGCGATTGTTTGATCTATCGTGTCACTCTTGGCGTTGATTTATCAGTCAATTCCAAGGCGGCACATGCCCTATAGAGATTTTCCTGTAGCAGGTTGCGCCTTGAGGTGTTTGCCTTGAGGTTTTACCGGCCGCAGGAGTTCGCCTCGAACTGCCCCATGCCCCACAACTCAATGTAAGTGCGTAGGTATTTCCTACTGCACCCAGTTGTCGGATTTCATAGGTGCATTCTCATGGGTCTCACAGAATGGCTGCCGATACCACTATCGCAGCTCGAGTTAGGACTACCGCTTCGGTACGACATCTTCACAGAATCTGGTGATCACCTCGCTGATGCAGGTGAGGAATTCACACAGTCCGTCAAAGCTGCGTGGATTCAACTTGGGATATCCACCGTTTGCGCGAAGCTCGAGAAAGATCTCGACGAAACAGCGCTCTTTCGACCCTACGATACCGGAGTCATCCAGCGCATCGAAGAGAACTTGGACATGGCGGCTGAGATACTCGTCGAGATGTCCGCCAGCCTAAACGGCAAGCAAGCCTTTACGAGCATGGAATTCAACGAGCTGACCACACGAATGGTTAGCGATATTCAAACCGACAACGCTGCAGCCCTAGTAACTTTGGCCGAAGCGATCGGCAAGCCGCAATCTGCGAACAATAGACTTCTGGCCGATCGTTCTTCACAACTGGCTCTGCTGTGCATGATTGTCGCCCAGGAGATGGGCATGGTTCCAGCCGAATGCCACATCGCTGGTACCGCCGCAATGCTGCACGATATCTCTTTGATGGGATTTGAAGCCAGTGAAGATCCAGATGAAGTTCAGGAGCAATACCAGCAGCACCCTTTGATGAGTGCGAATATTGTTGACACGATCGTTGGTTTGAACCCCAAGGTCGGCATGGTAGTCGCCCAAGTTCACGAATCGCCGCGAGGTGATGGATTCCCGCGAGGACTACATGCAAACCGGATTATGCCTCTGGCGCGGATCATTAATCTGACCGACACCTTCCTCACGATGACTACCAAACAACAACCCTTTCCAATGCCGGAAGCCAGAAACTACCATCCTGCCGACGCATTGGGATACATCATGTACCATACGGCACATGGACAATTCGAAATGGATGCAGTGCGAGCCTTGATCCGCGCTGGTTCGCTTTACCCCATAGGGTCGAGTGTCAAGTTGAGCGACGATTCCACGGCGGTCGTCTTTCGCAGTACGCGAGATGCACCATCGAAGCCTATTGTTCGGCTGGAATCAAAAGAACTGCTCGACCTTCGCAATTCAAATCTTTCCATTCTGGGCCCTGAAAGAGACTCGCTGAATTACTCGCTTCTACGCAAGTCACAACTTGGCGAAATCATGTGGGGATGAGCAATCTTACGGGCGTTAGTACTCAGCAACGACGTTGAAAACGCCATTATTGACAAAGAAACTTGACTTAGAACATTTCGTTTGGAAGGCTACTTTGCCGAATTGAACGATTAGTCCTTTTGCGGGTTTTGAATTTGCTGCGTTTCTGAAAAAGTGCTCTGAGAGTCGATCGGTTCGTCGAGTAGAATGTCGCTGCTTACAACGGAAGCTTTTGCGAAGAGTCGCGGAAGCTGGTCGATTCAATCTTAACTGACTCAGCTCGACATGAATCTTTACGTCTTCGGACATCGCAATCCAGATACCGACGCAATTTGTGCAGCCCTGGCTTATGCCGATCTATTGCAACGGACAACTCGCCCCAATGCCATCGCGGCTTGTTGTGGCACATTAAATCCACGTACCGAATATGCGCTGACCAAAGCCGGTTTAGCACCGCCGCGAATCGTCATGGACGTGCGACCCGAGGTTGGCGATATCTGCCGTCGTGAATCGGTCGTCGCTTATGATGACGAGGTCTTCTCGGAAGTCTACGAACGGATGCAGGGGAACCACTTGAGCGCGATGCCGGTCTTGGATCGCGATGGCAAGTACTTGGGACTGCTCACTTTGTTGGACTTGATGAAGGTCATCTTCGAAGGTGATTCCGATCCACTTAAGGCGCGCTTGGTACTGTCGTCGATCAGCAAGATCAACTCGGTACTTCAGGGAAAAGTACTGCATGCCGTCACTCCCGATGCCATCGACGAGATGTTGGTAGTCGTCGGCGCGATGAGTGCGGAGGGATTCACCGAACGACTGCACCAATACACAACGACTCACATTTTGGTCGTTAGCGGCAATCGCCCAACGATTCAGTTGCCAGCGCTCGAGCATGGGGTGCGACTTCTGGTGATCACCGGGGGCTATGAACTTTCTACCGGATTGATGCAGTTAGCCAAGCTGAACAATGTCACGGTTATCAGCAGTCCATACGATACCGCTACGACCACGATGCGAATCAAGTCAGCGCGTCGCATCGCGTCGGCAATCGACATGGACTGTATGACGCTTTCTGCGAAGTTACCAATTGCCGAAGCACGAATACTGATTGCTCGTTCGTCGCAAAAGCTGTTTCCAGTGCTGGACGATCACGGTAAGTTGTTCGGTGTGCTTTCGAAATCCGACTTGATCAATCCACCGAAGCCGCAGTTGATTCTAGTCGACCACAACGAGCTGACTCAGGCGGTTCAGGGGGCCGATGAAGCCGAGATTGTCGAAGTGTTGGACCACCATCGACTAGGCGGTTCGCTAAGATCGGATCAACCCATTCGATTCATCAATGAACCAGTGGGTTCGACCTGCACTTTGGTTGCGAGACAGTTCCGAGCTGCAGGGCTCGAGCCTACGCCTGGCATTGCCCTGTGCATGGTCTCGGGGATCATCTCAGATACGCTGAACCTTCGATCGCCTACGACAACCGATGTGGACCGCGACATTCTGAAATGGCTGTCTGGCTTTTGCAAAGTTGATATGGCTCAGTTTATCAAGGAGTTCTTTGCGGTAGGAAGTTCCCTACGAACCCATTCGGCTCAGCGAGTTGTCCGCGAGGATTGCAAAGAGTTCGAAGACCACGGTCAGCGCTTTTCCATTTCGCAGATCGAAGAGACTGGCTTTGATCTGTTTTGGGAGCGCCGCGATGATCTTTACACCGCGCTCAAGGAACTGGTGGCTGATCGCGGGTTGGATTTCTCGGCCTTGCTCGTTACCGACATCAATACCAACGGAAGCTTGTTGCTACTGAGTAGCGAACCTGAGTATTGGGAAGAGGTGAACTATCCACGGCTGGATCGCGGCCTGTATCAATTGGATGGCGTAGTCAGCCGCAAGAAGCAACTCTTGCCGTTGATCTCGAATCTTTTGAACACAGTCCGACGACAAGAAGCGATGTAAGGTACTACCGTCGCCAGATTTTGAAGTTGCGATATTTGGTTTTTGGGGCGATGCCCTGTCCGTTTCCCTAGCCCAGCCTGCAGGGCTGGGTACGTAATTCGCGAGAAAAACAAAGGGCCAACGGCCCGACGGTTTGAGTTCAAACCGTCGGGCCGTTGGCCCTTAACGTGCTCCTGCTCCATTACCCAGCCCGTTGGGCTGGGCTATGTAAATTGCTGGACCTTCGGCCCGAAATCCCAGAAAAAGTGCAACAGCAAAATTGCCAGACGGTGTATCGCTGAAAGCAAATCCCTTGCTACGGCTTGATCTGTGCCAGAGTAAGCAGCACGTAAGCACAAACCAGATTGGGATCGCCTTCCATCCAACGAGGCGTTGGATTGATCCAGCTTCCATCGGGCTGCTGCAAACTCTTTAGCTTAGAAAGCAGCTCCTTCTTCCAAGCGTGGTCTTTTCCTTTAGCGTCTTTGAACGAGTCACTTCCGATTGCATTCAGCGCTTTGGCCATGGTTTGATAGTAGTAGAACAGACCTTGCTGACCTACGCCTGGGTTGCTCTCAATGTCATAGTTTTGTTGCAAGAACTTGATAGCCGCTTTGACGCGAGGGTCTTCCTTGTCGACACCTGCATAGATCATGCTCTTCAGACCGGCATAGGTCATCGACCCGTAAGATCGCAAGCCGCCCTCGGTTGGTCCTTCTACTTTCGTTTCGCCTTCGCCGGCAACGGTGTAGTAAAATCCGCCATCATTGATCTTGGCAGCGTGAGGCGAATCGTTGTGAGGTGATTCTAAGTTCTGGCAGCGAGAGACAAAGAGCAACGCCTTTTTGATGGCCTCGTCGTCTGAACTGGCTCCCAGTGAGTGCAGCGTGTCGACCAAGAAGCTGGTGTTGGAAAGATCCGGACGCGACTGCTTGCCATAACCAGCGCCACCATAAGACATGTTGCTGGCGTCGATACTCTCCGATTCATCCCATTGGATTCCTCGAACGAACTTGTTGGCATTTTCAATCACTGTCTTGTACTTGCCGTTCTTGTTGGCCTTGTGGAAGGCCATCAGAGAAATGCAAGTATCGTAATTGCGATGCAACGATTCTTTGACGTAAACTCCGCCGTCCTCTTGAATGTGCTTTTGCAAGTAGGCTAGCGACTTTTTGACTATGGGATCTTCTACGCTCACGCCAACATCGATCAAAGCGGCAGTGACAAGTCCTGTTGGTCCCACTCCGGCTTCACTGGAAAACGATCCGTCTGGCTTCTGACCTCGGACTCGCAAGTACTCGACCGCCTTGTCGACCATCTGTCGGTATTCTTGCTGATCGCTAACGCTGGTGACTTTCTTCTCTTGCCCAGAAGCGGTTGAAACCGCGAGGGTGAAGAGGCACAAAAGAGATAACCATGATTTCATGAGAGATCCTATCTATTCTTGATTTTGAACGACTTCACCACCGGCTCGTGTACCCATAGCCCGCCATGTTGCCAGATCGATGGTATTGGAGACTCCACGAACAGAACCGTCAAGCAATGCGACGTTCACAATGCCCGTGTGATAGCTCCGCGCCGTCAATACAGCATAGCTTGGCCGCGTGGTACTACTGCCTTCCTGTCGAGAGTTGAAGTCACAGTTTTTGTAGGTGATACTGTTAAAGACATAAGGAACATTGGTATTGGGAGTCAAAGTAGTGGTGAAGCCACTGTGGTGGCAGTGTGAATTCGCCCATTCAGTGTGTCCCGTTCCATAGCCTTCGGGTAGAAGCCGATCACCCAGACCGCTGGCAACGGCGGCAAGGGCATCGGCAACATTCATTGGAACGTTTGTCGTGGGTGGCCCACCGTTGCGTGTGTAGGCTGCCCAGGCATGAACTTCGGCGGCAAGGAGAGTGTTACTAGTTCCGTCAGTGACTGAAGCCATGGACATCTTCGCGTTGGGAAAAGTAATGCCATCACCGCCATTGCGACTCACTGGATCAAATACGAACCAAGTGCCAAAGTTAAAGCCATAGGTTGTGGGATAGAGAAAGATTCCACTGTTGCTACCCGTGGCGCTAGTGTCCCGCAGTTGGTCGCCTTTGGGGTCGGATGGGCAAACGTATACAGGAACTCGGAAGCGACTGATAATCGGTTGACTAGACCAGCCAATGCTCAAGTCGATCTGATCGTAAAGATTGGATTGCTCGAGGTACGGCAGCAGCCTCCCATGGATCGACCAGGAACCATTGTTGGTTGACGCAGGGTTGATGCATCCGCTAGGAGGCAACCGCTTGATCGCTGATTCATAGTTGTGCGTTGCTAGACCAATCTGCTTGAGATTGTTGCCACAGGACATTCGTCGAGCAGCTTCGCGAGCAGCTAGGACAGCAGGAAGTAGCAGGCACACTAAGATCCCGATAATCGCGATCACCACCAGCAATTCGAGCAA
>CAUJKA010000050.1 GCA_963204965.1 Planctomycetota bacterium | reverse complement strand
TCAGCGGCGGTTATTTGCCGATCTCCGCGACAATAACTACTCGCGAAGTCTGGAACGCTTTCCTGGGTGATTACAGTCAGTCTAAGTCGTTCTTTCATGGACATACTTTCGGAGGCAACCCGCTAGCGAGCGCCGCAGCATTGGCGACATTAAAGTTGTTGGAAACGGATAAGACTCTGGAGAATGTTAACCGCCAGTCCGACTATCTGAAGCAGAAGTTGCGTTCTCTCGCCGATCATCCCAACGTTGGCAACATTCGCGTTCAAGGCCTAATCGCAGCCGTTGAATTGGTTCAGAATCGAAGCACTCATGAGGGCTTTCCTTGGCACGAACGCGTAGGTCATCAAGTCTGTCAGAAGATGTTGGCGTCAGGCGTTTGGACGCGACCTCTTGGAAATGTCATCGTGATCATGCCGCCTCTTTGCATTACCACATCCGAGCTCGATTTTCTGGTGGATGCACTACAAAACGCACTTGCCGTTGTCCCTGCGTAATGCAAATCCGTACGAGCGTTCACTTAGCTAAAGAAGTGCTGGTCGAGGCTTATGTCAGTTTCGAATGGACCGTCGTTGATCAAGCCTTGCACTTACGGCCATCAGCACCACAAGAATCCACGAGCCAAGAAATGAGATTCCCAGTAGCGAGCCGAAATGAACCAGGCGGATTCTTATGAGTGGTCCAACTGCAAAACCAATAGCTATTCCCAAGAGAGGTGCTATCCAGACGTGCGAGCTACGGCGAAATAGCACAATCGTTCCGAGGATCGCACCGATTACGGCACCAATCACAGAGGCCGCAATCGTCTGCAGAAAGCCTGAGTCGCTCTTGACATCGATGTAGCGATAGCAGGCAGCAACAATGGCGGCTGCAGTTACGAGGTAAAACAGCAGCGTTATCGTAATGGGATTACGCTGCTCAATGTCTTTAAGGCTAGATTGCTTTGAGAAGTCGTCCATTTTGGAATTGTCCCTAGTCAAACGTATCAACTAAATCTCCATCTGCTCGGTTCGCAAGCTTTTGGAGAAGGACTGGGTTTATTGTCTGACTCAAGAATCGAACGGAACCATCGGCGAAAACAAAATTGGCCCCGCCGGAGTGCCAGCTTCCGAATCCACCCACACTTGTTCCGGGTGGCGATTGAGTCTTGGTGGTGATTACGGGAAGGTCTTCAATGGTGATCCATTCCTTCGGTGGAAGGCTTGACATTTGATGATTCGGAGCAAGGACGCCTTCGGTGTCTTGGGCCTCGATAAATTTATATGTCTCACTAGTCTCTTCCGCACCTTCGGTCATTTCATCGTCCCCTTCTCCAAGAGCAGGCTCGCCCGCTGCATCCATGTCGTCTTCAACAGCAGTTGGCTCCATCTCTTGAAATTCATCGTCGTCGCCCGAAATAAAACCGCCTACGAACCCCGGAGGCAGGCCACCCATACCCCATGCTCCGCGAGTTCTACCGGCATTGGGTGTCGAACCGGCGTTTCGTAGGCTAGCACGTGTCCCACTCGCCCAACCGAGCTCCGTTACGTCGATCAGCTTTTCGCCAACAATCATTGTTGATGAGGTTCCGTCGAAGATATCGGTAATGCGGACACTGCTGTTAAGATATAGGCAACCATTATTGGTGTTGTCGATTGGGACTTCGCGGCTGTCGTGAACTCCAGCATAATTCGTATAGCCCGAAGAGAAGCTATCCGAAGGGCATTTCAAACCAGAGAATGAGTGGGATCGTACAGGAAAGTTAACCTTTGCGTAAATTGACTGGGAGTGATCCAACTTCCTGTAGGCCGCCTGCTGTTCCATCATCGGAAGAATTTGAATGATCCAATTGTGATGGAATCCGATGGGTAAGTGAACTATTGGCCCTTTGGCATCAACTGTACCGGGTGGAAGCTTGCGGTGGGCCATATCGTAGTTGTTAAGAGCAACTCCATACTGCATCAAGTTGTTTCCGCAGGATGCTCGACGCGCCGCTTCACGGGCTGCTTGCACGGCTGGTAGCAAGAGTCCCACTAGAATGCCGATGATGGCGATAACAACCAGCAGTTCCACAAGAGTAAATGCCCTTCGATGGAAGTTCGAAATCCGACGCCCGTAGATCATGGTGTAGGCCTTTCATAGCTAACCGTAACTGTGTTTCGATCATGTAGTTCATTGCCGCTCTGATCCACTGGCAGCTTGGCAATCCAGTAACTCTTCTTCTGCCCATCGCCTGTTTCACGTTGGAGCTCAATTCTACCAAACTGATCTCCCAACGCGACAATAACTGGAGATTGAGCAAGTTCCTGAATGCGATCTGAGCCAAAGGCTTTGTCCAACTGCTTGCCGATTTCAAGTAGTTCACGAGCTTGAGCGATTCGTAATTGCTGTTGCTGGCTTCGACGGAAGGTCCACAGGGTGCGGACGGCTTGTTGAACGAGCAAGCCCACGATCAGCAAAACGACCATGAGCACAAATACTGCCGTTCCTTTGCGTTTACTGACGCTGCAGTTGCTAGTGCAGCGTGTAACATCGCCGCGAGCGGAAGGATTTTTATCGGGGCCGATTCGAAGTTGACGCTTGAGTAGTGGAAGTTGCATCATTACAGGTGAACTCCTACTCGAAACAACCAATGAATCTCGCGTAGTTCGGCGGATTCTTCAGGCTTAGGTAGGCCTGCCGAATCGTCCGAGCCTTGATTGTTTGCGGGGGCGATAGTAGTACCCTGAGGCTCGGCAGAGGGCGGCGCTTGACTCAGTCGCAAATGGCAGTGAAGCAATGGCACTTTCTCTTGCAATTCTTGCTCAAACTTGAGAGCCTGTGCGGCGACTCGCCAGCGATTCATCCCTACAACCTCGCCTGCCGAGTTCTTGACTCGTCGATGTATCGCGCTTGACTCGTCAACCGAGTATTCCACTGTATCTCCAGAGACGTCGATCGTCAGGAGATTGTCTTGGATCTTAATCTCGCTGGCCGACTGAACATCATTGCGAAGTTGCTGTTGAAAGTCATCGAGCAATTTCTCCTGGCGGATGAAGCTAAGCGACAGCTTTTGAAGCTGCGTCGTCCGATGGATTGCCACGCCAGAGATCGAAAGCAAGCTGCCAATAATCAGCATCATCGCGACTGATTCAATGAGCGTAGTTGCTGGTCGTAGGCGTGTTCCACGAATGTTCCTGGGAAGCGTTTGAATCTTTGAAGGCAGTCTCATGGAGTCTCCTTCGAATCGTCAGGGCTGGAGCTAAGTTCGCTCGAATTCGTTTTACTGGCCTCAACTTTGGCAGAGTCGGCTTCGTTTGTCTTTGCCTCGTTTGTTGAATCGAAGACCCAAAAAGTAAGCTCCACCGGGCTTATCGACTGCCCTTTATACTGTGCCTGCAATTGTAGAGTTACGGTTTTAGCTGGTATAGCTATCTTCGTGCCGTCTGCGTTGCTGCTGCCGCTTGAAGATGACGAGCTTGGGGAGAGCGAAAAGCTGGCGGGTGCAACCGATGACTTCCACTTTGCGTCCGACAGTTCTTCTGAGAGCCGAGCTGAAATTAGAAGTTGATCGATGTTCTCAGTAGTGATGCGTTCGACGGGCCAAGTCCCGATCAGTTCGCGGGCGTTTTCGATTTCCCAGCGGATCTGTTTTGAGAGTCGAAGGTCGTCGATGCCGGTATTGACGTAGGAAGCAAACTGGCCAATGCCGGTAAGGACAAAACCGAGTATTGCTAACGCGACTACAGTCTCTGCAATCGTGTACCCTCGCACTCGTTGAATGTGTGTTTTTCTCATGGTTCTAAGCCAGCGACAGGACCATCGTTGATAAGCATTGAATAAAGGCGATGGCGATCCATCCGTAAAAGAACCCCAACAATAGCACCATCAGAACGATCATTATCTGAATAAGTGTTGAATACCTTCGCAAAGTTCGTTCGGTTACGAACACCGCTACTTGTTCGAGTGCCCATGGAAGGCTTTGCGTGGCAACGGACGAGCGAAGTTGAGCCGCGTGGTTGTAGGAGAGCAGCGGAGCAAGTTGCAGCGCTTTGTCAGGAGAGTATCCCTGTTGGCTTAAACTCGCAGCTCTGCTGAGACGATGAGCGATGAAGCCCACCGGCATCAAGCGGCTGGCAATGGTGCAAGCAGTCGCAAAGTCCGGCTCATGTCGCAAGGCAATGGCTAACGATGTAATGCCAAGCGACTGATAATATCCCTTGGTGAATGGCCTCAGCGGATAATACTGTGCAAGTTTCGGAAACAGCCAAGCAAGTACTACGTACATCGCTGCTAAAAAGACGATCGCAAAAAGCGGAAAAAGTAATGGGCTAAGTTCCCTCGTCACTAAGTCTGACATACGAATAAAGGCTGTCATCATCGGCGGGAGCGTGAGGTTAAACTCCTCGAACATCTCCTGAAAAGTCGGAATTATTATCCACATACTTAATGTGATCACCACGATGCCAATCAGGGACCATGGTAAGGGGTACAGTCTGCCAAGCAAGCGCTCTACCTCTTGTTGCATTCTCATCGGAGAAAGTAGAGGCGAGATCGATTGTTCCAAGTCCTTGCCGTACAGTGCTACGCTGCGGCAAGCAAAAACTTGCGAACTGGTTTTCGCGATGCCCGATTCCTGCATAGCATCAGCCCATGGGCGGCCGTGAAGAAGAGCTTGTCGAAATCTTGACGCTCGCCGAAAGACAAACCAGCTATTCTCCTTCATGAAGTCATCGGCCATTCGCTGGCGTGCAATATCCGAAGGCATAATCGCAAGACTCCGAAACATTGCGTCTCGGTTCAACGAAAGACTTCTGATCACGATAACGAGCATCGCAAATACAAACGCGAAAAGCCATATCAAGCTGATCGGGCCAAATCGAAACATAATACCAACGATGGAAAAAGCGGTGATCAGCGAAATCGCGCAATAGAGGATCGATCGACCCCAGCCGCCACGCTTTCCGTCGACTTGGCCGTCATTCAACCGCATTGCGATGTAAAGGCATGCGCCAAGCGGAAACAGGATTGCAAAATTGGAAGTGTAGTTGTCCATATTAGGCCAATGAAGTGATCATCTTCATGAGAATGGTCAGTCCGGAAAAATAGCCGCTGATGGTGCCCCAAATCATAGTGCCGATCATGATCATAATCAGCGGAGGCATGATGCCGTCGATGACTCGACAACGCGATTCGGCCATGGACTTGATTGTCGTGGCCACCTTGTCGCAAGCTTGTGATTGATCAGTGGCGTAATCGATCGAGAGTAAAGCAGGCGCGCTCAGGCCGTCGCTTAGCATGCTTTGCTTAAGAGCTGCCCCGAACTGAGTTCCAGCTAGAATTCTTCGCGCTACAAGATCTGACACTACTTCAAACTCGCTGCCGTGATAGCTCTGGCCAACGATTTGTGATGCCTTAACCGAGTCCTTGGTCTGCTGTCCTACAATCGCATATCGCGAGAGCAACTCGTAGAGACCGATCCAACGCAACGGTTTTCCAAGTATCGGTAAGCCACCCAGTATCGCGATGCGTGACCACGCTGGGCCAATCATGCGAATTGTAATCCAGACTACCGTGCACCATACGAGGATCGAAAATAAAGCAAATAGCGCCGCTTTCTGATCCCTAACATAGTTGATCGCTTGGTCGAAACCCGTTAATCCAAAATCTCCGAATCCTTCCACCAGCATGACCTCAAGCATGGCACAAACTACCGCGCAAAGGCCTGCAGTAGACAGCAGCATCACCAACGGATAAGCAAACAGCAATCGCAATTGCCAACGCACGAAGGATGTTTCCTGTGGTGCGGCCATTGAGTCTAGGAGAAATCTAGTAGGGTCCGGCAGGTTCAAAGACGCTTGAGCCAATGACGCCAAGTCTCGTGGCATCCGCCCCATTCCTTTGTTGACGGCATCTTCGAACGAGCCACCCTGCTCTATCACCTTCAGCAACTCCGAAATTCCTCGTTGCCAGCGTCGTGGCGCAGACTGTAGAGCTAGGCGTAGGTGCAATGAATCAAGCGTATGGGCAAGACTCCCAGGCTCGATAATCTGAGCTCCAATCGATTTACTGTCGTCAACTTCGCTTGTCATCTCGGGTCAAACTACAGGATAGTTGATATGCTAAAGTGACTGAGATAATAACATAACGCAGCCCTTTTTTCAGACACCCATGCTTCCATCCAGCAAAATTGATCAAGCTCTACTTCTCACCGCCTCCCGATTCGAAGGCATTGTGGACGAAGATGGTCAGCCATACATGCTTCACTGTCTGAGAGTCATGCTCAGCTTCACCGATCCTACGCTGCAAATTGTGGGATTGATGCACGACCTTATCGAGGACACGCCGACTACCCTGGATGAGTTGACCCAGTTAGGGTTCGGGGCCGGCATCGTCGAGGCTATTGGTCTTTTGACTCGCACGAGCGAAATCAGCTATGCGGACTACATTATTCGGCTGAAACCGAACGAAATTGCTCGACAAGTCAAGCAAGCCGATCTGCGCGACAACTCGAACGTTGGCCGTGCTCTTTATCGAGCGAGTCGGCCAGAGAACGATCTCAAGCAGGCTGGCCGCTACTTAGTCAGCTACCAGTTCTTGGAGGGCCGCTTGGATCTTGAAGACTATCTGCGTTTGATGGCGGATCTACAGCCATAAGCCACTAGTGTACTCAAACTGTCGCGCTCAACAGGTCTGGGATTATCTGCGGCGATTCGACGCCAGTCAGCTTTTGATCAAGACCTTGGAACTTGAAGCTCAATCGCGAGTGGTCAACTCCCATACAGTGCAGCAGCGTTGCATTTAGATCGTTGACGGGAACAGGTTTGTCGACGATGTTGTAACTGAAGTCATCGGTCTCGCCGTGCACATAGCCCGCCTTCACCCCGCCGCCAGCTAGCCACATGCAGAAGTTTCGCGGATGATGGTCGCGGCCGTAGTCATCTTTAGTCAACGTACCTTGCGAGTAGACCGTTCTTCCGAACTCGCCGCCCCAGACGACCAGCGTCTCCTCCAGCAGGCCGCGTTGCTTTAGGTCCATGATCAGTGCCGCCGTACCTTGGTCGGTATCGCGACATTGATTGCCAAGCTGGTGGGGTAACGCTCCATGCTGATCCCAACCGCGATGGCAGATTTGTACGACTCGCACGCCTCGTTCGACCAAACGTCGCGCCAACAGTGCGCTATGTGCGTAAGTGCCAGGCTTCTTAACGTCTGGACCGTACATGTTGAGCGTCGATTCAGTTTCGCCGCTAATATCGATCAAGTCGGGAACGCTGGACTGCATACGAAAGGCCATTTCATATTGCGCTATCCGAGTTTGCGTTTCTGGGTCGCCGAATTGAGCGTAGTTCTGAGCGTTCAATTGATTGAGTGCGTCCAACATGGCTCGCCGATCCTCACGAGCAACTCCAGCCGGATTCTGTAAGTACAACACGGGATCACCAGATCCGCGAAGGGCAACTCCGTTGTAGCGAGTAGGCAAAAATCCACTGCCCCACATGCGATTGTAAAGTGCTTGACCATTGCTGTCGGCGGGGAATTGCGGCGTGAAAACGACGAATCCAGGAAGGTCGTCATTTTCGCTACCCAGTCCGTATGAAAGCCAAGAACCGATACTTGCCTTGCCCGGAATTTCGGAGCCGGTCATCACAAAGGTACATGCTGGATCATGGTTGATCGCGCCCGTTGTTACTGTTTTGATTAGCGTGATGTCGTCAACAATCTTCGAGGTGTGCGGCATCAAATCAGTGTTTGCCCAGATCCCTGATTGCCCACAGCGTTGAAAGCGAAACTTGCTTGGCGCAACGGGAAAACGCGACTGGCCACTGGTCATCGTCGATAGTCGCTGTTCGCCGCGGACTGTGGGAGGTAGATCTTTGTCAAAGTAGTCTCGAAGTCCTGGCTTGTAATCCCACGTATCCAACTGGCTGGGGCCGCCGTTCATATGCAGATAGATGATTGCTTTCGCCGACGGCGTGAAATGCGGCAGTCCTTCCAGCGGCTGATGGACTCGGCCTGCCGTAGAGCTTGCCCCGCCATCGCTGATCATTCCACTCGCTCCCTGCGCGGAACGAGCCAACGAAGATCCCGCAATCGAAGCCAAGGCTAGTCCGCCGAGTCGAACGCCTTGCTGAGCGAAAAACTGCCGACGCGTTAAGTTGATTTGATGTGCTGTCCAAGGTGTCATAATTAGTTCCTCGTCACCGTTTCATCAAGATTCAGAAGCGTGTTACACACCATGGTCAAACTTGCCAGTCGCGGAAGATCCATTGAATCTGGCAACTTCGATTCTCCGAGCGTTAACAACTGCTTGGCCGCTTCACTGTTCTCGGCAAATCGCTTCAACTGTGTTTCATACTGCGAAGCTAGAATTCCAATCTCGGAGTCGCGCGGACTGCGGGCCAGCAATAACTCGTAGGCGAACGCAAGTTGTTGGTTGAAATCTGTGCTGTGTTGCGTCAATCGAACCGCCAAGCCTCTGGCCGCTTCGACATACTGCACGTCATTCATTAGCTGTAGAGCTTGCAGAGGCGTGTTGCTTCGTTCCCGTTTGGCGCATAGCTGCTCTCGATTGGGAGCGTCAAAGTTCACCATGAACGGCGGTGCGGTGCGTTTGTAGAATGTGTACAAGCTTCTGCGGTAAAGTGCCTTGCCCTTATCTTGCTTATAGAATCGAGTGTTAGAGCCTGCAAATCCAACCGGCTCCCAAATGTTCGGCGGCTGATAGGGTTTTACGCCAGGACCTCCCATCGTCAGGTCGATAATACCGGAGACAAACAGCGCGTTATCGCGGATCGGTTCTGCGTCTAAGCGAAATCGAGGTCCGCGGGCGTAATAACGATTCTCTGGGTCAACGTTCAGAAGTTGCTCGCTGACTTTCGATGATTGCTTGAATGTATAGCTGGTCAGCATCGCTCGAACGAGCTGTTTCGTATCCCAACCGCTTTGCTGATAGTTCATCGCTAGCCAGTCCAGCAATTCTGGGTGGCTAGGCGGTTCGCCTTGGGATCCAAAGTCATAGCTTGTTTTGACTAAACCAACGCCAAAGAACTGTTGCCAAAGACGATTCGCGACAACACGAGCAGTCAACGGCTGGTCGGGTGCGACTAACCAGCGAGCTAGATCTAAGCGACTAGGCGTAGCATTGGGATCTGACAATCGCAGCGGAGGCAAAACCGCAAGTACGCCGGGTTTCACTTGCTCGCCCGGCCGATTGTACGCGCCGCGCATCATCACAAAGCTCTCGCGCGGCTGTGGAAGATCGCGGAAAATGAAGGTGCTAGGGATCGCGTCATCAACTGCTTTTCGCCCCGCCGTGATCGTCGCGATCTGTTTTTGCAAACTGGCGAAGGCGGGAGTTGTATCCAAGCAAACATTCGAAAGGTAGTAGGTTCGAAGACTGTCGGTGTCGTCGGTTGTTGGTGGTTGATTGGCTGTCGACGCAGCCTTGATGCGATCCACAGCTCCACGCAACGGTTCTGGGGACTTGGCCGTATCTTCCTTCAGAAGTTGTTCAGTCCACACGGCCAGCGAGTACTTCGCATCGGCAGCGCGATCTACAATGCCTTGAACACCAACTTTGTCCCAATAAACGGTGCCTCCAAACTGAGTCAATGCAAATCCGTTGAGCTTATCACCACTAGCTAGTCCGACCGTTTCGATAGGGAGCTCGAGAGTGATCCATTGACCACTTTGCGGAAGTGGGCCCATGTGGACTCGCTGGTGCGTGTTGGCTTGTCCCCAATCGATCGCACCATACTCGCCCCAAACTGCGCGATGATTCCAACCATTGCGATTGAATTGCAACATGATCGATTTGGGCAGGTTGTTGGGATCGATCCATACGCTGGCGATAATCTTAGCTTGATTGGGCAGCAGCAAAGGAACTGAACCGGCTTCCCAAACATCCTGGGCTAATCCAGCTTCGGTACGTTTCAGCAACTTTGTACCGCTAACCGCGCGAAGCGACTCGGAGGATTCGACAAATTGAGTTGGCTGACCCGCGTGGGTCATCTTTCCATCGCTGGGAAATTGATCGTCCATCCATAAGCTTTCCGTGGCGGTCGGCTGAGGTCTCGGATCAACTTTGGCTGGATCAGAATACTCCATCGAAGTCGCTAGTTGGGAAATCTGTTGAAGAGTCTCTTGGTGTTGCTGATCAAAGCGTTGTAGCTTTTCGCGATCGGAATCACTTTCAAGCCTGAGTGTTGGCTGCGTGAGAAGTGCATTCCCGTCCATGGCTGGGTCCGCGGCCGAGTTGAAGAATGCGTACATTGCATAAAATTCCCGCTGGCTAATCGGATCAAACTTGTGATCGTGGCATACGGCGCAGCCACCAGTCAGGCCAAGCCAAGCACTCATGGTTGTGCTGGCTCGATCGACTGCGTAACGATAGAGCAGTTCTTCGGGAATCGAACCGCCTTCGCTGCTGGTCACATTGCATCGGCTGAAGCCCGTTGCAACCAATTGCTCTTGCGTTGCGTTGGGAAGGAGATCTCCGGCCAGTTGCTCGATCGTAAACTGATCAAAGGGCATATTGCGATTGAAGGAAGATACCACCCAGTCACGATAGGCCCACGTTTGTCGCTCATTGTCCAAGTGCATTCCATGCGTATCCGCGTAGCGAGCCACGTCCAGCCAATGTCTGGCCATTTCTTCGCCGTAACGTGGCGATTGAAGGTAACGGTCAACCATCGCTTCGTAAGCGTTGGAATTCGTATCGCCGAAGTAAGCTTGCTGTTCTTCGATTGACGGTGGCAACCCGGTGAGTGCGAATGCGACGCGGCGAATCAGGGTTGATTTGTCGGCGGGTTGAGTACGGCTGAGATTGAGCGGCTTGAGTCGAGCTTGAATGTATGCATCGATTGGATTGAGTATGTGAGTCGCGTCTGTTTGGACAGAGGGATCGACAAGCTTGGGGGGCTCGAATGCCCAGTGAAGTTGATATTTGGCACCTTCGCTGATCCACTGACTGAGCAATTGCACTTCACGTTCGGTGACCTGTTTGTGCGAGCTGGCGGGAGGCATCTTCTGATCGGCATCTTGCGACAGTATGCGGAGAATCAGCGGACTTTTTTGTGGCTGACCGGGGATGATCGCGGCATCGCTACCGCTGCTTGGTTTGGTACTTGAATCGTTGTCCAAGCGTAAATCAGCTTGCCGTGTCTTGGCATCGGTGCCATGACATGCAAAGCACTTGTCAGAGAGAATAGGACGTATGTCACGATTGAATTCGATCGCGTGTTGTTGTGCTGCTGCTTCGTCCTGTGTCATGGCAACGAGTAAAGCAGCAAACGCGATTAGAGTTAGCTTGGAGTGCATGTGGCTCTCTCCTCTTCATAAGGTGGAGCTAGTGTTAATGATTGGCGGGAGTGGTAGGCAGGAGGCGGGAAGTAAGGAACATCCATTATAGACAGACGTCGCCAAATCTGTGGCTGCTGACATACAACTGTGAAATCCTTCTTCTGGATTTGGGAGGTATTTCAAGCGGTGAATTCCAAAGAAGCCGAGGAAACGCATGTAACCCCAAACTGAGGTCCCACTGTTGTGGTAGCCCAAGAATGTCTTGAAGATATTCGGGCGGAACGTTTACTAGCTAATTTCCAATGGAAAAACGCTAAGGATAGCGAGGCACACTGAGTCCGATTTCGCGCCTACCAAGCAAATTGATGGGGCCTTTATCAGTAGAGATTTCAAGATTGAACGAAAAGACCTGAAAGGAGGATACGATGAACTGGGCAATGATTACTGTGATCGGCACGATCATGCTGGGAGTGTCCAGCGCCTTGTGGGTCATCTTTACCACAGGCAAGGATAAGTACAACTACCACCGACACTATACGAAGTCAGGCTTCCAGCCCGAGCTGCCCGAGGATCTCTGGGTACGACGCGGCTAGTCGATTGCAGGTTAGGAGTTGAGTCTTAAGATAGTCGCTCGAATCAAGCGATTCTCAACAGGCAACTCCATAACTCGCAACAAAGATATCTTCAACGATGGCAGTTCAAATTCTATTAGCTCTAGGAGCAGGCTGTGTGATGGCACTACAGCCTGCCGTCAACGCGAAACTTGCTTCAGCTTGTGGGCATCCACTTCAGGCGAGCATCATCAGCTTTGCAACCGGCTTCTTGGCTCTCTTCGTGATCGGTTGCATTTTTCGAGTCGGTGTTCCATCAACGGAGAAACTGCAGTCTCTTCCTTTGTGGGCTTGGACCGGAGGTATCTTAGGGACCTACATGGTAACCGTCTCAATGCTCATCGCTCCTAAGCTGGGCGCGACACGTTGGCTCATCCTTGTGCTAGCCGCTCAGACAGCCCTCGCGATCGTGCTGGATCACTATGGCTGGCTGGGGTTTGCTCAGCATAGTTTTTCGCCAAAACGTATCGTGGGTGTGATTCTGTTTGTGGTTGGGGCTTATCTAGTCTTGTTGAGGTAGCACTAAATCGAAGAGCCTCATCGGAAAGCCAATTCGATTCCAAGATCCATTGGACTATTTGAGAATCCAGCTATCCTCGGTAGGTTGAAAGATTAGAGCTGTGCCCTTGGGCTTGATTACTGATAGATCGATCGCGTAGGTTGGTGGCATGATGTACATTTCAAGCGGAACTAAGTCCTCGATTGAAACAAACAAGTCGATCGATTTTGTATCGGAATCTGCTTCGACGACGTAAAGTGGCATCCGTGAAATTGAGTGCTTTAGCGAGCTGACTTTGAGGGGGCGATCCAGTTGATCAAAGGCGAAAACATTGAGGATTTGATTGACCAAGGTACGCTTGAGATCAATCGCGACTAACGGTAGTGGAGTTTTCACTGTCATCGTAGTACCAACTGATGCGATAAAACGATACTCGACAGTCAACGGTTCTTCATTCCTTTCGTTACATAAATATTTTGCTTCGGTTGACCAGTTGTCATTATTCGTTGACCTTGACGCCGTGCCAGCATGAAACCGTTTTGGGTCTTTGCGGTCGCCGAATACGCCTCCGCGATACTCTCGATGCTCGTCGGAAACTACCTCATCTGAAAAAGTAGTCTCATGGTTACCCTGACCAAAGCAAATCGCCGAGCTGATTTCGGTGAGCTCGTTGGACGGCTCAATCTTCGTTAACGATTGCAAATCATCGATCTTGCCTAGATGTTTGAGTTCCTTAGCGGTGCGATTGGTAATGTAGTCAGTTCTCGCAACTTTGAGGTCTATCTTCCAGCGTGGCTGAAATTCTGGCGGAAGTTCATTGGCGGTCGATCTGTTGCCGAGAGCATCGGAATAGGTCAAGTCTACAACGGCAACTTCATTCTTCTGCATGACTTGACCGTCATGTTCAAACCAGAACTTCGTCGTTATTCCAAAATGTGGCTCGAGCCCCTCCTGAATGGAAATATTGGTGCTTCTCGCAAATATGATTCCATGCAGTTGAACCTTCCATGGGGCAGATTCAGCGTCAAGCCTATGCGGACGCTGGTTGAACTCAAGCGAAGGAATCGCTGGAGATAGAGGTGAGTCAATAATCGCGACTATCTGATCGTTGACGTCAATAACTCTGTACTGGCAAGCAGCGACAGTCTCTATTTTTGGCAGTTGAACACTGCAATAGGTAATTCCATTCTTACGTCGTTCCTTGCGACCTGGAGGGCTGGACGAATAACCTTTAGACACTCCATCGGCGGACGTTATCCAAAATGAGGCCTTGGTAGCGTTCTGGGTATCTCCAGATTTTTCTGTAACTTCGATCCGCTTGATCCAGCTCCAATCCGAATCGCGATCTGCGTCGGTTGATCGAAAGCTCATTACGATCATAACTCCCGTTCCGTCGATCTTCAGACTTCGTCCGTCATGGAGCAAGAATTCATCGGTTGGCTTGTCAAGAAATGCATGAACGACCAACGTGTCTTCCGCGTTGAGAGGAATTCGTTGAAGCTCTTTCGTCTGGTCCGCCATGGATGCCAACGAAGCAAGCAAGACACTGGGAAGTACGATTAAACCATGCGAGATGGGACGCTGCATTGTGTTAAGTTCTGTTTGGAAGAGCGTGAATCACTGACGAATCCAGCCGTCAGGGCTTGGAGCAAGGCTGAGGTAGGAAAAGTCTTCTTTAGTAGGTGGGAATTCAACTCCGCGAGTTGGTGGAACAAAGTACATTTCCAGAGGAACCAAGTCCTCGATCGATGCGTAGAGTTCAAGGAACTGGGTATCCGTGTCTGTTTCGATGATATAGAGTGGCATTTGAGGAATCGTATGTGCCACCGAGTTGACCTTGAGCGGCCGATTCAGTTGATCAAAGGCAAAGATATTGATGATCTGATTGACTAGTGGTCTTTGGAGGTTTACTGCAATCAATGGCAAGGTTGCGTGCACTGTCATCTTCGTGCCGATCGATGCTTCGGCATGGTAGCCAAGGTTGATTCGATGGTTGTCATTTTGCGAAAACGCTGCATAGGTTACATCGAATTTCCAACTATCTCCGTCGCCAGAGCCGGAGGAGGAGATTGGGAAGTTGCCTATAACATTGCGATGGCCCAAGAATCCCGCACGATAATTGTGGAAGTCCCGCTCGGTTCTCCCTTTGTTGGACATGGAAAACTGGTGATTGCCCAGACCAAAGCAGACTACAGAACCTACGCCTGGAACTGGATCAGTTAGTGCAAGTTCTAAAATTGACTCAATGTCGTCGAACCTACCGATGTACTTAAGGTCGGGCGAGTTGCGATTGGCCATGTAATCGATGCGTCCAACCTTCATGCTCATCTTCCATCTTGGCTGTAAATCGGGTGGAAGTTGTGAATCAATCGACTCATTGCCAAGGGCATCTGAATAAAGGACATCAACAACGGCAACTTCATTTTTTTGCATCACCTGACCATCGTATTCGAACCAGAGTTTTTCGGGCGGGCTAGTGTAGTAGTACCTTCCATCCTGAATCGAACCTTTTGTGGCGCGACCAAATGACATCCCCAGTACCTTAGCTCTCCATGGTCCCGAAGTTGTTTCGAGCTGATGCGGATGCGAATTAAACTCAGCAGAAGGAATTGAAGGAGCTAGCGGTGAAACAATTGTAGCTACTGCTTGGTCGTCAACATTGACCAGATGATATTGGCAAGGTCCTTCCGTCTCAACTTTGGGAACAGTAACGCTACAGTATGTGATGCCGTCACGGCGCTGCTGCCTGTCCGGTGGTTTTGTACTCATGGAGGCTCCGTTGGTACGGATAGTATTGAAGGAGGCCATGTAAACACTTACGGACGAGTCGGTCTTGTCACGTATTTGGATATACTTCAACCAACTCCAATCAGAGTCTCGTTCCGAATCGGTAGATCGGAAGCTCATCACAATCTTGATTCCTGTACCATCATGTCGGATGGAATCGTTGCTTGCCACTTGAATTGAATCGGTAGGCTGGTCCAGAAATGCATGCACGACTAGTGTGTCTTGCGAGTTTATGGGGATACGCTGCAATTCTGGTACTCGATTCGGAGACCAAAAGTACCAAACAATTGCTAAGACAACAACGGTACCTAGAGCGATCCAGCGCTTCATATTCGACGGCAACTTCAGGTTATCAGGGGGCGTTTCAACGTGAAGCTCAAGCCTGTTCAGCTTCAGAGGAGCTTCAACTAGATGCCAAGTATTTTAGCAGACTTTGTATTTGCCGTTGTCTATTTCCTAATAGGTCTACCGAGTCAATGTTTGATGAGGAACGGCTGAAACTACTTAGGGTTTGGTAGGCTTTGCAGTTTGAATTCGACGCAGTAATTCAGCGTGTTGTAGTGCTTCGTCGCTCTTCCCGAGCTGAGTATACTTTTCAATCAGCCATTGACGAAACATGGGTTCTCCAGGGTTGAGCTTAACGGCGACTTCCAGGTCCTGAATTCCTTCGGCGATCTTTCCAAGTCTTGCGGAGGCGTCACCACGATAGGCATGTGCGCGGACGTTTGTTGGATCGATCTGGATAAGCTTGGAAGCTGCTTGAACACAGATCGCCCAATCCGCTTGCATGTAAGCAACCTCGAGTTGCCCATCTAAGGCTGCTTCGTTGCCTTCATCTGCCTGCACTGCTTGATTGTAAAATTTCCTTGCAGAGGCAAGATCTTGCTTCTGCAACGAGATCGACCCAAGTGCGTTGAGCAGCAAGGCATCCGTGGGAAAATTCTCGAGCGACTTCCGCATGAACTCCTTTAGTCCATCGGGAATGGCAATTCCCTTCTTGGTGCAGTGGATATAGGTTCCCAATGCCAAGCCACGCTGACGTTGCTGTGAACTGAATTCGGTAGCAGTTTCGGCGAAGTATTGGAGAGTGTTTTCGACTGGAGAATCGGTGTTCAACTTGTTGCGAAGAATCCGATGGTCGGTTTGTGCCACGTGGGTCATATTGCTTGAGTCAAGCCTCGGCATGTGACACTTAATACAATCATCTTGAGCCTGAGTTCGAAGGTCGCCGGATTCAGTGCAGTCCGACAGCTTGTGGCAATTGATGCACTTCTCGCGGTAGTACTCGACTTGCGTTTGAGCTTGAGGGATTTGATGAGGATCGTGGCAGGTTGTGCAGGACATTCGATCGGCACTCTGTTTAAAGCAACGACTGTCACGCATCTGCTGAACGTGATTGACGCTGCGTGTGCGTTGACCGTTTGAAACTTCTGTTCCGTAGTCCAAGATGGCCCAGACTTCCGACAGTTTCATGCCGGGCTGAAAATCCCACGCGTGCTTCCCTGGTAATGGGACTCGTGCGCTTGCTGAAAGATGGCACTGGTAGCAAACCGCGTCTCGTTCGGCTGGTGTGAATTTTGCAAGATTCTGAATAGGATCGACTTTGAATCCGACGAGTTTTGCATCGTGATAATCGATGTGGTTCGATCCTGCTCCATGGCAGCGCTCGCAACCGATCGAAGCTTCAACGATTGCTAAGTGACTTGAGCCGTCGACATCCGTAGTCGGTTCAACGCGTCCCGTATGGCAGCTCAAACAATCTTCGTTGGCACGACGATCAAACCGCCTCACATCATCGGCCCGATAACCTGGAGCCAAACTCCACGACTCAGTCTTGCGATACCAGTTCAATGGGGACATGAATAGTTGGCCGTCTCTCTCTTCGAGATAGGCTCGTGCCCTTGCTCCAGAGCCAACCACAAACTTCATCGCGTGCGGCTGTTCGTAGATCAATGCTCCCGACCCATCAAACATCAATTCGGAGTGAACCATCTGTTCCTCCACTACTTGTGCTGTAAGGAGCCGATTCGCTCCGGAAACTCGAGCCGGTAAGTTCTTTACATCGCTTCGCCAATTGTCTGAGGCAACTTCGCGAGTCGAATAGGACATAGGATGCCCAGCGTACTTGTCGCACAACACTTGGTGGCAACGTTTGCAGGCTTCACTGCCAACAAATTGAGATGTTGGCAATGAGTTTGAGTTTGAACTGTCTGTCTTTCTTTCAACAGGCGGTAGAGAGTCTTTACATCCCAATGTAAGAGCAAGTAGAACGATTACAGTCAGGTGGAGCGGGCATGATTTATAGAACATAACAAGAGACGAAGCGAGTCAATGGCTGTCATCTCCGCTTTAAGTTCAGCAAACGCATTGGAGAGACATGGTTAGCAACACTCCAAGACGCGCAACGGGTCGAATTAGTTTTTCGCAATGATTTATAGGGTCGAAACGGGGTAGATTGCGGGGCAATCACTGTGTTTTAGACGATGGTTGTTGCTGAACTGCAATGAATTAGTAAATCTTCAGTGGCGGTGTGCTCCAAATGCTAATGGCTAACTAACCGCCTAAGTCCGAGCATCACCTTGCACCAATCCAGTCCCTAAGAATTCGGCAACTACCAACTACTTCACGAAAAGTTTGGCCGCTTTTAATGTCCGTTTGCGATTGGGTGAATAGGCCACAATCCCCACCGTTTTAGTGCGGATTTCTCAATTCACACATCCAAGCTCTAGCTCCATTGCGTCCAAGGTACGAACATGATTCTGAAGAGGCTTTTTTCCGCTGAGAATGCAACCGAACCAAAGAAGGCAGATTCAAAGAGAGACCGGAATCTTTTGCGACGCGCTCTCAAGCTTGAGTCGCTGGAAAAACGAGACCTAATGGCCATGGATGTCATAGACATTAATGTCGTGCCAAATAGTTCCGACCCCGTTGAGTTCTTCAAGGTCGGGGGCTCGGAGTACATGGTTGCTCAAGCGAGTGCCGGACCCAGCCAGAAATCTATTGGACAAGAATTGATCATCCGTGTCGACAGTCCGAATAATCCAGGCTTCATTCCAATCTTCAAGGAAGTCGATATCAATCCGCTGACTTGGTCTTCGCCGAAGGAGCTCACCGCGTTTGGCAATTTCGTTTACTTCTCTGCTAATGGTACTTCCAGTCTGGTCACTGGTGGTGGCCGCGAAGTGTGGCGAGTCAACCTTGGTGACGTTACGCCTTTCGTCGAGATCATGCCTGGTTCGCAAGGCTCGGACCCGAAAGAGTTCACAGTCGTGGGTTCGACGATGTACTTCACTGCAGACTCACCGGGCAGCGGTCGCGAGCTATGGAAGACAGATGGCACAGATGCGGGAACTAAGATGGTGCATAACATCGCCGAAGCTGCAGGTGTCGGTTCCAATCCTGCAGATTTGACGCTCTTCAATGGCAAGCTCTACTTCACTGCCGATGATGGACTCAAGGGCCGCGAGCTTTGGACGACCGATGGAACACCCGCAGGTACGAAGATCGTTCGCGATATCCAATTTGGAACGGGACACTCCAATCCCAGCGAATTGACTGTCGCCGGAAACAAGCTCTACTTTGCCGCAACCAATGCGCTAAGTGGACGAGAGATCTGGAGCAGCGATGGTACGACCAACGGTACCGCCTTGCTTAAAGATATTGCCACCACTGGAAGCGGTTTGAACTCATCGAATCCTCAGCAACTTACGGCGGTTGGTGACAATCTTTACTTCACGGCTCAGACATTCGCTACCGGACGCGAACTCTATCGTTTCGACCCCAATGTCTTCAATGACGTTCTTATGGTGAGGGACGTTCTAGGTGGAGCTGCATCCTCGAATCCCACTGAATTGACCGCAGTCGGACAAACGCTCTATTTCGCTGCAAAGAACAGTGAAGGCGTTGGTCGGTTATGGAAGACCAATGGGATATATGTAGGTACTGTGGCTGTTCAGGGGCCGAATCCGGCAAGTCCCATCAACAATCCGCATGAGTTAACCAACTTCAACGGCAAGCTTTACTTCGCGGGTACGACGCTTGCTGGTACCGAACTCTACACTAGCAATGGTACGGCGAGCGGTACAAAGATCGTCAAGGATATCCGGCTAGGTCAGGCCTCTTCCAGTCCAAGCGCGCTCACTGTGATCAATGATCGGCTGAGCTTTTCTGCCGACGACGGCATCAATGGCAGAGAGCACTGGCAAGTTAACGCAGCCGGAGTTGCATCACTTCGAGAGGACATTTGGGTTGGCAATGGAGATTCCGAAGAAGGCAAGAAGTACCAGGTTCGTGAGGGTGAAGCCTACTTCAGTGCCTTTGATGGCTCGGAATCACATCTCTACAAGCACAATCCAACGACCGACACACTGACGAAGTTAACCACACAAGACACGATCGTCGACAATATCCAAGCTGTTGGAAGCACGATCTATTTTACTCGTCGTGGACTTGGCTATGCAGCCGAGCTTTGGAAAACGACCGGCACCATTGCTACAACGACATTCGTTAAGTCAATCTCGAAGGCCGGCAGCGTTACCAGTATTGCGAATATGCAAGCGGTTGGAGATTCGCTGTACTTCACGGTTCGAGAGCAGGACAGTTCTTCGGGCGCAGCACACTATCAGCTATGGAGAAGCATTGGAACTTCGGCCAGCACGCTAAGACTTGCGCCCACCATCAACTTTAATTATCTAAGTCAATTCACAACACTTGGCACACGACTCTACTTTGTCGAGACAATCGCGAATGGGACTCGTCAGATTTGGAAAACCGACGGTACGACAGCGACTACATCGCTAGTCAATGATACGCATAACGTTCGTCAGATGATCGCAAAGGACAACTTTCTGTATTACACATCTTGGGAGGATACAACCCGGGGGCTCTATCGTACCAATGGCACAGTGGCTGGAACGCAGTTGATCAAAGGCCAGCTTCGCGTCGATCCTACGCCGATGGTCAACAATAACGGGGTGCTTTACTTTGCCGCCTCGCTTAGTGGGACGATTGATGGTATGGAACTCTGGAAGAGCGACGGTACCGAAGCGGGAACCTCTATGGTTAAGGACATCTATCCGCAGGAAAACAGGCAGCCCAAAGACTCATTTCCAAAGAATTTGACTGTTGTCAGCGGAACGATCCTCTTCACCGCCATGTCCCCTGGTGTGGGGCGAGAGCTTTGGCTTAGCGATGGCACCAACGCCGGAACAAAGATCGTCAAGAACATCGCCGATGGCATTTTCTCATCGGACCCCACCGACTTAGTAGGCGCCAACGGTCGGCTTTACTTCACCGCCTTGACAATCGAGTCCAATAAACCCGTTCGCAAGCTCTTCCAATCCAATGGTACCGCTGGAGGAACAGTGCCTATCCAGGGAACCACCGTCAGATACGCTGATTCGCCCTACCTGCTGACAGTTTTGGGTAACTCCGTTTACTTTTGGGCAGCAGCAACCGAGGGGACTAATCGACGCGGCATCGAGCCTATGTTCTACACACCTGATGCAGCTAGCTCGGCACGAACTAGTTCCGCGAACAACTCACAAAGCTCAAGTATATCGCCAAGCTCAATTGATGCAGTAATCGCAAGTGGTTGGGTGTTCGATGATCTCAATGGGATCGACAAGCGACTCACGAAGAAAGTGGTGAAGTAGAAAGTTTTATGCCGAGTCTGCTTGCAGTCTGAAGGTCTAAGTTAGTGACCTTCAGCAACTTCAGCACTCGTAGTGGGCTCGCTTGAAACAAACTTTGAACCCAAGCGTGATCCCAGAACGGCTAACGGGATTGGCAGCAAGATCGAAAGAACGACAAACCAAAGTGGATGCGGAATTAAAGCTAGATTAAGACCAGCCATAATCAAGCCTAACACGCCATAGAAAATTGCCGTTGTCGTCTTGTTCACTCGCGAGATCAGTCCCGTGACAACTCCACCAACAAATGATCCCGTCGATTGAGCCAATAGAACAAACAGGATCGATCCCAGTGGAGCCGTCTTGATGTACTCGGCAATTTGTTTCATGTCGTTGGGATCTACACCTTCGGGCAAACGATAAACTTGATGCCCCATCATCTCCACGGCGAACACGCATAATCCGCCAACGAAAAATGCGGCCAAAACTGCGAGGACATTTCTAAGCATTTGTTTGAACTTTCTTTGCGGGTCTAGCAACCTCGTTACGAAGCTTCGTTGAGCACAGTAACTTTCGCAGAACGAAGTCGACTCAAGTGATTTGTTTCTGAGTCCGACATGGTAAAATGGTTGGTGAGAATTCCAACGCCTGGAGGTTGCACTCGTGGAACATTGTAGCACAAGCAAATCGGTTCGAGTCCTTCAGCATTTATCGGTAGCGCCGCGCGTAGTTCCCTTGGTGTTGATGTTATTGATGGTGAGTCTTTCTCATCCAGCTATCGCGGACGATACTATCGATGCGATTCGATCGGAGCTGAAGTCTGAGTCCGTTCGAGACGTCGACGAGTGCATACACAATTTGACGTCTCAGCAGGTTCTGGTGTTGACTCCCGAGCTTTGTGATTTAGCAGAGGGATCGCAGGCTCTTATCAGTTGGTCGGCACTCCGTCGGCTATCACAGGTGAAGCTCACAGGTCCAGAACTACAGCAGCGTGTGATAACCGTATACATCAAGCAACTGGGACATGACGAACACGCCTATCGCCAAGTGGCAATTGAGGGGCTGATAAAAATCGGCGAGCAGTCCGTTCAACCTCTGCTGAAGGAGTTGAATCAAAGTCGCTTGGTATCTAAGTCAGCCGCAGCTTTCACGCTGGCTCGACTTAAGTCACTACCGCTTGGTATTGCGTTGGAATTAAGTCGTGATTCTGATCCACGCGTTCGATATGCTGCGATTCAGGCATTAGATGGATCGGTCGAATCCATGGCCGAGCTAAAGCGCTTGATTGCAGATCCAGAGCTGGCAGTTGCTATCGCGGCTGCGGACTTCGTTTCGTTAAAAATTGCCAATCCGTCCCCCGAGCTTGTCCAGGCACTTGTATCGGGACTGGAACGAGAGGAGCTCAAGGATTCCTACGCCTTTGTATTGGCTAGACTGGGCTCGTTGGCACGAGAAGCAATTCCGGCGATTATTCGAGCCAATCCACAAGAGTCATCATTTCGATTGGGTAGTCGTAGTCCATGGGGTCATGAAGAACCACTAAGCGTCGTTTCTGCTTTTATCGGCGAACCGAGTATTGAATCGCTGGATGAACTGATTGAACTGCTTGACAGTGACAATCTGAGCATCGTCGAGTCAGCTGCTAGATCGATTTCGCAACTGGGAACAAAGGCTCGACGAGCTGCTCCGGCGATAGCGCGCAAGCTGGTTGAGCTCAATGCAAATCCACCGGTAGAAGATGAGTTGACTGGTAACCTTGTCGATCCACGACCCGAACTGATCAATGCAATTTGGTCAGTAACTCGCGACTTTGATCAAATTGTGAAGTATTTGGATTCGGAATCTTGGGTTTCTTGGAGCGATCGAAACGAAGACTATAACATCCTGTTCTTGCAGTTGACGAAGCTCTCAAACGGCAAGCTAGTGGATAGGTACGCAAGGCGGTTAATTCATCGACTCCGGCGAGACGGAGATATTTTAGAAGAGTTAGAATCTAGATTGCGAAATTCTGAATCGCCAAATCGTAGGTGTCTTGCAGAAGCCTTTCTTCAGCTCTTGAAGAGTCCCACCGAAGCGCAGAAAGATCTGATCGTCACGCTTCACAATCAGGAACTTTTGAGTACAGAAGAAATCGCTCGAAGAATCGCAAATGACAACAGTTTTTCGATGCCGGCAATGCAAGATCCCATCGGCAAGCTCCTGCTCAATCCGAAGCATCGCTACAAAGAATTCTTGTCCGAAGCTTGGATTGCTTTGGCCAACGATCGTGAAGCAGCCATGTCTGCTTTACTCGCTAATCCCAACGTCGATAGTCGTTGTAAAGCCAAAGTGATCGGTAAACTCAAGCTTTACAACTCGCAATCCATGGTATTTTTGAAGCAGCAACTGTACTCGCCTGAACGATGGGAACAAATCGATGCAATTGAAGCTGTTGGTCTAGCTGGCGAGATAGCAAAGCCTCTTGGCTCTGACTTGCGGAAGATCTTGGATTCCAATAAACGCGAGTGGGTCACCGAAAAACGACAGCTTGATTGGGATACGAGATACCATGATTTTGACTTTGAATCGGCTGTTGGCTTAGCACTTTATCGTATTGAAAAGAATGAAAAGCTGCTGGTGCAGTTGGTCGAAGGCTGTCGAGCCGGCAATAAGTTCGTTCCGCACATGCTGGTTAAATTGCTAACTGCTGCTGGCGGCAATCTCAAGTCAGTGGAAGCCCAGGTTTTCGAAGGTCTAGAACAGGCGGTTGCTGAAGCCATCGAAGGCCTGAAATTTGGGAATACGAATATCGCAGAGCTTGGTCGATTAGCGATGATGGTTAATCCCAAAGTGGCTCGCGCTAAGTTAGAAGAGTTGCGGGTTCACCGAGTTTACTTCATCCGCGAAATCGCCGAGGAACTATTGAAAAGAGCCGATATGACTAGCGAAGAGGTTGAATAATGAACAAATCTGTCGCTCTTAAGATTTCTACAACGCTACTGCTGTTGCTTTGCTCGAGCAGTTGTTTGTTAGCGCAATTTGAAGGTGGATACG
Source organism: Planctomycetota bacterium (assembly GCA_963204965.1). Lineage (GTDB taxonomy): Bacteria > Planctomycetota > Planctomycetia > Pirellulales > Pirellulaceae > Aureliella. The sequence goes on along the minus strand of CAUJKA010000050.1, from coordinate 29,996 downwards.
CCCGTGGTGGAAGAGATGGAGATGGAACTTGGTACGAGGAGGAAGGTGGTCGTGAGGCGAATCCAGTTGAGTTGCCGGCTCGCAGCATCCAACAGAGACTCAAAGTGCGTTTGTCCACGCCGGAGATCGATCAACTTGGTAACAACTGCAAGATAGTTGGAGAACTCTACAATCCAGAAACTGGAAAGGTAATTTCCTGGAAGCAGCCGCTTACGGTTGGAATCGAACGCAAAGAGTTCTCCCAGGGCGCGACAAGCAAGTGGAGCGACTACGATTTTATCGAACACGATTGCACCAAGACCGAACTCAACGGCAAATTCAGTTTAACTTTCGATATTCGTGAGTTTGATCGCGACTTAACGAAGGCTCAAGTTCATCGAGTTTTCGTGGCAGTGGGGACTCAAGAGGTGGTTGGTGAACGCCTGAAGGTTCGCTGGAGTTCCGAAGATGCGTTACTCCAGCTTGACCAGGAAACGCTTGAGATACCGGCAAATCCAAAGATCGACCGAATCCAATTTCTCCTCAATGAAGCGGGTAAGCACGAGCATTCCTATCAGCCCGAACCAATTATTCGAGCGGTCAATGCACTTCATAGATTAGGGAAACAACAGGCAGTTGCAGCAATTGAGGAACATCTCAAAATGCTTGGAGGAGGTGATCTGAGTTCGTTCGGAGAAGAAGAGCACGTCTTCACCATTTTGCGTGTGCTTTTTGAACCTGTTGATCCTACCGCCAAATTTCCAGTACCAAGAAATTTCTCAGCTTCCGTCGATGGCGAAGTCGAAAAGGAGTGGCCGCTGAATCCAGTTGTTTTAGTTGCAGGCATTCCATTCAAGTATCATCGGTCCACGGGAGGCAGTGGAACTCCTGAAATAGCAGCTAGTCATCTCGAATTTGTCAAGCAAAGTTGCGTTTTGCGCGAACGTCCTCTCAAACCAACGCTCAATCCCATCCAAGCGGCCGAAGTACTTTGTGAAAGTCAAAAGGTACAACTTTTGGACAAGGAATACAGTCGACCGCAAGCAATCGATGCAATCCGTGAGCAAGCAATTTCGATGCTGCAGAAGAAGTATCGCGAGCAGGAATGGAACAGCGTCAGCGAGACTGCAGGGAAGCTGATTCTCGTATGGGATGATGAACGCGGCTTTGTCGAAAAACAAAATGCAAAGTAACTCAATTGGTCTTGGGCTCGATAGAGCTGATCGTTTTATTCTGGAGGACCCCAATAATCGTAGATGCAACCAATTCAGATGCTTTGATATGGCCAGGCTCGGTGAGATGAATATTGTCATTGCGAAATAAGCTTGGATCATGCTGGAACGCTTTCTCAAGATCACAAAGCGAGCATACTGGGTTCGTCGCGGTCAGACTTCGTGTGACGTCGTTAAACGAGGCGTGTGTCTTGGGAATGTCCATTACTTGTTGCGGCGTCATGCGATAGTATTGACCAAAGAAGTCTGTTGCCCACGCCGGCATCGTCGATTCGAAGCCTGAGGGAGCTGTAACTAAAATCACCTGGCAATCGTGTTGTTGAGCTTTGTTGCAAATCGAACTTAGGTTCGCTTCGTAATCACCAATGGGGACTCGCATGGGTGCCTCGTCAGGATCGATGCTTTTATCCTGACGTCGAACGAGCGAGTGTACGAGCCAGTAGATGCGAAATTGACTTAGGATCGTGTTAGCAGCCTGAGTTACGTTCCTGCGTTCGATCAGTTCGCGATCAGTGCATCCGTTTAGCGAGAGCCAGTGATCGTTCCAGCCGAAATACACAACGATGAAGTGGGGCTTTAGCGTTAAGCACTGCTCTAGCCTTAACAGGCCTTGTTGGCTGGAGTAACCGGGGCAACTAGCGTTGAACAGATCGCAGCGTCTACCGGTTTGCTTTTCAATGATGGATGGAAGTTGGCTGGGATAGGGGGCTTTCCCAAGGAAGCTACACGAATCCCCGAGTACCAAAATCCTTAGATTTTCTGAAGAAGCTTCATCGTTAGGCTCTGGATTGCGAAATCCCCGCGGACCAGTAAAAGGCGTATTCGGAATTGGCTTCCAGAAGAGTTCCACATCGGCTTCAAACAATGGCATGTCCTGATAAATCACACCTTCCGTTTCAATGCCATCGGAATCAAAGACTGGAATTCCTGTGTCGTATCCGAATCGCAATTTTCCAAGGACTGGTGGACTGCCCAGATTCAAGACTCGCAGGCCAATTTCCAAACATCCAAAGAACCCCAAAACGATGATCGCTGAATAGAGGATCTTTCGATAAGTAGGAATCGAAGTCGCCTGAGGCTTGGTGGGTTCTGAATCTCGAGACTTTCGTCTATTCGCTTTGGCCATCATGGGCAGCTCAAAAAAGAGTGTAGATGAACGGAGCGGCTCCGGTCGAACTTAAAAAAATCAAAATACCAATAGCTGCCAGTGAAACGAGAATTGGAATCAGCCACCATTTCTTGTTTTCAACAACGAACTGAACAAATTCTCGAGGGAGAGAGTTTGCTGGACGTTTTCCTGCTGCTTCAAAATCACTTTTCGACTTGGTATCCGGCTTATTCATGCGAGTAGCTTCAGCGAAAAGGGGCCCAATCAGGCTTATCCAAATTCAATAGAGTCGGTAATAGCTCTCCGACGATGTCGGCTCGCTCTTTTCGGACCAATAGGTCTGGCGAGAACTCGCGCTTATTCCCAAAGCGTCGCGTTTTCGCAATCGGAAAATTAGTGCCATAGGACAAAAGACCAATAAGTAGAGGCTCAACATGGCAAGCTCGCCGACAACGAGGCCAATCGGAGTTGCTAGGAGCATGAGTGCCCAGAAAATTGGCGAGACTAGGCGAGGTCGATACCAAGCCAGTCCCATAATCACTGCACCGAGAACTGCAGACATTAGAATATGAGAAACTTTGCCGTTCCAATACCACGTTATCGCTGGCAATAGGAACATACAGATGCAACCGAACTGGCGCAATTGCTTTGGGCTAACTGATTTTGGCGAATCGAATATTGCCATGGGTTGCTAGTCCAGTTGAAATCGACCGAGATACTGTTCTCGTAGTTGGGAACTTGATGAGGAGCTCTGCTCCGATTTTAGCAAAATGAACCTACCAATTGCTAGAACGTCGATATCGGTTGCCATAAAACACTGATAAGCCTGTTCTGGAGTGCAAACAATCGGTTCGCCACGAACATTGAAGCTAGTGTTGATCAAGACGGGGCATTCGGTCAGCTTGTCAAAGCTGACCAATAATTGGTGTAATAGCGGATTGCGAAATTGGTCCACCGTTTGAAGCCGGCTGGAGAAGTCCACATGCGTTACGGCTGGCAGTGTAGATCGATTCTGATTGAGTTTGTCGAGTCCTCGCAAGGGTTGCTCGCGATCGGGTTCGTGTCGAAGCTCGTTGCGAACAGGAGCCACCATCAACATGTAGGGACTCTCATGCTTATCGTTCCACTGAAAGTAGCGACTGGCCTTCTCTTTAAGGACGATCGGTGCAAAGGGGCGGAAGGACTCGCGGAACTTAATCTTGAGATTCATGACGGACTGCATCTTGGGATTTCTCGCATCTCCCAAAATGCTTCTCGCTCCAAGTGCTCGGGGTCCAAACTCCATCCGGCCTTGAAACCATCCAACTACCATTTGCTCGGAAAGTAGTTTGGCAATTCGCTCGCATAATTCTTCGTCGGAGTCGCACTTGATGAACTCTGCCGATTGAGACTTGAGAGTTTCGGCGATTTGTGAATCGTCGAACGCTGGACCCAGCAACGAACCAGCTTGACCATCAGGACTCTGAAGAACTCTGGGCCTTTCCAGCAACTGATGCCAGACAAAACTTGCCGCACCCAACGCGCCGCCGGCATCGCCGGCTGCGGGTTGTATCCAAATTTGATCAAAGGGGCCTTCACGAAGAATCCGTCCATTGCTTACACAGTTCAAGGCAACGCCACCCGCCATGACTAAGTTCTTTGAGGGATAAAGCTTATGAGCGGTCCGAGCCATCTGGAGGCAGATCTCCTCGGTTACCTTTTGAATCGATGCGGCCAGATCCATGTCTCGTTGGGAGATTGGCGAGTCAGGTGTTCGCGGCTTGCCACCAAAAAGCTTGTGAAACTTTTCGCTGGTCATCGTTAGGCCCTGGCAATAGTTGAAGTAGGACATATCCAGTCGGATCGAACCGTCGCTCTTCACCTCAACTAAGTGCTTCAGAATTAAATCGCAAAACCGGGGCTCGCCGTAAGGAGCCAAGCCCATCAGTTTGTACTCTCCACTGTTGACGCGAAAGCCAGCGTAGTAGGTGAAGGCTGAATAGAGTAATCCCAACGAGTGCGGGAAACGCAGTTCCTTAAATAAATGAATCGTGTTTCCTTTCCCAATTCCCATGCAAGTGGTCGACCATTCGCCCACACCGTCGATCGTAAGAATGGCGGCTTCTTCAAACGGCGAGGGGAAAAATGCGCTGGCGGCGTGAGATTGGTGGTGATCGATAAACACAGGGCGATGATGGCAACCGGGCAATGCCTGTCGAATCACTTTGGGGACATGCAGCTTTTGCTTCAGCCACGTCGGTATTGCCAGTCGGAAAGATCGATAGCCAGAGGGAGCGAACGCGAGATATGTTTCCAGGAGTCTTTCAAACTTGCGAAGTGGCTTTTCGCTGAAGCAAACAAAGTCCAAGTCTTTCGTCGAGAGCTTTGCATGTTGGAGGCAGTACTCAATCGATCGATTAGGAAAGCTTGGGTCATGTTTGATCCGAGAAAACCTCTCCTCCTGCGCGGCGGCAACGATCTCACCATCCACCAGCAAGGCTGCAGCAGAGTCATGATAAAACGCCGAGATGCCGAGGATTGCAGTCATACTCACGCGAATCAGAATGTCGCTGGGGTGGGTTAAGTTCCCGCAATGATAGCCTAATTGGGTATACGAGGACACTAGGCTGAGTGGCGCTGAGCTTTGTTCACTGAATCAATGGGATGTTTTTAGTCAGTAGCCCTTCCACAAGTCAGATGAAGCGAGAAATTGTGGAATCCCAAACAGGAACAGCACGACACCGGCGAGGAACACTACCAACAGAAGCGACCAGTGTGATTTTTGCACAATGGCCGTTACGAATGCGGCGAAGTACATCGAAAATCCAACTGCGAACACAGCAACAGTGATCACCAGGTAGGCTACAGCGTACAAGAGCCAGAATACGATCCCCAACACGGGGACTGAAGCAACTTCAGCATTGTCGTAGAGCATTGACTCAAACGTCGGCACAGCAAAGAAGTAGATCAAGAACGAAAGCGAACCGAGAGAAGAAAAGAACATGCTCGTCTTCGAGTGTTTTGCAGGGGGATCAGAGGTTATGGTGTTAACGAACTGATTTTCTGACATGGCGATCTCCTTTGGTATCTAACTAGATACCTCCAGAAGAATATTTTCGCGCAGTTCGAAAAAAGAAGTTGCTTTTGATGCCGTAGCCACCGGTCACCAGACGGTGGATTAACCACCAGGACATCTCGCGCAGATTGTAGAACAGCTTGGCTACGGAGTCTTGGGAACGCTAATGTAGTAGATCTTCTTGCGATCAGCGGAAATGGCACATCCGAAGGAATTGCGATCTGTGAATTGACCGGCTATGTGTTTTCCCGAGTCATCTGAAACTGGGGCTGCTCCAGAAATCTTGATTCTATGGAGCTGCACTGTCCCAAACTGCTTAGCACCGTAAGGCACGATGAACTCATCATCGCTCAGCAGACCAATGTTCGCGTAGCTATTTCTCAGGAAGTGGACTCGAATATCTTGCGGAACAGCCACCGAAACAGAGCTAATCTCTGAAGTACCATCCTTGCGAGTCGCTTTGAAAAATATGCGATCGGCCTTGGAAGACCATTCCGAATTGAACACCAGTCGCTGATAGGGGTGCCCTTTGGTGCCGAAAACATTGCGGTAAGAATCTTCGTCCACGTTGTAGATGATGAAGTCCTGGCCGTTGGGACTAGGTCCAGTAAAGAGAAGCTCTTTCGAGACCGGCGACCACCTGCCTCCCCATCCGTTCTGAGCAACGCAGTGTGTGAACTCGCCGTCAAGATTCATGAGCCAAACTCCGCCCGCCGAGTATCGGCTGACTGACAACAATTTGGAATCAGGTGCCCATGAGGGAAGAGCGCCTGGGCCAAGGTCGTGTAATTCGCTTCCGTCGAGATTCGAGATAAAGATCTGAGTCTTTTCCAAACGAGTCTCGCCTTCGTACAACCCATCGAAAGCGAATCGCTTTTGGTCGGGCGAAAGACACAGCGAACCAGCACTGGACAATTGTGGCAGTGTGAATAGTCTGGTCGAAGAATCCGATTCTAAGTTCAGCTCGCAAACCCAGACCTGTTTGGCGACTTCCTTTGTGGAGTCACTCGCCGGTTTGATCTGCCGATCTTTGCTTGCCTCCTGCGCGAAGGAGGGACACGCCGCTGAGAGAAAAGTAAGCAAGACGCAGCAAATCGAGCGAAGCGAACGCACTTTGAGCTCTCCAAAAAGCAAAAAACAACAGAGACGGCAAAGAGAATACAGTCTCAAACGACCGAGTTCAAGAAGTGAGGGTGAGCCACCGTCGCCAGACGTGGGATTTAGCACGAGCAGGAAGATCCGAAGAAAGTACCTTCAAAGTTGCCAGTTGATGTGATAAGCCAAATGTATTCGATTGCGACTAGAGTTAGACAGCTAAGTAACTTGAGTTAGCCATCTTCGCGCCTGAATTAAGAGCAATCGAAGAAAGTAAGTTTGGCCAAAGCGAGAGAATCCCGTTGGAAACGGGAGCGACTTTTCGCTGTCGCTCCTGTCTCCGACGGGATTTCCTTCTTTCGGAATAACCAACCTGAAGATCTTTAGTCTCGAATCGGATTCAGGTCGACAGTCACATCTGGCCGTGCAGTCTTGAACTTCTGGACGCCGTCTTCAGTAACATTGCATTTGTGAATGTTAATGTGCTTGAGGCTTTCGAACTGAACCAACAATTCCAGGCCAGAATCCGAAAGTTGGGTTCTATCCAAGATCAAATTCCTTAGTGACTTCAGAGGTAATAGCCGCTCCAAGCCGGCATCGCCGATCTGATTTCCGCTAAGCGCTAGTTGTTCTAAGCTCGAGATGGTCGCCAATTTGCTCAATCCGGCTTCTGTAATCTGCGTGTCGCGCAGAACCAGGGCCCGGAGGCTGTTTAATTTGGCGAGATGGTCGAGCGAATCATCGCCAATGAGATGGCCACCCAAGATTAGGAAGCTGATTTTGTTCAGTTTTTCGAGATGCTCGAGTCCTTGATGCGAAACAAGCGTATTCGAGAGTTGCAAAACGCTAAGGCTTCCCGATTCACAGAGCTTTCTGAGCCCGTCGTTCGTAATCTGGGTATTGTTCAATTCAACGGATCGAAGTTGCGTCAATGAACCTAGGGAATTCAGACCGTTATCGGTGACCCTTGAACCGTTCAACCCCAGAAACGCCAGCTTCCGTAGTTCGGCTAGTTGAACGACATCCGAATCTGTCACGGGAGTCGGTCTCGCAAGAGAGTTGTCATTCAAATCCAAGGACTGAAGGTTCTGCAACTTGGCCAACAGGGCGATTCCGCGACCTGAGATATTCGATGTGTCCGCTAAAAGAAGCGTTTCTAACGATGAGATGGAAGAGACAACTCGCAACCCAGCATCTGAAACATCCGTCTTGTTTAGAACAAGCGTCTTCAGTTTGAGCAAATTTTTCAAATCGTTCACGCCCTGATCGGTGATCCGAGTCTCGCAAAGATCAAGATTCTCCAAATTTGTGAGTCGCATCAATACATGCAGTGCATCGTCAGTTGTTTCAGTGTTACTCAGATCGAGCACCCGCAATTGCTCTAGCCGTTGAATCGTTGAAATACCGGCTCCAGAAAGCGAGCGACAATTTCGCAGATAGAGATACTTGAGGGAGTAAAGCTTGGAAATCTCTTGCAGATCGGAGTCAATCAGCGCGGTGTTGTCCGCTTCATCTAGGAACGAAACGCTAATTGCGGTTCGGAAGCAGTCGTCGCCGAGCAATTGTCTGAGCCATACAGGCCAATCGGGTTGTTTAAGCCCACGCAATTCGTAATCAAACGTGACTTGGCCTCCGCGGGATTGAACCAGTTCTACGACTCGTCTTTGAAGTCGAGCACGATTCATTGGGATCGTCACGCAAAAAGTAACGACCGTCATGGCCAATAAAATGCTCAGCAGTCGAAACTGAAACCAGCGCTTACGAGTTCCAGTTTGGCCGTGCATCAATGATCCTGTGAATGGTTATCGCAGAAGAGGATGCGTCAACCAGCTCCACTTTCTCTAAGAAACACTCAACTCTCCGAAAAAACGGACCAAAGCGGTTGCTACAGATAGCGTCCAGAATCAATTCGTTCCCCCAATTTCCGACGCTCACTAAGTAGCACATTGGACCGAATCGATGGCTCCGGCGAAACTCCAGGTTAAGTGGCATTCACCCGTTGCGTTCGAATATGCTCGACATTCTGGCGATAGAATTGCATTCTGCGATCTGTAGACAGGCATGATGCCAGGGACTCAGGCTCCAAGAGCCAGCCTCCACCTGATTGAAAAACACCGTACTGCCGAGTCCGCTACTGATTCTGGTGCAATGACCGAGACTCTGCTTAGTTCGTCAATGAATTTGTCTGGAAGAGTTGCCAATGGAATGTCCCGCAAATCTTCAAACAGGAGCGAAACGTTTGCAACCTCATCGTGGAACTGGAAATCAACCGTGAACTTCAACGCGAGACGGAAGACGTCCAACGTATCTGTCTGGCGAAGCAGAAACTAGACAGGTAGATCACCCATACTATAAAACGAAAAAAGCCTCTGAGTTTCCTCAGAGGCTTTTTAAAAACCGGCAATACCTACTTTCGCACTTTTGGAACTATCATCGGCTCTGAAAGCTTGACTACTGTGTTCGAGATGGGAACAGGTATGACCTTTCAGATATAGTCACCGGAGAGACTCAAGCAGCCTATTCGCCTGCTGGAGCCTGTTGTTGACTGGTCTTTTTTTTGCCACGGGCGGAGTTAACCGGTCCATGACAATGGTGATTGGTGTTTAGACATCTTGACAGTTAAATTTGTACCCAACTTTAACTGTTACGACCATCGAAATATTGAGCTAAAGTGCAAAATATCGGTGGTCAAGCTTTTGTCCGTTAGTACCAGTTAGCTGAACACGTTACCGTGCTTACACATCTGGCCTATCAACCTGATAGTCTATCAGGGGACTTCGTACTCGAAAGTACACGAAACCTAATCTTGGAGCGGGCTTCACGCTTAGATGCTTTCAGCGTTTATCCTTTCCGTAGTTAGCTATCCAGCCGTGCCATTAGCATGACAACTGGTACACCAGAGCTACGTCCAACCAAATCCTCTCGTACTAAAGTTGAATCTCCTCAAGTTTCGAACGCCCACGGCAGATAGGGACCGACCTGTCTCACGACGGTCTGAACCCAGCTCACGTACCACTTTCATTGGCGAACAGCCAAACCCTTGGGAGCTTCTTCACCCCCAGGATGTGATGAGCCGACATCGAGGTGCCAAACCGCATCGCCGCTGTGGACGCTCGGATGCGATAAGCCTGTTATCCCCAGAGTACCTTTTATCTGATGAGCGATGACCCTTCCATTCGGAATCACCGGATCACTAAGACCTACTTTCGTATCTGCTCGACTTATTTGTCTCGCAGTTAAGCCCACTTATACCTTTACGCTCTACGCCTGATTGCCGACCAGGCTGAATGGACCTTTGTACTCCTCCGTTACTCTTTAGGAGGAGACCGCCCCAGTCAAACTGCCCAACTGACACTGTCCTCTGTCCGGTTTCACGGAATCAGAGTTAGAATTAAAGCATGCCAAGGCTGGTATTTCAACGACGACTCCCCGGACGCTAGCGCGCCCGGATCAATGCCTCCCAGCTATTCTACACATGAGATACCTCAACCCAATATCAGCCTACAGTGAAGGTTCATGGGGTCTTTCCGTCTAACCGCGGGTACGTGGCATCTTCACCACGACTACAATTTCACCGGGTCGGTGATTGAGACAGTGCACCAGTCGTTACGCCTTTCATGCAGGTCGGAACTTACCCGACAAGGAACTTCGCTACCTTAGGACCCTCATAGTTAGGGCCGCCGTTTACTGGGGCTTCGGTCGCCAGCTTCACTCCCGAGGGAGCTAACCGCCTTCCTTAACCTACCAGCACCGGGCAGGCGTCAGACGCTATACATCCACTTACGTGTTAGCAGCGTCCTGTGTTTTTGATAAACAGTCGCTAGTGCCGATTTTCTGTGGCCTCTTTCGAGGCGCCCCTTATCGCGAACTTACGGGGCCAATTTGCAGAGTTCCTTAATCACCGTTCTCCCGAGCGCCTTAGACTACTCGTCTCACCTACCTGTGTCAGTTTTAGTACGGTCACGTGTGCTTCGAAGCTTAGAAGCTTTTCTTGGACATCCTTCCAGCATCATCCAGATCTTAAGTGCTGTTAGCTCGGTACCTTGAACCTGTAAAGTTTTCCGAAGAAAACTATTAGGGCGGATTTACCAACCCCCATTCTCAGAACCAAGCAACGGACATTTCTAGTCGTCCGCATACTTTTCGGATGCCGTCCCTCCAATCGCTCCACACACATGGCTGCAGGAATATTAACCCGCTATCCATCGTCTACGCCTTTCGGCCTCGACTAAGGCACCGGCTAACCCTGGGCGGATTTACCTTCCCCAGGAAACCTTAGGCTTTCGGCGAACAGGATTCTCACCTGTTTTATCGTTACTCATTCCGGCATAATCACCTGTAGAGTCCGAAACCACTCCTTACGGTATGGCATGTATCTACTCTACAGCGCTCTCCTACCACTCTTTCGAGTCCGTAGCTTCGGTACTATGTTTACTCCCGTTCATTATCGGCGCAGAACTTCTCGACCAGTAAGCTGTTACGCACTTTTTAAATGGTGGCTGCTTCTAAGCCAACATCCTGGCTGTCACAGAAATTCAACTTCCTTAGTGACTGAACATAGTTTAGGGACCTTAGCTGACGATCTGGGTTGTTTCCCTCTCGACCACGGAGCTTATCCCCCGTAGACTGACTCCCGAGATAGTTGTCACGGTATTCGGAGTTTGGTTCAGTGAGGTACCCTAGACGGGCCCCCATCCGATTCAGTATCTCTACCCCCATGACATAGTTGCTCGAGGCTATACCTAAATATATTTCGGAGAGAACGAGCTATCTCCCAGTTTGATTAGACTTTCACTCCTCCCCACAAGTCATCCCCTCGGTTTTCAACCCAAGTGGGTTCGGTCCTCCACGCAGTTTAACCCGCGCTTCAACCTGCTCATGGGTAGATCACTAGGTTTCGCGTCTACCGCCCGCGACAAATTCGCCCTATTCAGACTTGGTTTCCCTATGGCTTCGGCCCTTAGAGCCTTAACCGGGCCACGAACGGTAACTCGCCGGATCTTTATGCAAAAGGCACGCCGTCACACGTTAAATCGTGCTCCGACCGCTTGTAAGCGTTATGGTTTCAGGTTCAGTGTCCTCCCCTAGCCGGGGTTCTTCCCACCTTTCGCTCGCGCTACTTAGTTCACTATCGGTCATTAGAGAGTATTTAGCCTTACGGGATGGTCCCCGTAGATTCAGTCGGGGTTTCACGTGCACCGACCTACTCAGGTATCCTCCGGGAGATTCAAAGTTTTCGAGTACGGGGCCGTCACCCTCTATGGCGCGCCTTATCCAGACGCTTCCTCTAACTTGAATTTTGTAACTCCCATGCGAAGGACCCTACAACCCCACGAAGGAAAACCCTCATGGTTTGGGCTATTCCGCTTTCGCTCGCCACTACTTACGGAATCGATTTTTCTTTCTTTTCCACCAGGTACTTAGATGTTTCAGTTCCCTGGGTTGGCCACGCATACCTATGTATTCAGTATACGCTAATTCGGGAATCTCGGGATCACAACTTGTTTGTCAACTCCCCCAAGCTTTTCGCAGACTTCCACGCCCTTCATCGCCTTCTAATGCCAAGACATCCCCCATACGCCCTTAGTAACTTGACCACCGAAATCCTGAACTCTAGCTAAGCGTTAAAACTAAGCTATGAGAGGTTTCGATGTGATAAATACATCGCAATCACTGCGATGTTGACTTTCGCTCTTTTAATCGCTCTTTTCTATTTCGAAATCGGTTCAACTTCCCCTTACACTCACTTGCGTGAGCTCCAGATCGGTTTCACCGGCGTCGTGTGCAACACTAACTTGTCTCACCAAGTTGTGCTGCGTAAGATGCCTAAATTACCAATCAACCAAATTGTCAAAGATCAGCTTGCCCTGTCGCGTCTTTCGTTGCGAAGGGCTCAACATTCTAGCCATCGTGTTTTAGTCGGTCAACGTCAACTTGTGACTTTTTCTCAACTACTTTCGGCGGCTGTTGAACTCAGGCTTTGTGAGCCGTCATTCAAGAGGGCGAAATCTTCTCGATTTCTTCCTCGACCGCAAGGCCATTTCCCGAAGTTTTTAAAAACTCTTTAAAACCCAAGGAAAAACAGCGTTTTGCGGTTAGTGGAGGTGAACGGACTTGAACCGATGACCCCTTGGATGCAAACCAAGTGCTCTACCAACTGAGCTACACCCCCAACCAAGTTTGAAGTCAGAGGGATGAAGTGCTTGAACTAGCGTTCAGTCTTCACCCTTCTCACTTCAAACCAATCTGCAGTGGGCGCGCCAGAACTCGAATCTGGGACCTCGTCGTTATCAGCGACGCGCTCTAACCAACTGAGCTACGCGCCCGTCTTGCTGATCCAGTTTTTCAACTTTCTCAGCTCGATGGCTGCTAACCAGATCTCGCAGTTCCCTGCCCGACCAGTTAGACGGAAAATCGTAGCCAATGGTTCAAACCTGTCAACTCTTCCGAGCCGCAAGAGGCCAAAGTCGTTTGTTCCGACTAACGCAGGCCCATTGAATCGTCCATTTTCAGGCCAAACTTGAGCCGTCCCCGCAAGTTATTTGAGCCGTCCCCGTCCGCAAATTCATCGCTTCCCGCAAATCTTCTTGCGAAAGCAGCTGGTTGGCAGCCCTCAAGAATCGGCCGCAGTTGGTCTTTGGAATTGGCTGACTATGTGGAAATCTTGTCGATCGTTAACACCGCCTGGACTGGATTTTGATTCGCAGCCAAGCAGAATTTGCTCCAAAGTCACTCGTTCTTTGCCTCTTTTTCACGCAAAAAGCTGTTCACTCGGCTCGCTCAAAATGCTACAACCAATCGCGTATCTTGCAGCTAAGCAAATGCCCTGGTCTGGGCTGCAATGTGAAACCGTTAACTTTCGACAGGATGATTTCGATGTTACGAAAACGAATGTTTGCCCTGGTTGCAGCAAGTGCGCTGAGCACTGCTGGATGGGCTTTCGCCGACGATAAACTGCCTAAGGCGCTCTCGTTCCGCCCCCGACAAGCTGATGTAACCTACGACAAAGTTGCACCCGCCGATATCGAAAAGTGCTCGATCGAAGCCATCACACGTTCCGACGGTGAGGGGTTTTGGTTGACGGGACCAGGCGGCCAGCCCCTGCGTTGGTTTGTTGATACCAACGGTGACAAAAAGCCTGATCGATGGTGCTATTTTGGCAATGGAGTCGAAGTCTATCGCGAATCAGACACGAACTTCAACGGTACCGCCGACGAATACAGGTGGTTAAACACCGAAGGCATGCGTTGGGGTGTCGACGAAAACGAAGATGGAACCATCGATCGTTGGAAGTCCATTAGTGCCGAAGAGGTTTCAGCCGAGCTAGTGCGAGCAATTGCTGATAACGATCAGGCTCGATTCGAACGACTCTTGCTATCGGAAAAAGAACTCAAGGCTCTGTCGCTGGGCGATACACTGAGCGATTCAGTGCGATCCCGAGTGAAGTCAGCTCAAGAGAAATTCTCCAAGTGGGTCGCTCAACAAAAGTCCGTTACTAAATCCAGTCAATGGACTAATTTCGGTGCCGACAAACCTGGCGTTGTGCCAGCGGGTACTGAAAAGTCCGCGAAGGATATCGTCGTTTATGAAAATGCTGTTGCTCTATTCACCGACAACGGTGAAGCCAAGCAATTAATCGTTGGGACGATGATTCAAGTCGATGGCACTTGGCGACTAGCCAGTTTGCCGCGATTGATTGGCGATGAAACCACGACCGAAGAGTCGGGAGTGTTTTTTAACGCATCGTTCAATGGTCGGTCGATGTCAGCAGCTGCAGATTCCAATTCCGGAATGAGCAAGTCGCTTGAAGCACTCGTTACTCAGCTTCAAGAGATCGATAAGAAGCTAGCCTCCGAATCTGATAAAGAGACTTGGCATGCCAAGCGAGCCGACGTTATTGAAAAGTTGGTTTCGTCGTCCGAAACGGCGGCAGAACAAACCACTTGGATTGAACAGTTTGCCGAAACAGTTAGCGCTGCAGCTCAAGTCGGAGAATACGCAGGCGGAATCGATCGCTTGAAGGACTTCACTCGCAAGCTTCAAGAGGCCAAGGCTGCGCCAGAGCGCGTTGCATATGTAGTCTTTAGAACCATGACTGCCGAGCAGAACGTGAAGATGACTGCTCCCGATGCAAAACCTGAAGAACTGAATAAGTCCTACCTCGAAAGCTTAGGAAAGTTTGTAGAGAACTATCCAGAGTCGGCGGATTCGGCTGAGGCAATGTTGCAGTTAGCGTTGGCCGCTGAGTTCACTGGCGAAGTGAAAGACGCTCAGCAATGGTATACCAAAGCCAGTAAGTCATTTCCGACAACTGATTCGGGCAAGAAGGCCGCTGGCGCCCTCAATCGTTTGAATCTAGTCGGTAAGCCATTTGCGATCTCTGGTAATACGTTGGATGGTCGAGCCTTCAAGTCAAGCGAATTGAAAGATGCACCGACCGTCTATTATTTCTGGGCGACTTGGTGCGATACCTGCAAGACTGATATGCGAGCGATCAAAGAACTGCAGGCAAAGTTTGCTAAGAGTAAGGTTCGCGTCGTTGGTGTGAACTTCGACAAAGAGCCTGCAAAGGCGAGCCAGTTCCTGAAGGAAAACTCCTTTCCATTCATTCACTTGAACGACAAAGGTGGTTTGGATAGCACTCTGGCCATGAACTACGGACTGTTGACGCTGCCGATGACATTCTTGGTAGATAAAGATGGTAAAGTGGTGAAGACTGGAGTTCACTGGACTGACTTGGAGCAGATGCTTCAGGATCTTACCAAGTAGCGACTCGTTCAGTTTACATAACTGTTTTTATAGAAAGCATGTGTTGATCCACATGCTTTCTTTGTTTTTGGTGTGAGCGATGACTGTTTTCGGTTTTGTTTTTGCATTCTTGAGCGAATTTCTTGAGTTTGTTTCAAGTTTCCGAGTGGGCCTTGTGTGAACTGCGGTGACATGAGTCCCGGAAGTTGGTATCTACTTAGTTGGGTGAAAGGATTCGCCCGCAAAAAGTTGACCCGGCTTGGAAGGATTCAAAGCATGGAATACGTTATCGAATTGGCTGCAGAATACTCGGGAGCTATCGCTCCGGGGTTGGCTGTTTGGGCGACACTTCTGCTGCACATGCAGCCCAAAGATAAGTGTTGCTCGGTTTCGCAAGTGTGGTACTTCGTTTCGCTTCTATTCGTTTCGGTGTTGACGGTTAGGGCTACGATGAGCCACGACCCGATGTGGCTGGCGAATGCGGCGAGCTTGGGAGTGCTTATCGTGTCTGGCGTTCTAAAGCGCCCTGTCGACGAGATGGACTCGTTGGTGCTGAACTCGCGGGTTTAGTGACGGAAGGGCTTCGAAGACTAGCGAGTCCTTAATCCGATCCGCTCTTTACTTTGCGCCGATCGGTAGCGTACAAGTTAGGGCAAGGTTTCGATTTTTCAATGAACCTCAATCGCATGATGCGAAGGGAGAGTGATATGAACGGAGTCAACTTTTTTACGTGGATCCGCGATGGAGTTCGCCAGTCTGTGCTACTTGGCGTGAGCGACGCTGTTGAGCAGTTGGGAACACCTGCTTCAGCTGACGAAATCCACCCAAGCGTTGCCGGTTTGCTCGGCCCATCAATGAATTCCAATTCGAATTCCAGCAACCAATTGCCAGTGGCTCGTACTGGTGGAAACGGCTCTGGTACAGCCGGTCGAAAGCGACTGGGGCGTTCGTTGAAAGAGATGAACTCGCCAAAGCCCAACGAGTAAGTGGCTGTAGATCCACAACTCTACGACATTAGTTCACAACGACATCGATTTACTACGAGATCGCCTTACTAAGAGGCGTTGGCTTCTCGGGTAGAGTCAGTTCGATACGCGTGCCGCGTCCCACGGCTGAGTCGATTTGCAGGCGAGCATTAATCGACTCCGCCCTTTGTTTCATACTTGAGAGCCCAAAATGCGTGCTCTCAACTTCTGCCTGGGTATCAAAGCCATTTCCCGTATCTTCAATGCAGACATGAAACTCTGCTTTATTGTGCCCCGTCGGTTTGATTTGGCTGCTGAGCTTAATTTCGCAAGGTCCAGCGTGCTGTACAGCGTTCAGGACGGACTGCTGGACAATGCGTAGCAGAGGCCATGATAGTTCTGCCGGCGTGGCATTGGGAAGATTCAAGGGCTCGACGATCGTGAGTTGTTGGCCTTGCTGGGAAGCTAACGGCCGGGTCAGTTCGATGAATTGCTCGATCGAGTGCCTTAATGAGTCGACGCGTTCGCTTTGGTCGGATTCAAGAAACGAGATCAGTGCTCGCCCTTCCTCTGCAGCAATCGTCAAGCAATGCTTGGCAATCTCTAGCCGTTGTTCATTGCCCTGCGTGGTCTCCAGATTAGCAAGCTGCATCTTCGCGCCGTGAATCCACGGCAGTAGACGATCGTGAAGCTCGTAGGCAATCCATCGTCGAGTTTCTTCAGAGTCGTTCATGATATTGCCTATCCGATTCTCAAACCTAGAGATCGAGTGCTTCTAGGTCGTCAACCAGTTGATCCAAGTCATCTCGATCTGCCGGGAAATGGCTGGCTGAGGCTTTGGGTTGGATCTCAATCGACGATGATTCAGACCTGCGAACGGGTGAAGGGGCTGGAGTTTGAGGGACGTTTGGCAGACTTGTGGTCGCCGAGGATTTCAAGGGCGAAGTGGGTACCGCAATCTGCAAAGTGCGAACACTGATGTTCTTGAGGATGTTCGATAGCTCGGCAAAAACGCTGTCGGAAGACTCGTTTAGCGTGAGCTGGCGATAACGAAGTTGAGTCGCCTGGCCCTGCCCGTCAATTCTCCAGGGCATGCCGAGACGTTGAAAACGATCGGCTGCATCGGCGTTTGAAAGCCAACCTAGCAATACAGTGCCGGAAGGAATTTTGCTCAGGCAAAGTGCATCGGTCCCGTCGCTTTCCATGTGTTCGACCGGCCCAACGAGAACCGCATCCATGTTATTTTCGAACATGACTCGGGTTAAAAGTTGCTCTTCTAGGTCGGTAAATCGCCCGTCACGTTGAGCGGATTGGATGATAACGACGGTGATTCTAACTGCCAATTTCTTCAACCTCTCGATGCGTGGTTTCAACTAGATCGTAAAGCTCCATTAGACACTCTCGCAAGTTTCCCTTGTGTTTGTTGAGAAGCAACGCCCACTGGGTTTCTTCAATTACATCGGGAACCTCTTTGTGTCCGAGAGCGTTCATGTAGGCCTGTTGGACTACTTGCTGAGCCAAACTTGTGGAAACAGAGGTTTGCCAAAGGTCGGGTAGTCCTAAGTCTCGATGCGCGGTCAGGAGTAATCTCGCGTTGTTACGTCGCGACCACCGAACTAGCCGCCTCCGCTGCCACCAGCCGAGTTGTTCAGCGCCGTCGACGACGAGTATTCCGCAAAACGGCTGAGTTTGCAAGAATCGCTTGAGCGAATTCATGACGTAATAGCCTCTTCGCAAGGAAAACCAGCAGACGGCTTGAGCATCGCCACGCGGTATTTCAGCCAATGTGGAAGACGTTTCTGGGTGATGGACTGAGGAGTGCTCGCTCGCATTTTCTCGGTAAAACACTTGACCAAGCTTGGGGATTAAGTGCTCGAGCAGTGTGGACTTGCCGCTTCCATGAGGTCCGATAATTTGGCAGCGGCCGCCGAGTTGCTGAAACCGATCGACAAGCTGGTCGAAACTAGCTCCGCATTCAATCCAAGGCAGTTTCCCGGGCGCTACATAACGGGTCGCAAACGGGTTTGCTGGTCTCACACGAGTCGAACTGGCGTTGGGGTTAACGATGGCCATCTAAGATCGATACAAGTTGTGCTGGCGGATATAGGCTTCAACGGCTGCGGGCACCATGTACCGTATCGACTTGCCAAGTGCGACTCGGCGACGGATATCTGACGAGCTAACTTCGAACTGCGGCATGTTCAAAAGGTGCTCATCGTTCAGTTGTTGCGTTGACTTGGCTTCGGGCAGGAATTCATTGAGTGAAGATAGGTCCGGCGCGGGTTGGCCGCCACGAGCAATGACGACGACTTGAGCCGCTTTGCAGATCTCGCCGGGCGTTCTCCACTTGGAAAACTCGCGCAGAGAGTCGGCACCCATCAAGAAGACAAGATCTGCGTTCGGGAATTGCGACTTGAGCTCGTGGAGCGTATCGATCGTGTAGGACTTACCGCCTCGACGAACTTCACGATCATCGCAAACGAAGTGACTGTTTCCGCATATGGCTAGCTGGACCATGGTCAGTCGATGCGTGCTATCGGAGGCGTTCTTGAGCTGTTCGTGTGGAGCTGTCGCTGCGGGAATCCAACGGACTTCGCTGAGGTTCAGGTGCTCACGAGCCTGCTCAGCAATCATCAGGTGACCTAGGTGCACCGGGTCGAAGGTGCCTCCCAAAACTCCGATTCGCGTTCGTTGATTCGTCATGCCAAGCAGGTGCCAATTGATTCTAAGTTAGACTATTGGGATCAATGCCCTTGTCTTTGAGCAGTTGGTAAAGACGCTCTGTCTCGCGAAGCAGCAATTCTGCACGTTGCTTTTCGTCGTTGGCGCGTTGGTTCTCTTCATCTGCACGGTGCTTCTGTTCATCTGCACGTTGCTTTTCTTGATCGGCTCGTTCGCCACCGGTTGGAATCGTCTTGCCGTTACTATCCGTCCAGCGTAGCCAATGTGAATCGGTCTCTTCGAAACGACCGTGCCATAGTTCTAGGCCCAAGCCGAACTCAGGGAATAGAATTGGGCGTCGATCATCCTCGACCATCTTACTGCCTTGCAATCTGTAAAGACGCAGAGGCTGGTTGCTGAGACGTTCTTCGGGATCGTAGATCACATAATTGGCAACACGAACGTCTCCGTACAGGTCAACCTTGCGAGAGAGTTCACCACCCTCCTTGTTGGAAACAATTTCGATGGCCACTTCTGGTGGCTTGCCGTATTTCCATACAAAGTAGGAACGATGAAGCTTGGGGAATAGATTTTCCGGCAAGCGGACGTTAACACTCAACAGGACATCTGGGACGACCGGAGGTAGGTCGATTCCATAAAACAGTCCCACGTTTGCGAGTGCCACAAAGGACTTGTCGGTTTTCCAAGAGTCGTAGAGTGTACCGGTCAGCAGACGCATCTGCTTTTCACTAAAGACACCATCCACGGGCGCACCATCTTCGGTTTGGATGTGATCAATATTAGGCCAGTCTTCTGGACGAAGCAGAAGACCGCTCTCGGGAGAGTTGGTTGCTTGGTCGTGTTGGGACATAGGTCGTACAATCGATCGCAGAAAACAGTGAAAGACCTAGTCGGCGTTGCTAGGCCATTGTGAGTAATTGTAGCACACGCCGCAGCAAAGGGCACCTCTAAGGATTTCAATCGCTCCATGGGAAGTCTAAGCTGTATCCTTGAAATACTCGGAAAAAGCTGGCTAAACGCGCGTTTGGGTTCGAAACCTGGGGACGCGTTGTTAAGCCGTTTCCAAAGTAGTCGAAATGTTGACAATGGCCCTTCGCTTCTGCATAACGCCCGCCCTCTATTTATCTCGACAGAAGCGGCAAAAGTTTCTCCATGAGCCAACAAGAACTATTCGCTGAAGACACTCCTCCCTGGGAGCTCGACTCGCAGGCCGAGTGCCGAGCGGCGAAGATCGTGTTTGCTGAGCCACCGCATGGCCCTCTAACCTATCGAGTTCCTGATCAGTGGGCCGAACAACTGCGAATTGGCATGCGAGTGAAGGTGCCTCTGGGGAAAGGCAATCGCGAGATGTTGGGCTATTGCATCGCAGTTGAGACGATTCCACAGTCTCCCGATGCATTCAAACCGATAACGGAGTTGGTCGATGAAGACCCGTTATGCACTCCGAAGATTCTTGAGCTGCTGGAGTGGATGAGCCGATATTACTTGGCTCCGCTTGGTCAGGTCTTCGAAGCGGCTATTCCTGCTGGAGTCCGCGCGTCGGCTGGCGTGAGGCAACGCGTTATCCTTTTTGCGACGAGCAAAGCAACGGATGCGGCGATGCAAACGCTTTCTGCGAAACAGCAAGAAGTGCTCAGGCAACTGCTGCTGATCAATGAAGGTCTGACTCTCGATCAGTTGCAAAAGCTATCCGATTGTTCGGCTGGTCCCATTAATGCTCTTCGCAAGAACGGCTACATCGAAGCTAGGCAGGAAGCCTATTTCGAACACTCTGGGAGAACTGGACACGCAGGTAGCTCAATGCCGCTAGCTCTAAGTGCTGATCAGCGCCAGGCTCTGAAGCTCATCACCGACGCTTTAGAGACGCATCGACAGCACACAATCCTGTTGCATGGAATCACCGGGAGTGGAAAAACTGAAGTGTACATGCAAGCGATCCATGAAGTGGTATCGTTTGGTCGGCAAGCAATTGTGTTAGTGCCTGAAATCAGTCTGACGCCGCAAACCTACCAGCGGTTCTTGCATCGCTTTGGGCAAGTCGCCATTTTGCACAGTCACATGAGCGATGTCGAACGTCATTATCAGTGGCGACGCATCGCCGCTGGCGAAACGCCGATTGTCATTGGTCCGCGGAGTGCCATCTTTGCGCCGCTTCCGCGACTGGGGTTGATTGTTTTGGACGAGGAGCATGAAAACTCTTTCAAGCAGGACACGATGCCTCGTTATCACGCCAGAGATGTGGCGCTCCACCGATCTTTCTTGGAGCAGATTCCGCTAGTGCTCGGCAGTGCCACGCCAAGCTTAGAGAGTTGGAATCGTGCTCAAACCGGGAAGTACAAGTTAGCTAAGCTACCGCGACGAATTCACAATCGGCCTTTACCTGAGGTTCAGGTCGTCGACTTGCGTCAACAGCCTCAGGCGCCCAATCAAGGTTCGATTTCCAAGCCGCTTGAAGAGGCCATGAAAGAGACCGTTGCTGCGGGCGGGCAAGTCATGTTGCTGCTCAACCGCCGCGGCTTCGCGACTTCAATTCAGTGCCCCAAGTGTGGTTATGTGGTGGCCTGTCCCCACTGCGACCTTCCGCTGACGCACCATCGTGATGGATCCAAAGCCTGCTGCCACTACTGCGACTATACGATCCCAACGCCGCCGGTTTGTCCGGAGTGTAAGTTCGATAGTATTCGCTACAGTGGTCAAGGAACTCAGCGATTAGAAGTCGAAGTTCAACATCGCTTTCCTGGAGTGCATGTGGCGCGGATGGACAGCGATACCATGCGCAAGGCTGGAAGTCACGAGCGCGTGTTGGGTGAGTTCCGTGATGGAAAGACACAGATCCTGCTTGGCACGCAGATGATCGCCAAAGGCCTGGACTTTCCGAACGTGTTGCTGGTCGGCGTCATCACCGCCGACACCGCCCTGCACTTCCCCGATTTTCGAGCTGCCGAAAAGACTTTTCAATTGGTGACGCAAGTCGCCGGTCGAACTGGCCGTGGCGATCGAGCTGGACGAGTTCTAGTGCAGACCTATTCGCCCGATCATCCCGCGATTATGGCTGCGAGCCGACATGACTATACGACCTTCGCCGTTGAGGAGTTGGGGAAGCGAGCTCAGTTTGGCTATCCGCCGCATGGATTTCTAGCCCGAATCATTGTCCGCGGCCCTGATATGCAAGAGACCGAAGCATTTGCGGAGACATTAGTTAAGCGACTGCAATCGACTCGGCAAGCTCTACAAATCGAGTGTCGGATTTTGGGTCCGGCGCCGCCTCCGCTCGCAAAGCTGCGCGGGAACTACCGCTTTCATGCGTTATTGCAGACCGACTCGCCCGAGCCCTTAAATCGGCTAATTCATCGAACGATCGCCGATATCAAGCCGCCCAAAGAGGTCCAGTTTGTCATCGACATCGATCCGATGGATACGCTCTAGTTCTGTTTCAACGATAACCTTTGCCTGCCCGTAGTGGAATTCGCCAGAATTCCCTCTCAGAAGAACCGAAGATGATGAGTTGGTTAAATCTGGCGATCGAGCCTTGGTTGCCTTGCTGAGGACTGATATTCTTTGCTTCATCAATTAGAGTAATGGGCTCAACGCCTGCCTTTTGTACCCACCTTCGAGAATGAGCAAACCGTGAAGAGTAGCTGCCTTCTATCATTGATGTTCGTCGTCTTTTGTTTGTCGCAGATTCAAGCACTGCAAGCACAACAAGTGCAACCTAAGCCAGCCGCGCCAGCAAACGGCGCGCTAACTGCCGTGGTTCCGAAAAGCATTGCTCGGGGAGTTGTTTATGACGACAAGAATCGCAATCGGACTCGCGAAGCGGGTGAAAAAGGTCTGCCGGGAGTTCGCGTGAGCAATGGAATCGACATCGTAAAGACCGATGCAGAAGGCAAGTACGAGCTGACGGTCACGGACGACACCATTTTGTTTGTTATCAAGCCTCGCAACTACATGACGCATTTGAACGCGCAGAATCTGCCTCAGTTCTATTACATCCACAAGCCCGCCGGCTCGCCTGCTTCATTTAAGTTTCCTGGTGTTGCACCAACTGGCCCGCTTCCTGAATCCGTGGATTTTGCTTTGTACGAGCGTCCCGAGCCAGATAAGTTCCGAGCGTTGTTCTTCGGTGATACTCAGCCTCGCGACATTGCCGAAGTCGAGTATATGACGCATGACGTCATTGAGCAGGTTGTTGCTCAAGAAGCTCATCAAGCCTCCTTTGGTGTAACTCTCGGCGACATCGTGTTTGACGATTTGAGCGTGATGGAGCCGCACAATCAGTCCATCGCTCTGATCGGATTGCCTTGGTACAACGTTCTTGGAAACCACGATCAAAACTACGACGCTCCCGATGACAAGCTGAGCGATGAAACCTTCGAGCGAATCTATGGGCCATCGTACTATTCGTTCGACCACGGCCCCGCACACTTCATCGTGGTGGACGATGTGACCTGGGTCGCAGCCAAAGATGGTAAGAAAGCCAACTATGTCGGCGGTCTTGGCCCCGAACAGATGACCTTCATTCGCAAAGATCTGGAAGGCATTCCCCAAGACCAGTTGGTCGTGTTGATGATGCACATTCCGCTGATCGACGTCTTGGATCGTCAGGATTTGTATCGTTTGATCGAAAAGCGTCCAGCGGCCATTTCATTGTCGGCGCATACGCACAACATGCAGCATTACTACATCGGTCAGGAAGACGGATGGATGGGTGCCAAGAAGCACCATCACATCGTCAACGTCACCGTTTGCGGAAGTTGGTGGTCGGGTCGCAAAGATGAACGCGGTATTCCGCATGCCACGATGAGCGATGGTGGCCCCAATGGATATTCGATCATGGAGTTTGACGGTGCGAACTACAGTTTAGAGCTCCACGCCGCCGGAAGACCCGAAGAATACCAGATGAACATTTACGCTCCCGAGCGCATCAAGTCGTCTGAAAGAGTTGAGACTAAAGTGCTTGCCAATGTCTTCAATGGCTGCGAGAAGTGCAAGTGTGAAATGCGTTTGGGTGAGTCCGCTTGGACAGCGATGCAAGCGACAACCATGGCTGATCCTGCGCTGGTCGAGGAGATCGCCAAAGATGCGCTCGATCTCACTCACAAATGGCGAGACCTCCCCAAGCCTCACTTAACGCCACATATCTGGGCTGGTGCATTACCCACTGCAGTCAGCAACGGAACGCAGCTCATCGAAGTTCGCGTCACCTTCCCCGACGGAAAAACGCACACCAGCCGTCGAGGCATTGTGATCGAGTGATTCTTCGCAAGTTCACAATAGATTCAGAAGCTCGTTAGTCTAAGAATGCACGAGTGATGAACTCTCCCGCGCGCTGAAGCTGACCGTTTAGAGTTTGGCCCAATTCGCGGGAGAGAGGCGTGGCGAGTAATGCGAGCCATAAGCGGTGAGGGCTAAAATGGTCTTCGCTACTTCAGTACAGTGTCTTTTTTCTAGCCACGAAAATTCACAAGAGCCACCGAAAGAAATCTGAAGAGGGAAGTGTGCGAGTAAGATTCCGAATTTGGCATCTGCTTTTGTTAATGCTCTTTGTCGCTGTGGCTGCAAGGGCTATGTTCAAACGAGACACTTTTCCCTATGTCACAAAGAATAGTGCGGCAAAGGTGAATTCAATTGGATGGGAATTTGTTGAATTGATTGGGGACGAGAGTGGGCCGTACAAATTCGTCGGCGGCTACATAGAGTCTATGCCTGTGGATAGATCGGCGTCATCCAAATCATCTCAATGGGTGAATTACCGAATCGATGGTCAACCCAAGAAGTATCAAATCCAAACTGGTGATGATTTCGCAACTAATGTTGTTTTCTTCGAGAATCCAAAAGGAAATCATTTGCTTGTAATTTTCGAGAAACGCGTACGATGAACGCTACTTCCGGTGTAAATCTTCATTCGCTAACTACGGTATTTATGAACTCTGAAGCGCCCTTTAGCGATGATCGGTATTGGGCTGATTGCTAAGCAAGTTTGTATCGCCCTCCGGGCTTACGAATCTCGCTTTCTTCATTCCGGTGGCTGACGCACACCGGCAAAGATGTGGCGTCCTCCGGACTGTGGCTGAAAGTTATTGCCCCAAGTTTCGCGATTTGCCTTGGACTCGGTAAGGCAAGCCTTGGATTCGGAGGAAGCCTTCGGCGTCGTCTTGATTGTAGGCTCCGCCGCCTTCCATGGTGGCAATACCTTCGTCGTACAAGCTGTTGGGGCTGCTGCGCCGAAGAACTTGAGCGTTGCCCTTGTACAGTCTGAAGGTTACTTCGCCTGTAACCACTTCGTGTGATTTCTTGATAAATGCCTTGAGTGCATTCATCTTGGCGGTGAACCAAAAGCCGTAATAGACCATCTCGGCAACCATCGGTGAAACGGTGTCGCGGAAGTGAATCAAGTCGCGGTCGAGCGTCAGTTGTTCGATGTGACGCGCGGCTTCGTAGAGTAGTGTCATGCCTGGTGCTTCGTAGACTCCACGGCTCTTCATCCCTACGAAACGATTCTCAACGATGTCGATTCGGCCTACGCCGTTGCGTCCGCCGATATCGTTGAGTTGTGAAACGACTTCCAAGGCCGAGCACTTCTTGCCGTTAACGGCAATCGGGATACCGGCTTCGAAGGAGATGGTAACCTCTTCGGGCTTTTCAGGAGCTTGTTGAGGGCTGACCGTCATGGTGAAGTCCACCAAGTCTACTCCACAAATGTCCAGCTTCTCTAATTCGCCGGCTTCATAGCTAATGTGTAGCGCGTTTTCATCGGACGAATAAGGCTTTTTCGTGGTCGCTTTAACTGGAATGTTTCGGGCTTCGCAATATGCGATCATCTCGGCGCGGCCAGGAAAGTCATCTCGCCATTCTTTGGTTCGCCAGGGAGCGTAAACGCGGATGCTTGGACGAAGGGCTTCAGCGGCTAACTGGAAACGACATTGATCGTTGCCTTTGCCCGTCGCGCCGTGGGCGTAAACTTCGGCACCCACTTCGTCAGCAACTTCCAAGATCTTTTTAGTGATCAGCGGTCGAGCGATACTGGTTCCAAGCAGATAGGGGCCTTCGTATTTGGCTTGCCACATCAAGCACGGAAAGGCAAAGTCACTACAAAGCTCTTCGCGGGCGTCGATCATTCGGACGCTCTTGGCTCCGATCTTAACGGCCTTGTCCTTCATCTGCTGGCGATCTTCGCCGGGTTGTCCGAGATCGACGTAGACAGCGTGAACTTCATAGCCTCGCTCGATCAACCAGCCGAGCATGCACGATGTATCCAAACCCCCAGAGTAAGCCAGTACGCAGACCGTCACGTTGAAAACCTTCGAAAATGAGAATGCAGATGGGAGTTTTGGCCAACCGTTTCAAGGTGGGAAGCGGTCCGCGGTTGGCTGTTTTCGCCAGAACTCCTGGAAATTCTCACCGCAACTGGCGTTCTGTCAATCGCCGAAACGACAGAGGCCACATTCAGCAAGGCCTGAACTGGAGTATTCCAGTCGAAACCCGTTCGAATGTAGCCTCTGTATGTGTGAGGGAGCTATGAGCCCCAATCGAGTCGATTTTATTACTCGGCAGCCTTCTTCAGTCGAGCACTTCGAGTGTCGAAGAATTTTTTCAAAGTCTCCCCATCGCCCTCACCGGTAGATGAAGTCGCCTTCAGAAACTCTTCGTAGCCAGACAATTTGCGAGTGTCTTCCTTGAGTTCAGTCTCAATGAGTTTTCGCATTTGTGTTACAAACGGCTCGACGTTCTTCCAGCTCATCTCTTCGCCTAGCGTCTTGATGTTGGCAAGATACTGCTTTTTGAATTCAGGAACTGCGAGGATTTTGCTTCGAAGTGGGAAGCGATCGTTGTTCAATCCAGCTAGCGGATCGAGATCAGGGCCTCCACCACCGGGCCCGCCAAAACCAGGGCCTCCAGGTCCGCCAAAACCAGGACCTCCAGGACCTCCAAAACCACCTGGGCCTCCGAAGCCACCAGGGCCGCCGGGACCTCCGAAACCTTGGCCACCTGGGCCTTGGTTATCGCCACCTTGACCTCGTCGTGGACCTTCCTGAGCTTGCTGGCCCTCTGGTGGTCGACCTTCATTTGGTCGGCCTTCGCCTGGACGACCTTCACGGGGTTGACCTTCACGTGGCCGACCTTCCTCGCCTTCGCGCGGTGGTCTGCCGGGGTCTCCCGGAGCTCCACCCGGAAAGCCAGGACCACCAGGGCCCATTCCGCCACCACGACCTCCGCGTCCACCACCAGGTCCGCCGCCGGGGCCATGACCAGCCAGGAACGCTTCGTTCATGTCGTAGGGATAGAAATGAAACTTGTTCTTGTCGTCGAGCCAAATGTAATAGTCGCTACCGCGCGTCCAGTAACCATCGCTATTGACCGATGCGATATCGATGGCAAGGAACCACAGAAGCTCATCGATATCGATCAACGGCTTGATAGTCTCAGCCAGTTCTTCCGTGGGAGTTTCCTTGAGGATGCGGCAGAGATCGATCAGTTTCTTCCAATCTTTGTCCGATGCATCTTTGGCTTCGAACAGTCGTTCGTACGAGGCTTTGTCTTCGCCAAAGTACTCTAGGCCCGCTCGGGACTGAGGTGATCCTGGTACTTTCCAGCGAGCGCCTTTGGACTTGTCGTAGTTCTCCTTAAGGAACTCCTTGTTCAGTTGTTGAACGTTGGAGTAAATCCCCCAGAATTCGCCGTTGACGACCAGTCGCACCAAGTTCGCCTTAGGTGCGGGGAAGTGTGCTGTTGCAAAGCGAGAATACAATGCAGCGCTGAGGAGGGTTGGGTCGTTAACACCGTTGAGCAAGTTGAGTGTCTTGTAGCCGTACAGCTTTTGATCTTCGTTGGCCAAGTCCATCGCAATGTTGAGCGGCTTCTTGTAGCCGTTGGGGACCATTTGTAGAGATGTGTTGCCGCGGAAGCGAACTCCAACCAGCGGATACTCTTTGCCGTCGACGGTCATGGTTGCCGTTACATCGACATCCGTATCTCGAAAAGCCGACAGTTCGGCTTCCCAATCTTTGGCTTCGAAGTCGATGAAGATCGTTCGGAGGACGTTGGTATCGTAAAGGCTGCCTTCGATCGGCGTGACATCCGACTTGGCGATCTTCTTGCCGGGCTCTGCCGGAGGCATATTCGCGCGGCCCATACCGCCACCACGGCCACCCCGACCGCCACCGCCACCTGGACCACCACCGCCTCCAGGACCACCGCCTCCTGGACCGCCTGGAGCTCCGCCACCGGGAAATCCACCGCCTGGGCCGCCTTGACCTGGAGGTCCGAAGCCGCCGCGACTTGGCATGTTGGCCTTCTGTTCAGCGACATATTTCTTTGCTTCGCTTCGCTCCTCGGAATTCAGCCAACCGTCTTTATTGGCATCGAATTTCTCGACGACTTTCATGGGCTGCCGATTTGGACCGCCCATTCCGCCGAAGCCCATTCCGCCTCCAGGGCCTCCAAAACCAAATCCGCCGGGGCCATTGGGCGGTTGACCATTTTCGGGGGGACCTTGTTGGCCTTCAGGTCGAGGAGGTCGGTTTGGTTCATCTTGAGCCTGACAAGCTGGAATATGACTGGCCAGGATGAGCAAGCTGAATGGAATCAGTCTTCGAATTCGCATTTCGCGTGAGCCCTTCTTTTGGGAAAATTGACGTAAGCCTCATACAAGCATAATGTTGCGAGAAATGCATGAAACCGCCGCGGATTGGTAACAATACCTAACCCAAAAACTGCAAACACCAGGATAGGGGCCAAAGTTGCGGAAAGTTCTTTACTGGACGGAAGATGATGGACAAAGTCGAGCTTAAGCTTGATTCATCTAGGGGCAGAGAGTGAACTTTGCGTGCTTGGAATCGTCTTTGAAGCCGTGAGGAACAGCTTTTTCCGGATTAAAGTGCGTCACTCACCAAAAACAGGCCTCAAAACTGCTCAGGAGATGTTGCAAGAATCTGGCGGTTTGCTTAGATATACACTCCCTTGCCCCAGCGGCCTAAACAGTCGCTCGAATCGGTCTTCGTCGTCAACGATGCCGGTATCGAAAAGGCGAAGGAATTTGACCGGAGAGGTGGCTGAGTGGTCGAAAGCAGTTCATTGCTAATGAACCGACCGGGTAAAACTGGTCCGCAGGTTCGAATCCTGTCCTCTCCGCTGATTTTCCTTGCTTTTTGCAGGGAATACAGCGTTTTCCCCAATGTTTTCTTGGGGCTGCTGGCTCAATGCGTGCTCTGTGCACGCTAGGTGCTGCGTCGGATTTTGCGTCACTTCTTGGGTTTCGTGCGTCGGATTATGCGTCACTTTCTGGGCGCGTTGGACGTCGGCTTCAGTAATCAGCAGGTAGTTGCTTCTGGCAATCCGCTCTGTGTTGCCAAGCCAAGAGCACACTACGTGCAGCGGGTGAACCCTCTCGAGCTCGGTTTGCCGGCTAGCTCGCATCGAGTGGAATAGCCGCTTCCAAGGGGTTATTCCAGCCTTAGCTAGGATGCGAATGAATTGGGTTCGAAGGTTCGAGTTCTTCCAGCCATGGGAAGTATTGGCCCGATCGCGGTAGACTTGTTGGTCAACCACGAATTCAGTAGTCCTCAGCTCAAAGGCATCGTCTAGAAACGGTCGAAGCTCGCCAAAGATCGGACACGCTCTGACGCCTCGGCCGTCATGATGTTCCACCTTGGGTTCGGGTATGTACATCATTCCATTTTCAAAATCGACGTCACACCATCGAAGCGAAAGAACCTCTGATGGACAGCGTAGGCCACCATAACGCGACAGTGCGACGATCGTTTTCCAACTTGGGTCACAAACTGCTAGCACCCGCTTGATCGTCTCGACTGGAACCTCTACGTTTGACTTGGCTTTGGGGGTGGTTGTCTTCACTTTGGAAAAAGGGTTTGTTGCGATCAACTCCCAGTCAACTGCATCTGCAAAAAACTGCCGAGCGAATCGCACCCGCTTGTCGACAGTGGATTTCGCCATCTTGCCTGTTATCGATTCCAAGAATGCTTTGGCGTGGCCAGCGGTAACATCGTCAAGATAGATACCTTTTGGAAGGTAGGCGTTAAGGTTGTCTACGACTTGCTTCCAAACTTCAACCGTTCCGGGCTTCACAGATTCGCCTCGGCGTTTGAGGTAGTCAGTCAAGAAGGCTGCAAGCG
>CAUJKA010000049.1 GCA_963204965.1 Planctomycetota bacterium | reverse complement strand
AGCATCTTGAGGAAATCGCTTTCTTCGGTGAAATGTCGCTCATCGGGATAGT
Organism: Planctomycetota bacterium; assembly: GCA_963204965.1. GTDB lineage: Bacteria > Planctomycetota > Planctomycetia > Pirellulales > Pirellulaceae > Aureliella. The sequence continues at coordinate 7,734 of CAUJKA010000049.1, read as the reverse complement.
CGCCGTCGTCGGAACGTACAAAACGCTTTCCGTCCCAATAGATTTTCGTGTCACCTTCCTTGTGAGAATCGTAATAGCGTGCGCCGTCTTTCACTGCCGCAATGATAGCCTGTTGAATTGCAGCGACTGAATCAAGATGTTTTTCTGCGTTCAAAGCTTCCTCGCAAAGTTGGCGATAACGATCCACGGTTCCCACGCCGGCGAGTGGTCGATTGGCAGCAATAAAGTCGCTTGTCCAGCCTTCAAACCAACTCTTTGAGGTTTTGCGGAAGTAGTCGGCATGGTCCGAAGGTAGTTCTCCCCACAAGGCACTCGCTTGCAAAGAGTAACAATTCCATTCAGGTAACGCCGCTTCGAAACGCAGCGTGAAGTCATAATCCGCGCCAATGACATTTGCCTTTGCATGCAGGCACAAAGTGCCGTCCTCCATCGATGGCGTGAACAGCGTCCCAATGTCCCGCTCTAAAGCAAATTGCACTTCATGTGGAGGACGTTTGTCTCTGAAATGCAAGACGCGTGTTGCTCCCGTTGAGGATTCTTCGATCGAAAAAGCTTGGGAGCTATCCCAATCGACCTGCGGCTGTTTCGGAAGATACGCTGCACGTTCATATTGAGAAGAGTTTGTTTGCACGTCTGGTTTAGGCGCGATTGTGCTGGGTATGTTCGCTTTTGGCTCCAATGACTTGCGAATCGCGTCCATATCCAGCTCATCAGGTGGCGGATTGGGCGGCTCAAGCACGAAGAAAAAGCGTTTGGCGTCAGTGAACTCCCCTGAGTAGCTCGAACCATTGCGCTCGTAAAAGGTGAACCCATCGCCGTCGTCTCGCTTCCGCGTGCTGACTTTGTTCGCTAACTTTACGTAGGCGCCCGCCGGTGGTGCTGGAAAGCTATGACCAATTTCGACAATCGAGTTACCAGCGGCTAGTTCGGCTTCAATAAGGGTTCGAAGCGCCATTGGGAACTTAGCAAGTTCCTTTTCTTGTTCGGGAAGCTTCATGCTGTCTTGAGTGCTTTCTGATTCGGCTGGAGAAACGCTCGGGCAAATCGAAAACGTTCCGATTGCAGCGGTGAGAGTTACGAGGATGGCCAGGACAGGGATTGAGACTTTCATGGAACTTGCTGATGAGTATCACGCCTTGACTATCCGCCAAGATGGTTCCATTTATTGACGACGATCATCAACAACAAAATGCCACCGGTGAGACATGAAAGACTCATCCCATAGAGGTGCCACAGGCTGGCAACGCAAGGATCCATCTCTCCTCTAGGTTCGTGGAAGACGTCGATGCTCTGCCCTTCCCGCCACGGAGAGGTAGGGTTGCGGCTGAATCGAACTCGTCGAGTAGTTCCCCATTTCGAGCGAAATCGCACCCTTTGGTCTTCGGGCGTGGTATAGCCTATGATGGGGTAGAAAGTCACTCCCCGCTCGTCACCATTGTTATGATACTTCTTGTCTACGCTGAGTATTGTGCCTTGGATGCGCAGCAGATGCGGCTGTCGGCGAATCGACTTTACAAACATAGCTAGCCCCAGAAACAACAGAATGAGGCCTAGAAAACTGAGTATTAGGAGGATGAAGATTGTCACAATATCGGGCTTTCTGACTATTTGAGAATTCGTCGAATTCGAAGTCTCTTCCCTACTCCATGCCGCAATACCATACGAACGAAACAAGAATTTTGGGGGTTCTGGAAAAAACACGCGAAGGGTGTTTTCGCATTTCGCCCATCGAGAAGTCGAACTCTCGTGCTATCTGGCTGCAATTGTATGCGCATCACAAGCATGAAGCAGTACAATTCAGTTCGTTCATCGAGCTTGATCCAACCCGGGGCAGCGTTTCCATTCACTACGAAAGGCCTATGTAATGCGTCGAAGAATCTCGTTTTCTGCCACAGCAATCGCGATCGCAGCTCTATCCACATGCGGGTTGATTGAGCTTCCCGTGGCCGACGCCTGCACGCGAGCCGTGTATTTCGGCAAGGAAAAGCAGACGGTTACCGGTCGCTCTATGGACTGGGTTGAAGATATGCAGACCAACTTGTGGGCATTCCCCCGCGGAATGAAGCGAGACGGTGGGCTAGGCAAAGGCTCGCTTGAATGGACAAGTAAGTATGGCAGTATCGTCGCATCCGTTTATGAAGGTGGAAGTGCCGACGGCATGAATGAGAAAGGTCTCGTTGCCAACATGTTGTATCTGGCGGAGTCCGAATACCCAACAGATGACGACAAACGCCCCGGCGTGTGCATCAGCGCGTGGACTCAATATTTTCTGGACAACTTTTCTTCCGTGGAAGATGCAGTGACTGAAGCCAGGAAGGAGTCGTTTAAGGTCGTACCGGTTGTCGCTCCAAATGGAATGAAGGGCAGCGTGCACCTCTCGATATCCGACGCTTCGGGTGACTCGGCGATCTTCGAGTATATTCAAGGAAAGCTTGTCATTCACCATGGCAAGCAATATCAAGTCATGACCAACTCTCCGATCTACGACAAGCAGATTGCAATCAATGAGTACTGGAAAGAATTTGATGGTTCCGTCATGCTACCTGGCACCGTTCGAGCGGCAGATCGTTTTGCTCGCGCTACCTATTACATTAACGCGTGCCAACAATCCGACAAACCTCGTGAAGCCGTTGCCGCAGTTTTCAGCGTCATGCGAAATGTCAGCGTACCACGTGGCATCCGCAAGAAAGATCAACCCAACTTATCCTCGACAATCTGGTTGACTGTCTCGGATCAAAAGAACCTTGTCTATTACTACCACGACACGAACAGTCCTGGAGCTTTGTGGGTGAAGCTGGATAAGATCGACTTCAGAGAAGGAAGTGGCGTTCGCAAGTTAACTCTCGTTGGTAAGCCAGACATCACCGGCGACCAGTCCGCAAACTTCGAAACGTCCCATCCATTCAGGTTCCTCGCTCCGCACTAACATAATTGGTCGATGAGCTCTCACTAAGTCCATTTCGGCAATTGCAGGAAGTGAAATTTCGATGGTTTCGCGATATTCGCGGTGGTGGACCTGTCACTAGCGGTTCATGATTCGAATTCACTTCTTGCGGCGTTTCACAACAACGATGGGCTCGGCTACCCCTCCCTTTTCCTCTGCCATGGCTCGTCCCTGTTTGACGGCTTGGGCGATTAAGTCAATCACTGACTCATCTTTTACATCGGCAAGACTATTCAGTCGGACGTGGCGAATAAGCTTTCCGGTTCCTTTCAACTTCTCGTCAGGGTCGTCCAATTCGGTTCCACGATCGAAGCCCAGATTCACATGCTCCGCATAGGTCGCAATATGAATGAAGCCCTGCCCCTGCTTGCCGGTAAACGTAAACGCGTTGGAGATACAGTAGGTCTCATAGATTAGCTCGCTGCATTTGCCCGCAGTTTTGAGTACCGCTTTCCTGGCAGCTAGCGCGATCTTAACGACTTCTTCTTTCCGATCTCGCAGCAGATCGCGAAGAGTCAATTCCGTATCCATTTTGGATTCAGCCATGTTAGCTCTTCTTGAAATACTGAATTGCGCAAGCCAGGTTGCCTTCTGTGTCAGTGAACTTAATGAGTACGCCGACTGTGGGGATCTCGACTGGCTTCACGATAATTTGGCCTCCATGCTTTACAATCACTGCCTCGATTTTCTTGACATCTTCAACTGAGATCGAGCACTCGTAGCCGTTGAAGCCAGTGCCCAAGGGTTGCGATCTCTTTTGCAATGCACCAAGGATTCCTGGGTCTGTCGGTCGACCGGTTCTGATTAGGTAGAAATCAGGCGGTCCCCATTCTTCGAATTGCCAGCCGAACACTTGTTGGTAAAAGATCTTGGCGCGCGCAACATCATCAGCATGAATTGCGAAATGGCAAACGTTATTCGAGTGCACTATAGACCCCCGGAGACACTGTATTAGAAATGAACTGGTAGGCACTTATAGCGGTTACAATTATGACGCACTCGCGATATAATGACAAATTATGTCGAGTACACGCCAGCTTCAGATTCGATCGTTTTCGGCCCGCTTTTCTCCGGGTCATTCTATCGACATGCACTTCCATTCCTGGGCGCAGTTGGTCTATGCCAGAGAGGGAGTTATAGCGGTGGAGTCGGGGAATGCATGTTGGGTTGTACCAACCAGCCGTGCGATTTGGGTGCCTGCGGGGCAACCGCATTCGATCAAGATGTACGGGAAAGTGTTTCTACAGACCCTCTACTTTCAATCACGCCCGAAAGCCACAATCGATCTCCAATGCTCGGCTTACGAAATCACTTCGCTGATGCGCGAGCTGATAGCGTTCGTTTGTAGTAAGGGGATTGTCAATTCTGACACGGATGAGCACCGCAACCTGATTGCTTTTCTGACCTTCCAAGTCAAGAGTCTGAGGCCCATTCCGTTGATGGTTCCAATGCCAAGTGACCCGCGAGCTAAGCGACTTGCTTCGCGAGTGATCGATAATCCCGGAACTAGTATGTCGCTTGCTCAACTTTGCGAAGAAAGTGGTACAAGCCTACGGACAATGCAGCGTGTGTTCTCTCAAGAAGTTGGATTGCCATTATCGCGATGGAAGAATCTGGTATTGATGGTGCACGCTATCCAGTTGCTTGCCAGCGATAGGACCATCACACAAATCTCGCTCGAATTGGGCTTTGAGTCGCTAAGCGCATTCATTTTTTCCTTTCGGAAGTACTTTGGAGAATCACCGGGCCAGTATCGCTTAAGTCAAAGCAGGACCTCAATCTAGATTCTCACTTTCGTTTGAAGGTGAGTTTTGGTGATAGGCCGATCAAAGAAATGGACTCGACTTTCCCGTTGTCAGGTAGAAGGATTGCCGAATTGAGGCAGAGCCTTAAGTGCCAACGTTCGAGTGTAGGCTAACCACGACCGCCTTCACAGCAAGACTCGCAGATCCTGTGGCACTTAGTGCACTGCAGCTTCGCGCGGATATCAATCAGTATGCCACCGCAAACAGGACAAGCCGGTTGGCACGACTTCTTACTCTTCTTAGCCTTTGCGTCATCAGTGTTTTCGCTTGTATTGTTCTCATATTCGAACTGCATGGGATTAGACCTCTAATTCGTTGACGTCACCGACGGATATACTGAATTCTATCATCGGAGGTTCCGTTCCAACAGAACTGCTCCCGTCTTTGAATTCCCAAGAACCGGGTTGAGACGATTTTCAATTAGATGTGATTGTCGACCCAAACAATCTTAGCTTGCCAACCAACTCAGTGACGGCTCCGACACCCGCACCGATTCGTCATACGCTGATGCTGAATTGCGTACTCTCGCCATGAACGAGTTTTGCTCCGATTAAGATGCCCACCATAACCAACTATGAATTAGCGCCAACAAACACGTCCCTCGCCAATCGTAAGCTGAATGCAGTCGAAACAATACGTATCCTCGAGTGTTGTCATTGTTACTCCGGGGGCGAGTATTTCTTTCATGATCGTGTCACAGGCTTCAACAATCTCCAATTGTTTCTTCTTACAGAGATCGTCGTCACCTAACAACAACCCAAGTTCATGCTCCTTCTGGAACAAATGCGAGACCTCCCCAAACCCGTCTGCCGCTTCAAAGGGACAACAAGGTCCAAGTCCATCGTCCAGACCCGCGTATCCAAGAAGCGTATCGCCCCGATAGATTTTCATCCATCTTTCCAAAATTCAATCTCGAAGAAAAAGTGCGAAGCTGTATCAAAATGATTGTACTGTTGGAAAACGGGAAAAGCGACTTGGTCGAGAGCGGCGTGTTTTCTGAACTGCGATTTTGCAGTCCCCAACGAGTAATTCGCAGCAAACTTGAGATCATGGAGAAGCTCTTCAAAGGTCTCGCTTATCACCTACTAGCCATCTTTCCAACATCACGTGTTCCGACGGAAGTTGGTGTGTACCACCAGCTAAAATGTCCAAGAAGCGATCCCACAAGTTCTTTTCCTCGTCGAATTCGTGTAGGAATTCAGCAACCGCGCTCTTGTAATCTAGTTCATACTTATCCGCTTCCTCATCCGAAAAATCGCTTGGCGTCTTGAGCTGGATGAACTCATTGATTTGCTTGAGCTCTTGGGCTGAGCACTTCTCAAGCATCAAAAGTTCTACGCGACAAGCATTGGCATACGCAACTACCATCGGAAGGAACACACCCTCGGAATCTCGCATCTCTTTTTGCCATTCATCGCTTTCTGTTTTGGGAAGTACGTCAACTACTATTCGTGGCAAGTCCTCTAAGTCCGTTTCGAGCTGAACCATCAGTGCATCAAACTCGATCCACATTCCAGCGTTGTCAGACCTGTCATTGATTTCTATCTTGCTTTTGGCATCTTTAAGGATCTGCTTTATGGCTTCAATCGTATCGTTGATTTTGACAAACTTGGATTTCCACGTCGCAACGGAAGCCGCATCGCCTGATTGGGAAGCATAATCGATCGCTTTGTTATTCAGATGCTTGATCTTTGATTCGACCTCTTCCAATTTGACCAAATTGCGAGCCAAATCCTGCCTAAATCGTTTGATCGACATCACTGCCTTCAGTTCCGACACCGTACTAGAATTTCCCATTTGAGTTTTCATCCATTAGATTCGCGAGTTCAAATTCAGGCTCCATCCAGACACGTTAATTCCTTGGAAACTATTTTCAGAGTGATCTCAACAGTCCTAATGCGGAGTGACAGCGCGCCTTCTCGTATTTCTGTATGCCGGATGTTTCATCCTGTGGAACCTGTCCAACCCATCAAAGCACTGGTTGCAGTGTTACCGAGCCTGAGACGGGACTAACAATTATTTTTGCGTAGTACTATGGCGACGGGCATCGAGGAATCGATGAATTTGTTGTGGTGGATGTAACCATTTTGCTTATCAAAACGAAAAAAGCCGATGCGGCTGGGAACCTGTCGGTTCGCAACTACATCGGCTGACTGTTCTTGATCTCAATGGGGCGAAATGCAACCGCGTGCTCAATAGGCACAACTCTGCACACTGAATGCAGGGGCAAGTATGCGCCTTCTCGCCGCTACGCACCTATAAGGGCTTCAAATTTCTGCCTCTGGCTCATCCCAGTCCTGCCAGTTAACTTTGTGAACATCTAAGTACCGATCAACAGCCTGGCCGATGGTGGGAAAGAAATTCTCGTTGCCGAAGGAGTCGAATAGCCCATAGCGTTTAAGGATGTCTTTAACTGGTCCCTTCATCTCTGCGAAACAGAGATCCATCCCGGCTTGATGGAGTTTTTTGTCAAGCTCCGCAAGCATATCTGCGGCTGTGATGTCGACATCGGTCACGGGTTCGGCAGCAACAACGACCCATTTTGTCGGCGTAGGCGCGAGAGCGATTGCCTGCTCAACTCGCTCTTCGAAGACCGCTGCGTTTGCAAAGAAGAGTGGAGCATCCCAACGGAATAGAACGAGACCGGGAATTCGCTTTGCTTCGGGGTGGCGCAAAACATCGTGATAGCCCTTGAGTCCATCAACTCGCCCCAGAACAGCGTTATGTGGTCGCCACGCTCGCCAGATAAAGGCAAAGAGCGCTAGTCCGACGGCAATAAAGATTCCCTGGATGACTCCCAGAACAATGACCCCCAGAAAACAGGCGATTGAAAAGACAAACTCGCTGCGACGAAGTTGATACAAACGAACAATCTGGGAGATCTGGATTTGGCCCAGGCAAGCGCATATCACAACGGCGCTTAATGCAGCATGTGGCATGCTCTTAAGCAAAGTGGGAGCAAAGTACAGCAAGAGAGTAACAAGC
>CAUJKA010000048.1 GCA_963204965.1 Planctomycetota bacterium | reverse complement strand
CCCAGATTCATCGGGCGACAAACGCGAGCTTCCTTGCACGCACATTTCGCGACTCCTTGCTTGAGATGGTGGTCCAACCCAACTCTAGCAGGAGTCGCGATTTATCGCTAATTGAACGGTATTGCGTTTAACGGCAAGCCGGAGGCGACTGTTCTCTTTCACTCTGCCGAATCAGTAGTGCATTCAGGCCTAACCAACAACTTCGCAAGCAAAATCGTTTAACGGCAAGCCGAAGGCGACTGTTCTTCCTTTCCTTATTGAACCAAAGACTTCTACGGAGGAATGACGACAGTGCGCAGTCGCCTCCGGCTTGCCGTTAAACGATTTGAGCCAACGGACTAACTGACGCAAGAACAGTCGCCTGCGGCTTGCCGTTAAACGCCGTTAAACGATTTGAGCCAACGGACTAACTGACGCAAGAACAGTCGCCTGCGGCTTGCCGTTAAACGATTTGAGCCAACGAACTAACTGACGCAGGAACAGTCGCCTGCGGCTTGCCGTTCAACGATTTGAGCCAAGACACTCGCACTTACTTGGCGATCAGCGCGGCCCAGATCTTATCGGCGATTGCGGTCATGCCGCGATCACCAGGATGCCCGGCGACACCATCATGATCAATCTTCCGTTCCGATCGCGCCGAATTGACTGGGTCTGCGCCGAGCTGCTCAAGGTCGACCCAAACTGCGCCGGCATCTTCACACGCTATCTTGAGCAGCTTGTCTTTTTCCGCATCGGGCCAAAACTGACTGCGAACGAAGATCTTGGGTTGGCCTTGTTTCTTAAGTTGAGCCAGCAAGTTATTCAACGCTTGCGACATTCGTTCGCGATCCTGATCGCTTTTGGGAGTCGCTGAGTTCTCGCCAATTGCCAGAATGATAACATCAGCAGCGAAGGCGAGCTCTTCTTTCAAGTCCTGCTCGATATTGAACTCCGTCAATCGACGTTCGAAGTCAGCTATGTTGCGAATTTTGACTTGAACTTTCCCACCGACCTCTTTGTTGATCCGGGCGATCAACAGATGTACAAAGTCCTTGTCTTGCGAGCTTGCTGCCATGCCCCAATTCCCATTCCAGCCAATGTCAGGAGCGGGGCCGTGGAGCGTGATACTGTTGCCCAGAAACAAAACCTTATTGACTTTCAGCTTTCCTAGCTTCAATTCGCTCTGTGCCGAAGCAATCGAGCAAATTCCGATCGAACAAAGTAAGAACGCCAAACCTGATACGAGAAGACTTTTGATTGAGGCGTAAGAATTGATCATTGAGTGCTTCCCATAAGTCTTAACGGCAACAGTCACGCGTTTTCGGCGAGTAACCTACGATTGAAAACAGCGAGATCCAATCTTGTGTCTACGGGATCATTATTTGGGCAGTTCAGCGAGCACACGCTGCCCGCTCTGGCGCTTTGCTTCAGGTAAATTGTTTTTGTTTTCGATTTCATATCGTACACCATGGACATCGCTGTAGGCGCGCACGAAGTCCGAAAACTGGGATTCTGTGTAGTCATCGCTAGCGTAGTATTTCAATAGAAGCGTGAGAACAGCCTCAGAGGTTCGATGTTCTTTTGCAATACGTTCGAGGAGAGAAGGTGGGCCAATCCTGTGTGCAAGATCGATTATGCACAGACCTGAATCGAGTATCTGTATTAGCGTTGATTCGTCGATGTTGGGGTGAAAGACGATGTCGCGAAGGAAGTCGTCGCAGTTTGCGTCCAACTCGGCGGAAACGATTTGCGCAATTTGGATGGAGTGGGCATCGAATAATCGGGCAATACCGGATACACGATTCGAGAGTGGTAGATTGCTACCAGTCTCTGCACGAATCGCCTCCAACAGATCGGAGCGAGAACTCTTCGAAGTAACTATAGAAGCGAAGTTCTCAAGCGTAACATCCTGTGGGAGCATGCAGTCTTCGCCCAAATAACGAAGCAATTCGTAATATTGATTACGCTTCTTCGCTTTCGCTCTTGGTGCGAGTGCGAGGCTGATTGAAGTGCGGCGAAGGAATCTCTTTGCGAGGCGCTTCGGGCATATCGCTTTCGTAGGCATCGTCGTATCGCGACACATAGCCTGGCAGCTTGGCTCGTTCCAGCTCAAGTAGATACTCTTCGACAACGTGCTGTTGGATCATATCGCGACAAGCTTGATTGATTGGATGAGCCACGTCGGCATAAAGTTTATTCGGCGAGTCGTCGTCGCGAGAATCGCGAGGCTGATCTCGCAGTCGCGTTCCGCAATTGTTGCAGTAGTTGCTGCGAATGTGATTCTTGTTGCCACAGCGATTGCATCGATGAGTCAGCTTGCGGCTGGGCATGGCAACAAACGGACCATGCGACCCTTCAATAATCTTCAAGTCGCGAATGACGAAGCAGTCGTCGAAGGTGATGGAACAGAATGCTCGAAGTCGGTCCTCGGACTCTTCCATGAGTTTGATTCGCACTTCGGTTATATCCATTGCCACAACTCCCTTTACACGTGCAGAAACCACAAGTCTTTAGGAACACGATTCGTCTGCAAAACCGGTCAGTTGTCGCTCAATCGACTGACCGTACCACGCGTCTACTTCGTAAACACGGTTGACACCTATTTGATTCGCTTGAGCCTTCAATTGCTCAAACGATCCTTCCATTGGGGTGATTGCAAAACAACTGGATCCGCTGCCACTCATTAGCCGGTGCGGGCAACCGCACTCTGCCAGCAATTCCAATTGCTTGTTAATCCATCCATTAATCTGGGTAGCTGGCAATTGTAAGGCATTGAACATAGCTGCGCCAATCTTTGACTCTTGCCCAGTTTGACATGTGGCCAGAAATTCTTCTGTTTTGCTCAAACTTCCTACTTGGGTCACTTTTGCGTAGACATCCCGAGTTGAACAGCCCTCAGGAGGATGCAATAACCACATCTTTAGAGCCGGTTGATATGGAATTAACCTTGTTTTTTCACCTCGACCCGATGCAAGCATCAATCCGATTTGTTCGGCGTCCCCTAGAAAGAAGTTGACGTCGGAGCCCAATTGCTGGCAGACTTGATCCGCTAGAGTTCGATTCCAAGTGCTCCACAATTGCATGCAACCGATCACGACAGCCGCCGCATTGCTGCTACCACCGCCAAGTCCGGCTGCGGCTGGGATTTGCTTGCGAAGCTCGATGGTGCATCCAAATGGCCCATTTGAGTCACCGCCTTTGTTACCGTCTAAGCGTCTCAAAACGTCGCGAACTCGCTCGGCGGCCTTCACGACCAAGTTCGACGAATCGGCGGGGATTTGCCACGCTGGATCAGACAGGTCGGCATCTTGAGGCAAGACAAGCTTGAGTTCGATTACACCGTCGCGACGATTCTCAATAGTGATCTCGTCCCAAAGGTTGATTGGACAGAGCACTGTCGAGATCTCATGGTAACCGTCAGGTCGCTTGCCGAGCAGGTCGAGAAATAGATTGACTTTCGCAGGACACTTGAGGCGAATCGACTGAGTCGCATTCCATGATTCAATCCGCATGTTGGCCCTATCGATCCTGTTGACCTTCGATCCTGTTGACTTAGCGCTCGTGGTAGATTCTGGGCCCTGCATGTCCTCGTGTGAGATGCAGGTTTTGAGGTCACTGTTTTCGGAGTTTACGAACGGCGCGACTGTATTCTTCCAGCGTCTTACGTTCTTTGGCTGTCAGGCTATCTTGGCCTTCGCGATGGAGCTTGTCTAGGACGCGATCCGCTTCGGCTTGCATACTCGGAGGAATGACATTTTCAGTTTGATTCGGCTCGTGAATCTTCAACTTGGGCTTACTCTTGGCTAGTCCACCTAGCTTGCTCCACATTTTCCCGATCGCTGCGAAGCTTAAGCCACCGTAGAAATAAATCGCGGCACATGCAGCTCCGATCAAGTGCACATCATAGGCAGTTTGAACCGTGTTGCCTGTAGCCTCAACAACCTCAAACTTGGCTGTCCCCATGACATTCATGGCAACGATAAACAGCCCATAAACCCATGATTTGATCGGTAGAACACCAAAGGCCATCAGCGTAGTGTTGGGGAAGTTGAACACGAACAGCATCGTGATCGCGGTAACACCACCGGATGCTCCGATGAGGTAACGATTGTCGAGCTGATCGGCTGGTAACGTCCAATAATTGCGCAGGGCCCAACCCAGTGAACAGATCACGATTGTGAACAAATAGAAACGCAAGAACTCTCCGCGACCATACTTGGATTCAACTACCTTTCCAAGCAAGTACAGCGACAACATATTGAAGAGAATGTGCATCACATCTCTGGAGTGAGCAAAGCCATTGGTTAAGAACTTGTACCAATGCAAAGGCTGAAAAAGGTCGATCGGCTGAAGCCATAGAGGCTTGTTCACCGGGTCACTCGTTCCGCCGCCAAAGATGAAATTGGCAAGAAAGACTGCGACATTGATGACGATCAGCGTACTAACAACGGATCGACCGTCCCAAGGACGAATCGGGTTCAGTTCATCAGAGTCCTGGTAGTAGTCGCGCTCGTAAAGTCCCATGTCCGGTCAAGCAATTAGTGTTCGCGTGGTGTTCAATCCGTTTAGCCTTAGACTCAGCATAACGGAGCGAGGCGAATAGCCCAACCCAGATTTGCCTCTTCTCATTCAACGCAGTTCAACCGCGAAGTGCTTTCCGCGTCGCTTAAACCACGCTAGCTCAGTCCGTATGGCTTGTTCCACACGACTTAGGCTAGCGTAGTACTTCAACGCGATTGATAGGCGACACTTGAGGCAGAGGTCGACGTTAGAATCGTTGCGAAAAGTCAGAATTACCAATCCTTAGCTTGCAGTTAGCGTGCAGGATTAATAATTAGTCAATTACAGCAATCTTTTTTAGTGATTCATCGTCGCCGGCGACGAAAATCGTGTCGGACTCCTTCAACCGATACCCGGGGCCAGGAGTTGCCATGAATTTGTCGGTCAAAATGTCGTGAATGGCCACGATGGTCACTTCGAACTGCTTTCGAACTTCCAAGTCTCCGATGCTTTGACCCGTCCAGCTAGTGGGAACCGCCATCTCTTGGACGCTGAAATGCGAACCCAGCTTGACGTAATTGAGCAGTGCCTTGCCAGTGATCTTAGCGGCTAGTCCGACTGCAGTGTCTCGTTCGGGGAAGACCGTTTCAGTGACTCCCAAGCGTTCCATGACTCGCGCGTGGTTAGCTGAAATCACCTTCACATAGATCTCGCGAATCTTCAAGTCTTGAAGGCACAGAGATGCCAAGATGCTTGCTGTGATATCATCGCCCGTAGAAACAACCGCAGCATCGGCTCCTTCAGCGCCAAGTCGCTTGAGCGTCTCGATCTCAGTCGCATCAGCAACCGCAGCTCGAGAGATAATCGCGCCGATGCGATCGACGACGTTGGCATCCATGTCGACAGCGATGACTTCGTGTCCCAGAGCTGCCAGTCGTTGACACAGTGAGAACCCAAAGTTCCCCAAGCCGACGACGACAAAGCGTTTCATATTCTTAGCCATGGCAAACTACTTCTTTAACCAATAATGACATCTTCTTGAGCCAATCGATAATTTTGGCGATGAGCCACTCGCGAATCTACCGCTGCACTTAGCGCAAGCGGACCGATCCGACCGATGAACATCAGCAAAACTAAAACCCATTTAGCCGGAGCGGACAACGCGGGAGTGATGCCCATCGACAGTCCAACTGTATTGACGGCGCTGGAAACTTCGAAAGCTCGTTGGAATATGAAATGGTCCTGGCTCAGAGGATCATCCGTCGCCTGTAAAAGCAACACTCCGAGAATCGAAATCGCTAACATCACAACAAACAGGCCCATCGCTTGTTGAATCGTGGGCTCGGGGATCGAACGGTCAAAGAAGATCACTCCATGCTTGCCTCGCAAGCGCGACCAAGCCACCATAGCCAGCAACATGAAGACCGTAGTCTTCATTCCACCTGCGGTTGAACCTGGCGAACCACCAACAGTCATCAAGAGGATCGTAAGAAAGTTCGTCGAGTCGGTTGCTTTGCCATAGTCGATCGCGTTAAAGCCAGCCGTACGGGGCGTCACACTGAGGAAGAACGCGTTAACGATCTTGTCTTCCCACGAGTGCTCAGCCAAGGTCTGATTCCATTCGAACACAGCGAACGCGACGACAGGTGCAAACAGCAGGAACGCAGAACCGATCAGAACCATTTTTGTATGAGTCGAAAGACGATGAATCTGTTTGTTGGCACTATTGAAATACGCCGACAGCTCTTCCATAACCACAAAGCCGATGCCGCCTAAGATGATCAGAGCGGAAATTGTTAGCAGCGTCGCCGAGGAATGCGAGTACTCCATGAGCGACAATTGGTTCGTCGAAAAGCCTGCGTTACAAAAGGCACTGACCGAATGGAAGACAGCGGGCCAAGCAGCGTTCTCCCAACCCATTCTTGGCCCCCAGAGCAAAAAGAGGACCGCTGCTCCGATGCCTTCACAAATGAAAGTGAATTTCAAAATGTCGAGAATCATCTTTTTGGCCGGAACATCTGCGACGCTGTAGTGCGACCCTGCGATCGCCTGCTCGGCACGCAACGACGGTCGGCCTCCCAGAGCGGTAATGATCAAGCTCGCAAAGGTCAGCACGCCAACGCCACCGAGCTGAATCAACAGCAGGATGTAAGCTTGTCCCCAACCTGTAAAGAATGTCTGCGTGTCAACGACAATCAAACCCGTTACGCAGATCGCGCTCGTGGCGGTGAACAGTGAATCGGTCCAACTTAGCGACGCACCTTGGTAGAGTCCTGGAAGTACCTTGAACCCCAAGGTGCCCAAAAGGATTAATGCGACGAAAGATAGAACGAATTGTTCCGCGGAGGACAGTTCAGAAAATCGTCGCTTCCGCGAGCCGCTTGGCAGATCCCAACGCCTGCGTCCAGGAGATGGGTTGGGTTTCGCTTGCACCATGGGTGATTTGACATACCGGACAGCTAGAGTCGATCATGCTTGAATAAGCCGATCGCATTCGCTCGCAGCAAAACACGTATCAAGGTGTTGCTTGTTGTGGTGAAAGCTAGCTTCAGAAGGGCGCTATCTTCCACGATCCAGCCCGCTGCGCCTACTACAGTTTGCGAAGTAGTCAGGTTGGCCGAGCTTTTGAAACAGCAGAGCGGGAATTTGTTGGCCAAAGGTGGGGTTCGCCCGGCGCATTTGCACACTGCGAAAACCAAATGGCCCTATCGTCGCCTTTCGCTCCCGCGAAAGTAGCGTCTTCGAGCTACTTTTGCGATGCTGAAGGCTACTTTGCCATCACAGCGCGCGGTTGTTACCGGCGCAGTGTTGTTTCGGCCGAAAAATCCCTGCGAATCCAACCTAGATTACGCCACCGTGGACTCGATACGGAGTCATGTGACTAGGCTGATCGATTTGCCAAAAGCGTTCCCATTCCTGCAGCATCAAGCGAAGGTCTTCAGAGGTGTTGACCAACTGCTCGGCGCGGCGGCTTGGATTCGCGGAATACATAGGGAGAATGCAACCCGTTGAAGCGAGGCTACCCAAAAGTAATGCAGCACAAAGCCAGCGTCGCATGTTGTTCCTCCATGAACAATCGAATGTTGTGAACTCGCCTAGTTTTCTGGTTGGTCCGTTTGAAGATTGGCGGAATCTTCTGAGTCGTCTTCCAATTCGTCACATTCTGCTTTCGAGTCGTAAGCGCGGGCACGCTTAGCGGCTACCTCATCCAGCTCCTGCAACCTCTGTTCAAGCTCTTTTCCGCCTCGAAACGATATCACGAACTTTTCGGGAATCGTTACCATCAGCCCCGATCGAGGATTTCTAGCAACCCTCTCTCGACGACACTTCACCTGAAACACTCCAAAGTTGCGAATCTCCAATCTCCCCTCTTTCAGCATCGCCTGAGCAATGGCCTCCAGAGTGTGTTCAAAGATTTCTGCAATCTGAGTTTGAGGTCTTCCGGTAGCGTCGGAAATCGCTTTGACGATCTCTTTTTTGGTCACTTGACAAAGCTCCTCGGTCCGGATAGTAAACGCTGTAAGTGGTTGACTTACAACACTTTAGACCGGCGAAGTTTATTGCTCGGTGACTCGATCGTCAAGGTCTCGGCCCACCGCAGGCCCTAGGGGCTGTGCGGCGGGTTCTCAACCTAGTTCCATGGAATCGACTTCCCAGCCGGTAAACTTTACGAATTCCGATCTTTCCGCAAATTCGTTGGAACCAGTTCAATGTATGAAAGAGATTTAGCCTCGAAAGATCGTCCAACTTTTGCCGTCCTGGGGGTTGGGGCGGTTGGCGGGCTTTACGGAGGATTGCTGGCAAAGAATGGCTACGAAGTCCACTTCCTGGCTCGCAGCGATTTCGACCATTTGCAGTCTCAGGGTTTGCAGGTCGACACGCCTCTGGGGGATTTTCAACTGAGACCTCAGGTCTATCAGGAGGTCGCTCACATGCCACAAGTCGACTGTGTGATCGTCTCTTGGAAGACCACGGCCAATCGCGATCTCGGTCCACTGCTTGCTCATTTCGCCCCATCGAAACCAATTGTTCTTGTGCTTCAAAACGGACTGAACATTGAACAAGCCGCTGCGGACGTTGTCGGCGACGCTTCTGTGCTGGGCGGTTGCTGCTTTTTGTGCTCCAACAAAGTCGGTCCCGGGCACATCAAACATCTCGATTACGGACGCATTGCCATTGGTGCCTTCGATCGAACCCAAGAAGGCCAGATCAACGACGCCATGGAAGTTGTCGGCGCGGCGTTAAGCGATGCGAGAATCGAGATTCTGTTGGCACCAAGCTTAGCCGAGATTCGCTGGAAGAAGCTAGCTTGGAACATTCCATTTAATGGTCTCTCCGTCGCGCTCTCTGCCGATACCTCAGCCATCATGAACGACCAAGCGGCCAGTCAACTTGCTGAAGAACTGATGATCGAAGTTGCGGCGAGTGCTCAAGCATGTGGAGTCACCGTTGGTCGTGAACACATCGACAAGATGTTGAACGATACTCGCAAGATGGTTCCCTATGCGAGCAGCATGTTGCTCGACTTTCAAGCCGGAAGACCCATGGAGATCGAAGCCATCTTAGGAAACCCAATCCGCGCAGCCAAGGCCAGCGGCTTTACACCAGCCAGAATCGAGATGCTCTACCGCCAGCTCTGCTTCCTCGACTCCCGAGCCCGCCGCTAGCCTCTCGTTCCCAGGCTCTGCTCTTCTCCATTCCTCGTTCCCAGGCTCTGCCTGGGAACGCCCTGTCTTCAAGGCTCCGCCTTCCTCTTCCTCTTCC
>CAUJKA010000047.1 GCA_963204965.1 Planctomycetota bacterium | reverse complement strand
CTCGACTGGCTGATGCGGCCGTGTTCGAAGAATTCGTGCGACGCAAGTTCGTGGGAGCTAAGACTTTCTCACTCGAAGGCGCCGAAAGCCTGATACCGCTTCTGGATTTGGCTCTGGAAAAAGCTGGACAGCATCAAGTTTCCGAAGTCATCCTCGCGATGGCCCACCGAGGCCGACTGAACGTACTGGCTAACATTCTCGGCAAACGAGCTCAAAGCATTTTCTGGTCGTTTGATGACCCCGTTCCAGATATGCACCGCGGCGGCGGCGATGTGCGTTACCACTTGGGATACAGCAGCGATTGGACCACATCGACCGGCAACAAGGTACACATCTCGTTGTGCTTTAATCCAAGCCACTTGGAATACGTGAACACTGTCGCTCAAGGGCGAACTCGTGCCAAACAGGATCGCTTGGGCGATTCAAGTCACTCCAAAGCGATGACCATTTTGATTCACGGCGATGCTGCTTTTGCCGGCGAAGGTATCGTGCAAGAGACGCTGAACATGAGCGAGCTTCCTGGTTACAAGACTGGCGGAACGCTTCACGTAATCGTCAACAACCAAGTCGGCTTTACCACATTGCCCGACGAATCGCGATCGTGCACTTACGCGACCGATGTCGCCAAGATGCTGCAAATACCGATCTTCCACGTCAATGGTGAAGATCCTGAAGCCGTCGCACAAGTGATCAGTCTGGCAATGGACTTCCGACGCGAATTCAAGCGCGACGTCGTCATCGACATGTACGCTTATCGACGTTGGGGACATAACGAAGGCGACGAGCCTCGCTATACACAGCCTCTGATGTACCAAACCATCGACCAACGCAAGAGCGTCCGCGAGAGCTATCTCGATCGCTTGCTCAAGCTAGGCGAGATCACTCGCCAAGAAGCCGATAACATCTCTGAGATTCGCCAAGCCAAACTAGAACGCGAGTTTGAACTGGCTCAGAAGGAAGAGTATGTCTCGGACCTTCAGACCATGGGTGGCCATTGGCAAGGTTACTTCGGCGGCCCTGAGCCTACCGGAACGGAACCAGACACGACAATTACGGAAGCTGTTGCCAAAGACTGTTTGACCAAGCTTTCGTCGACTCCGGACGGATTTAACGTCAATCGCAAGTTGCAGCGTTTTATGAGCCTTCGCGGTGAGATGGCTGCAGGAACTCGACCGCTCGATTGGGCAAGCGCCGAAGCTGTGGCGTACGCAAGTCTGCTGATGGACGGCCATCCAATTCGCTTGAGCGGTCAAGACAGCGAACGAGGCACCTTCAGTCAGCGTCACAGCGTTTTGCACGACAGTGAAAATGGAAACAAGTACTCGCCGCTAAAGAACCTTTCCTCCAGCCAAGCTCGATTCGACGTAATCAACAGCCCGCTTTGCGAAAGCGGCGTCTTGGGCTTTGAGTACGGCTATTCGTTAGATTGCCCCGAAGGCTTGATCATTTGGGAGGCCCAGTTCGGCGACTTCTGGAACGCCGCTCAAGTTATCGTCGATCAGTTTATCGCCAGCGCTGAAGACAAGTGGGGACGCCTAAGCAAGCTCGTCATGTTGCTGCCTCACGGCTTTGAAGGCGCCGGGCCCGAGCACTCGTCAGCGCGACTGGAACGATTGTTGCTTCTCTCAGCAGAACACAACATGCAAGTGACTCAACCATCCACACCGGCTCAATACTATCACTTGCTTCGTCGACAAGCCAAGTATCGTTGGAGCAAGCCTTTGGTTGTCTTGACGCCGAAGAGTCTACTGCGACACGCGGCAGTCGTATCGCCACTTTCTGATTTTACCAGCGGCGGCTTCCGCAAGATTCTTGGCGACGAGCGTAAGAATCCAACACAAACGGATCGCGTTCTGATGTGCAGCGGCAAGGTCTATTACGAACTGATTGAACATCGTGAGAAGATCAAAGCTGATAACATCGCTATTCTGCGAGTCGAACAGTTCTATCCGCTCAACGAACAAGCTTTGTTGGACGCCTTGAAGCCTTATAGTGCTTGTAAAGATATTGTTTGGGTTCAAGACGAACCGACCAATATGGGCGCATGGCAGTTCATGAAGGTTCAGTTTGGCGACTGCCTTCTGGAACGAGGATTGAAATTGCGACGCGTTTCGCGAGTCGAATCGGCAAGTCCGTCGACTGGATCCAATCGAAGCCACGCACTCGAGCAGCAAGACTTGCTCGACGAAGCCTTCGCGAAATAGCAGAAGTTCACTAACACAATTTGCACTACAGCATTCATTCGCACACATTATTCGCATAGCAAAAAAGCGGAAGCAGAGTCATACAGATGATTGAGGTCAAGGTTCCATCGGTTGGTGAGTCCATTTCTGAGGTTCAGATCGGCCAGTGGCTGGTTCAAGAAGGAAGCTGGGTTGCCAAGGATCAGACAATTGCTGACTTGGAAACCGAAAAGGCAGCCGTACAAGTGCTCGCCCCTGAAGCCGGCTACATCCGCAGCATTCGCAAGAAGGTTGAAGAGTTCGCGAACGTTGGCGAAGTGATCTGCACTCTCGAACCAGCGGCAGCACCCGCATCGGGATCAGCAGGCGGTTCGGCTCCAGCAGCTCCGGCCGCAGCAGCACCTGCGAGTGCAAGCTCAGAGGCTCCGCGAGTGATGCCTTCGGCTCAGCGCATCCTTGAAGAAAAGGGATTGTCGGCTGCCGACGTGAAGGCATCGGGCCCCGGTGGTCGCGTTCTGAAAGAGGACGCTCTGGCCGCAACTGGCAAGCCAGCTGCTTCTACACCGGCTCCTGCCGCAACACTAACTCCTGCTCCTGCACCAGCTCCAGCACCAGCCGCTTCCAAGCCGCAGGGACAACTTCAAGTCTCAGTGCCCACGCCTGGATCAAGCTCAGCTTCTGGCGCTGTCAGTCGCATGGAAGAGATCAAGCCGCTGAGCATGATTCGTCGAACCATTGCTAATCGTTTGGTCGAAGCTCAGCACAACGCTGCGTTGCTCACCACGTTCAACGAAGTCAACATGCAGCCGATCATGGACCTTCGCAGCAAGTATCGCGATGCGTTCCAACAACGGCACGGTGTTAAGTTGGGATTCATGTCGTTCTTCGCCAAGGCAAGCGTCGAAGCTCTCCGTCGTTTCCCTTCAGTTAACGCCGAGATCAGTGTAAACAACGTCGTCTATCGTAACTATATGGACATCGGTATTGCCATCGGCGGCGGCAAAGGCTTGGTAGTCCCTGTCCTTCGCAATGTCGAACACATGGGATTTGCCGAAGTCGAACGAACCATTGGCGACTTTGCGGGCAAAGCGATGGACAACCGCTTGATGCCCGAAGATCTTACCGGCGGCACCTTTACGATCAGCAATGGCGGTGTCTACGGCTCGATGCTCAGCACGCCAATCGTGAATCCACCTCAGAGTGCCATTCTTGGTTTGCACGCGATCCAAGAACGTCCCATGGCGGTCAATGGGCAGGTTGTGATCCTGCCGATGATGTATCTAGCTTTGACATATGACCACCGTATCATCGATGGTCGCGAAGCGGTTACATTCTTGAGGACGATCAAGGAGATCTGCGAAGATCCAACTCGCCTCTTCCTTGAAGTCTAGATTCTGCTTGAGGTCTAGAATCGGCTTGAAGTCTGACTCTTCTCCTAAAACTCTCACCAGCCCTCCCAGAGCAACTAGGTTTGACTCTGGGATTACGGTTTAGCGGCTTAAAGTCGTTGGCAAGGTGCGTAAAGGATTGGGACTCTACCAGTTCCATGACTAAAAAGGCCTTGTGATGCCTATTAACGGTCGATAAACTAATCGTCCCAATTTCGCCCCGATTGTGGGGGATGCTTTTGCGATTGGAAAAAAACTATGCCAAAAATGAAGACTCACAAGGCAACCAAGAAGCGATTCCGCGCGACTGCGACCGGTAAGGTCAAGCATCGTGGCGCTGGAACCAGCCACTTGGCTACCAGAATTAGTAAGAAACGACGCCGCAATCTTCGCGGTACTCGCGTTCTTGCTAGGGCTCAAACTCGAGCCGTACTGGATTGCCTTCGCGGAAACAGTAACTAACTTTTTCGCAAACAAAGCGGTGCACATTTACTAGTCAAGTTATCTGGGTTCAACATTACCGCGATTCACACCGCGTAGATTTTAGTCCTGCCAAACGCGCAGGAACCGGTAATGACCTGAGGTACACAACGATGGGATTCTCACCATGAGAACAAGAAAGGGCGCAGCACGCGCTCAGGCGAAGAAACGCTTGCTCAAGCGAGCTAAAGGGTACGTTAGCGGTCGTCGCAAGCTGTACCGTACACGAAAAGAAACTCTGGTCCGAGCTGGCGTGTTTGCCTTCCGTGACCGACGCGTCAAGCGACGTGAGTTCCGCCGACTGTGGATCATCCGTATTAGCGCTGCTTGCGAACAACACGGCTTGCGCTACAGCCTGTTCATCCACGGCTTGAACAAGGCCAACATTTCGCTCGACAGAAAGCAACTGTCGGAAATGGCAATCAACGATCCAGCTGGCTTCTCCGCTGTCGTTGAACAGGTCAAGGCCGCTTTGGCTGAAGTGGCTGCGTAGTCGATCATTCGACTTGCAAGCTTTTCGGTTTTAGGCCAACGTCACTCGACATGCTTCGAGTGTCGCGTCGTCATAGCAGACTAAACATCTTTCTTCACTCCACGAACTCCGCAAGGAGTTTCGTGGTCTGTGAAGATGTGATTGGCTCAATGAACATTCTCGACACCGACTGTCGGTTATCTACATTGCCGTTCAGAATGGAAGACGTTCATTGAAAACGGGTCAACTATGGATCTGAAGCAGTTTGTCGAGCAACTGGAACAACTGGCCAGCCAAGCCGAGCAAGCTTTCTTAGCCGCCGATTCGGCTGAGTCCTTCGAAGCTGCGCGGATTGAATTCGCCGGCGCCAAAAGCGGTCAATTGAAGGCGATTCAAAAGCAACTTGGATCACTGGATCAAGCTGATCGCCCCGAAGGCGGCAAGAAGCTCAACGAAGCTAAAGCCAGAATTCAAGCTGCCCTCGATCAAGCCACAGAACGATTGGGTGGCGAAGGCGGTAAGGCGCGTAAAGCAATTGGACCGATGGTGGATCCCACGTTACCAGGCGCTTCGTTTCATCTCGGTACAACTCATCCGATCACGCAAACGATCGAACATCTAAAAGAAATCATGGGCCGCTTGGGATTCGCTCCCGTCGAAGGTCCGGAAGTCGAAGATACTTGGCATAACTTCATCGCGCTCAACATACCCGAAGATCACCCAGCTCGGGATCCACTGGACAACTTTTATCTTTCGGTTGCCGGTGCTACAGCCATCGATGCCAATGCCAGTGAAGCCAAGCTGCTGCGAAGCCAAACCAGCACGGTTCAAATACGTGTGATGGAGAATCAGCAACCGCCGATTCGAATCATTTCGCTTGGACGAGTCTATCGACCCGACGAAGCTGATATGACTCACTTCCCGATGTTCCATCAGATGGAAGGTCTGTGGGTCGAGCCCGGTGTGACGATGGCTCACCTCAAGAGCGTCCTGCGAATGTTCGCGACAAGCTACCTGGGCGAAGATGTGACCATTCGCTTTCGACCAAGCTTCTTCCCGTTCACCGAGCCCAGCGTCGAAGTCGACTACCTGTGGAACGATAACTGGGTAGAGTTTGGTGGCGCAGGAATGGTCGATCCCAACGTGCTCAGAGCCGTCGGCTATGACCCTGAACAAGTCACCGGCTTTGCGTTTGGATTGGGCGTCGAACGACTCTGCATGCGTCGTCACC
Source organism: Planctomycetota bacterium (assembly GCA_963204965.1). Taxonomy (GTDB): domain Bacteria; phylum Planctomycetota; class Planctomycetia; order Pirellulales; family Pirellulaceae; genus Aureliella. The sequence goes on along the minus strand of CAUJKA010000047.1, from coordinate 1,546 downwards.
GAGTGACCGACATTCGCGACCTATTCCGCAACGATCTGCGATTCTTGCATCAGTTCTAGTCGGCAGTTTGGTTCATGGATTGGTTGGCGATTTGGTTCGAAGATCGGTTGGCGTTCCAGATGTTGGTTGGCATGTTTGTAAGTTTGAGTTCGTGGAAAAGGTAAGATCAAATGTTGGTAAGTTGGCCATGGCTGAGCGACTATGTTGATTTGAATGTCGATCATGACGATTTGGCTCGACGCTTTGCGATGTCTGGGCTGAACCACGAACAGACGACCTTCGACGCTCAAGGACATCCAGTAATCGACTTGGAAGTCACCAGCAATCGCGGCGACTGCTTGGCTCATATCGGTGTGGCTCGCGAGGCAGCCGTGTTGCTCGGTCAGCTTTTGAAAATTCCTTCGCCCAAGCCAGCCGAATCGAATTCACCGTGCTCGCGGTCTATCAGTGTTGTCAATCAGTTTCCGCAAGGATGTTCGCGATACACGGCTCGCGTCATTCGTGGAGCCAAGATCGGCCCAAGTCCGGCGTGGTTGGTCAATCGACTGAGTGCGATCGGTATCGCAACGATCAACAATGTCGTCGATGTTACCAACTACGTGATGATGGAATGTGGCCAGCCGCTGCATGCTTTCGACTTGAAGCAGATTCGCGGCAATCAAATCATCGTGCGTCCCGCTACGCCAAAAGAAAAATTCCTCGCCATCGATCATAAGACATACGACCTTGATGAACAGATGGTTGTCATCGCCGATGCCGAACGAGCTGTTGCACTTGGCGGCGTGATGGGAGGTGTCGATAGCGAGATCTCCAACTCGACTACCGATATCTTGATCGAAGCCGCGTTGTTCCAGCCGATGTCGATTCGCCGAACCGCGCGAAAGCTTAAGCTACACAGCCCGTCGTCCTATCGCTACGAACGCAAACCCGACTCGGCCGGCGTCGATTGGGCCAGCTTGCGATGCTGTGAATTGATACTGCAATTGGCTGGTGGAACGCTGGAGCAAGGTGTCGTTTCCGTTGGTGAGCCAACCGCGGAACGTCCGGTCGTTAACTTTAGGCTCGCTCAAATCGCTCGCGTTTTAGGCATCGAAGTCCCAGCCGATGAAGTCCGTCGCATCCTTGAAGCGCTTGGCTGTGATGTCACTGTAGGTAGCTCAACGGGCAAGCAGAGCTTTGAGGTTGTTCCTCCGAGCTGGCGAGCTGACCTGTCGCGAGAAGTCGACCTGATCGAAGAGGTCGCGCGGATTTGGGGCTATGATCGCATCCCAGAAAATGTCGCGGTGCCTCTCGCAGTGGCTCAGCCTCGCCGAAAGGATATCGCCGTCTCGCGCATTCGCCATACACTCAGCGCTTACGGTATCGACGAAGCGATGACACCCAGTGTCGTGAATGAAAAACTAGAGGCTGCTGGCAGTCCTTGGACCAGCAATGCACCACTCAGCACTGAAACGCCACTGCTAGAAGGCGCTCGACTCTTGCGTCGCAGCATTGCGCCAAGTTTGTTAGTCGCCAGGCACACCAATCAAACGCATTCGATCCGCAA
>CAUJKA010000046.1 GCA_963204965.1 Planctomycetota bacterium | reverse complement strand
GCATCAGTGTCCATCGGGTTGGTCATCGCAGCCCAGCGTTGCGGCCACAGGTGGCGAGCCAAGTGATCATGCACGTAATCCGTTTTGGGCTCGAAGGAGAAGCCTCTTTCCATGAGCTCAAAGGGAACGGTCGGGTCCTCAAGGAGCGCACCTTCTAACAAAATTCGCTGACCGCTGCCCAAGCTCGCTTGGGCGATTGGCAATACAGGTTGATACTTCTCATCGCCCAGGCTGACAATTCGTGCGCGCTCGGCGGCAAGCTGAATGACGGCATGTCTCGAGTTGAAAGTCAGTTCCACTTTGTCCCCGAGCGCATGACGCAATTCCTTGCCACCGTTGTAGTAGTCTGGTTTGCCAAGCTTGCTCAATGCCTCGCTGCGACCGTCGGGCGTCAATCTCAAGATCGCTTGCGCTAGGTCGTGATCGTCGAGCAGTACGTGCTGATTAGCATAGTGATCATTGATACGTTCAACCAAAACCACCGGATCGATCCAGCCTCCGCGACGCGTTGGCAGAGCCAGCATCGGAACAGGATTCTTTTTCAAGTCATACGCGTCACCTCGTTTGGTCTTTTCCAGTCGCTCTATCAGTTCATACACACGCTCCCTGAGGAACCATTGACGCATGGTATACCAATGTATCCGACGCGGATTAGGAACGGGTTCCAAGTCTAGCCAGGTGGTAACCAGCGTAAGCAATCCGATTTCGGCGCCGACATCTAGCGTGCTGCTGCTGTAGGTTGCCGAGCGTTTGATCACTTGCTTACGTAGCGCATCGACACGTTTATCAAAGTCACTTGGTTTCTCGCGATGGAGCCGGCTGATGCCATCCAGTATCCGTTCTAACTCAATGACGTCGTCCACTTTCTCAACGAAAGTAGCGACCGCAGAGATCAGCTCATCGAGGTCGGCAATGGGATTCACCCGACTCTCTGAATCGCGCCGCGGGATGACGTGTTTGGCAATGGGCAGTACCACCGGCGGAGAGCTTGCATTTCTCGCGGTAATTGCAGCCTCCAAATGGGAATCACGACGAATGCTTGCGTCGATGTGAGCGAAATCTGGTGAGTCGCTCTTGGAAGGTTCTGCGTGCGGTGACTTGATTGGCTTGGCCGGTAGGCTCGGCTTCGCTGGCGTGTCTGACCTTTTTGACTTCTCAGTTGATGACTTGATGGGTGCGGCTTCGCTGATCGAAGCTAGCTCATCGAGCAATTTCTTCGCTTGCGGACGAATGGCGATCGCCAAAAAGTCGAGCTGTTCCTCGATCTCAGTCCGTAGTTCAGCGGTAATCGAACTCCGTAATTTCAACAAGCCTTCTAACGCTAAGGATTGAACATCGGCGTCTGAGTGTTGAAGGGCATTCACCAAAGCCTGTACGGCTTGCGGCGAGCCTGCTGGATGGGATTGAACCACTTTCATCGCCAGCTTGATACCAGCCAATGCTGGCGATTTCTTGTCTGCCAAAAACGCCCCTGGCAGGTTGCTCAGGAAAGGATCAGCGGCGAGCCGCTTTTCTTTCTGTAGCTTGTCACAAGCTGCCACGGCCAGACCTACAACGGTGGAGTTACTCACATGCAAAAGCCGTAAATAGGCGTCAACGAGTTGCTCACGCTCCGCAACAGTCGGCCCCAGCTGCTCATGAAATTTTGCCAATCCCGTGAGCGTTTTCACAGAAAGGGGCAACGTCATGCCATTCAGGCTCTCCGACAGTAGCTTCATTCGATCTAGATGTCCAGCCTCACACAATTCAATCAGCAAGTCGGGCCATCCGAGCTGTGGATAGCGAAATGCAGAACTATCCACTTGCAGCAGCCGCCAGATGTCATGCTTGAAAAGGTCCGGGTCGGCTTCGAGCATCGCGCGCCGTGAAGGAAACAGAGGCAACGTATCTTCAGTGTTGACGAAGTTGCCCTCGATCACTTGCATCTCATCGGACATTCTCGCGAAGTATTCAGCAGAATCGTTTGCCGGCAGCGCCCCGCTTCGGATAAGTCCGCGTTCGAGATACCATGACGGGACCGGGAACTCTTGCTTCCATTCCCACTTGAGCCAATCGGCTAACCATTTTGGACGACGGACATCGAGTATCTGTAGCATACGTTGCTGCATGTCTTTCAAGTCTGTTCGTAGCCAGCCAATCTTGAACTTGTGTGGAAACTTGATCGCTTCACAATCGCACAGCCCGATGACCAAAAGTTGGCTAGCCCAGCGCGGGCACCGCCAATCAGGATACTTGGCCTTTTCTATTCTCTGAATCAACTCTTTCGCATGCTCAGGGATCTCTTTACTCTTCGAGCCCGGCCCCCAAAAGTAATCGATATCTGAAACCAACTGCAGTGCTTCGCTGGCCAGCGCACTGCGTTGGTCGTTGTTCAGCTCCGACATTCGCTCGCAAAGTTGATCACGGTCGTCCGCTAATACAAGATCCCGGATTTCATCGATGGTTAACGTGCTCATGTTGTCTATCGCACACAGAAAAGAATTTAATCGTTGTCACCAAACGCGAGGATGCGAGCCGCCAAAATGTGTTTACATGGACCGCGGCTATTTTGATGCTTACTATACCAAGTACAGGTACAGCGATCGCCCGATTCAGATAGCCGAACCATGTGTTCGACTCCGCTCCCCTGTACTAGCCATTCCGATTCGGTGTCACTAATGGCTTGATGCTGCCGAATCGCGGAGTTCGAAATCAGCTTCTTCGCGGACTGCAGGCGAGGATGCAGGTCTTCTATGAGATCGGAGTTGAACGGAAGCTCACGATGAAAGAAGCTTTGGTCACTGATGTCGAAGCCCACCAAACCGCGCGTCGACAGCGCATCGAGGGCACTTTGAACTTCAGCAACCGGTAGATTTACTGTTTCTGCGAGCTCTGTTGAGTCGATCTTTCCCTGCCAATGCAGCTGTGAGCGAACCTGATCCAGCGCATTCTTCCAATCTCCCGTCGCAAGACTTTCAAGTGCCTGACCTTCGCCAGAGAAACCGCGATAAATTTCCGGACTGAATGTCGCGACAAACGTGCAGCCCGCTAACGCAATCTTCCACGTGGTGACGCCTCGTGCGTGCCAGATCTCAACTGGTTTCTTGGAGATGCGGACGAGCGGCTCGATAGCTCGCAGCCGCTCGGTTCCAACAATAGGAACGGTCCCTTTCCCCGTTTTCGTTGTGAGCCGAAGAGCATTGCCTGCAGCAGTTAACCAAAGCGTCTGAGACCGACCTGCGGATCTCGGCAGTCCGCGAATGAATCGAAGCACTTCAACCGCAGGGATGGTGAACATCAACTCGGCATCCGTAAGGTAGCTCTGTACCTCGCAAAATCCCTTAAGCCATCGAAGCGCTAGCTTAACTTTCTTTTCCTTGATGACTCGACCACCAACTCCTAGCGTCACGTCATTCGCACCCACGCTCAATTGAGCTGAATCTGCAAAGCGAGTCTGGGCCAGCCCTTGGATGAATTGTTCGTTAAAGTCGATGTTGGTTGTCCCTCGCCCTTGAATCGGTGAGGTAAAAGCCGAATCGACAAAGTTACATTGAAGATAAACGCCGCAGCAACCGCTAAACCCCTCGAAACGAAGCCGTGACTGGCCGCAAGTCACGACGGGATCGAGCAGCCCTACTTTTCGCTCGAAGAAATGAGAGCGAATGATGGTGCTGGCGCAAATGAGCGCGTTAGCAAAGACAGCAGGCTCCGCGATCCCTGAGTTAAAAAAGTGGGGAGAGCCTTTGTCGTCATAGGTCGACAATCGCACAAGCGGCTTTTCTTCGTCTGCGCAGACCTCGCTAGCGAAAGGATAAGAGTAGGTGTAATCAATGGCAACACTTGTCATTGGCCGTACTTGCGCTCCCATGATAGCAGAATCAAAAACTAGTTCGCCTCATCCCACGTACGACGAAGCAACCGTGAAACCGCGTTTTGATTACAAATTCGCTTTGCATCTAGCCATCATGCGAGGTCAGTCAAACTGCCGAATGCCAGCCGTTCGGTCTCGAACTAAGGTTTCAGAATGTGCTTGCCATTTTCGAACTGCTTGTGGCAAGCATTGCAATGCTCGAGCATCTGGACATAAGCTTCTTTGCTTGCTGCAAAATTCTTCTGCTTGGCGGCCTTGATGATCTCGGCGCCTGCATCGCGAGAAGCAACGCTGTACTTCAGCCAATCAGGTACATCCTTCTCCGGTTTGCGAATGAGTAGTAGATTGGAGCCTTCGGCGAGAATCAGTGCATCGGATCGCAGAGCTTTCCATCCCTGTGGGTCGGTAGGTTCCTTTTCCATCGCAACCTTCAAACGACGATAAGGACCTTGGAACATGCCTTCCATAAAATCATGCATGTTGACATCGACTGGCTTCATTTCTTCGTCCGCCACTACTGTCGGTTCAGATGCAGAGGTCTGGAACTGAAGACTAAACCAGACAGCCGCCAGGGATGTGCACAGTGCCAAGCCAATTACGTTTCGTCGTTTCATCAGTGGTTCTCCAACTTTGCAAAGACATTGTAAGGGACATTGTAAGTGAATGGGCCATATTTGAACTCGAACAAACTGACTTGACTAGCAGGCAAGTCAGTCACTACCTTTCGCGAACCACTTGACGAACAAACTCTACCAGCAGCGGGCCAGTTGTGTCTTTCTGTGTACCGAGATCGTCACAGAGTTCTTGATGGGTCTTTTCGTCAGTAATGTGTTTCAGCGATGCCTTTCCTCCAGTCGAATTAACAAGTTCCGAAAACCTATGCGACTGTCGATGGTTCAGGGAGTCCTCTTTCAAATAAACCAGCAAATACGGCGGTAGAGGAACGGAGTTCTTCACATGGTTCACGGGCGATCCATCAGCCTGAACATCGGTATTTTCACCAAAGGCCTTACGGCAGTTTTCTGCGATCGTTGCCGCGCCATTCTTGATTCGGTCCGGAATGTCAAAAGCTGATCCATCCAAACTAATGACTCCAGCAAGTTGATTTCGATGCAACCCGTGAGCAGCAAGAAATCTGTCGTCCGTACTAACTAGGGCGACCAGATGTGAACCCGCTGAATGTCCCATAAGGACAATCTTCTTCGGGTCACCGCCATACTTTGAAATGTTCTTGTGGATCCACGCGATCGACTCAGCAACATCCTGAACGTTCTTGGGATGTTGAATCTCAGGAACGAGTCGATAGTTGACGCTAACAACAATAATGCCCGCTTCGTTGAACAGTTTTGGTTGAGCGCCGACCTCATCCTTATCGCGTTTATTCCAGCCACCGCCATGAACGAAAACGAAGACCGGTGCATCGCTACAACCACGGGGCGCGAAGATATCCAGTTTCTGAAGTGGGTGTGCGTTGTCAGTGTATGCGATGTTTGCTTTAACAACCGTCGAAGAACAAAGGACAATTGGCGGCTTCGCTTCCGGGGGCGAAGTCGCCAGGCTCTTGGGCTCAGTAGATTGTGCTACTGCTTGTGGACTGCTTGGTATCGCGAATAGCAATGCGGTTGATAGGATTACCAAGCAGCTTTTAAGGCATCTGAGAATTGACATCGATTCAACGTTAGATTGCGGAGTTTTAGATTGCTGAGTTATTGTTCAGGATTGGCATCCAAGTCTATCCAAACTTTTGGGCGAAGGAGCAACGATGCTTCGTTGCAGAATATCCGATCGAGTCGTCAAGCGAATGTGGCGAACAAAAATTGTCCAGTTGTCCAAAATTCCGCCAAGTCATCGCCTTTGGTTTGGACTTCGAATGCTCACACCACAATCCCGATAGCTCAGCGGAAAAACTCCAGCGATGTTCGCCAGACAGCTTTGCTGTACTTTCTCAGTATTTTGCCGCATTTTTGCGACGCGAAATCGGCCTGGGGACCGGAACCGGGCTGAGCCTTAGAGTTTTGCCAGAACAGAGAGCAACTCAAAGACGAACTTTGCGGACATCCGCACGCCAGACGTATTTGCTAGAATCACTCTCAATAAACCGACAATAGTTCTTTTCCGGAATTCACATGCGCATTCTTGAGGGCTTCAATGCAGCACAGAGTCATTTGCATAGTGCTTCTCCATGTCCTGGTTTCTGTGCTTCAAGTGACGATGACTGGATGTGCCAAAACTGATTCGCCATCCACGCAGACGCCTCCCGATGCCACAGAACTGTCCGGCGAAGTGACTGCAAGCAATGATACAGAAACAGCGACTGAATTCCCGGTGGCAGAAGCTGCTGCGTGGGACCGCCCTCGAATTCAATACAGAGAACCTCAGATCGCTCAACTTTTGACGAAGACAGCTACCCCGCGTGGTGCGTTCACTCGTCAGAGAATACTGGCAGCAGCTTCACCCGATCTAGGTTCGCAAGCAAAGATAGCCGAGCAGGTCGATTTTAAGCTCGCTCCCGATCCCAGAAAAAACTCTTCGCAATATGAAGTTTCAATGCAGGTCAATCTGAAAGTTCGACCTTGCTACTTTGACTCATTAGCTTTGCCACTGCCCATAGCCATGGCAGAACACGACGGACCATTCATTTTGATCGGCCCATCATGGAAAGTTCCCCCATTCGAGATCAAGAAAGCTCAAACCGATAGTTCGGTAAAGACGCTGGGGTCGGACCCATTGGGACCTGTTCCTGTTTACGATCTGAGGAATGGTAATGTGCTTGGACATTTCTCCGAAGAGATTCCCTTTTTTCGCAAGACGGTGCTTTCACCGAACGGCATGTCAGCGTTGACTGGTCGCAATGATGCATTCGAACAAGTTGGCGACGACTCAGCACTGTATGTCTGGACGATTACACCCACGACTGCCGCGGAGACGAAAAACAAGCCAGCGAAACCAACTCCACGCTCGCGTACTGGGCGCAAGGGTCAAAAGCCCAGCGACAACCAACGCGCTGATGAGTCTCCTGAAAAGCAAATGGCCATCGTCACACAACCACCTCGCGAGATTCCTATCGATCGACAAGTGGCTACCGTCAAGTACATCGACAATCGGAGAGTCGCCATTTGGTTGCATGACAAACGGACTGGTCAAGCGCAAGTCGAAGATCGGGAAATTCAGATCTGGGATATAGCGAAGCTTGAGATGCTCTCCTCTACTAAACTAGGGCCCTGTGGATTCAAAGAGCTTGATATTGCGCTTCGTGGGGTTCAAAAGCTCGATCGTTCACCTGCCTTGATCGCAATTAGTCCCGCTGGAACTTATGTCGCCGTGGCTTCGACTAAACAAATCGACATAATTGAGTCTGATACTGGACGCATTTTGGGTCGCTATCCACTCGAAATACAATCAGATTCACTAAAGAGCTTCCGCGGGTTGTGGTTCAACGAAGATGGAACAGAGCTTTGTGCGTCGCTAATGATCAATAACTCGACGTTTTTTTGCAGTTGGAGTTTAGCCGACGGAGTACGTTCACAAGTCATGAAGTTGGACACGGATGGATATGAATTGCAACCATTCGCTGATGGCCGACTCATCAAAACTTTCCCCTCGGCAGTGAATCTGGTCCCAAGCCGATGGTTGCCAACTCAAACGGATGAGTCCATTTCGTTGAATGCCTGTTACTTGCTGACTCCCCGCACAGGTCCCTTGCTCAAATTTCATCAACCCGTTGATCAAGATCATCCAACGCGTCAAGACAAGTCCTATTACATTACCGCTGTAGCACGCTCTGAGTTCGATGACTACCGGTCTCGCTTGGCCAAGCTCGATGAACCTGACATCCTAAAGAAGGATGGGGCCAAGTTAGTTTCGGTTCCAGGCAATGATACTTCGGTAAAGAACAATTGGTCGGCATTGCCAATTGTTTCAGGCCCTCAGAGAGAATTGGCAAAGTATCAGAGTGTCCGTCCTATCGAACGACGATCGTCACCTTTAACTTGGCGAATCCATACTTACACGAACAAAACGGGACTAAGTAATGCTACTCAACAACAAATCTGTCAAATTCACGCTCAGGATCTAACGCAAGCGACAACCAGCACTCCGAGCATGCTTGAGGTAAAAATGAAACATCCGCTCGATCTGGATAGTTTTAAGGTCGAGCCTGGAAACAAACGTGCAGCATTGATTAGTCCTGAAAATCCGGCGCAAGTTATCGTCTGGCGGTTAGCCGATAATCATTCTGCGCAGTTCAGCCCGAGCGAAGGTTGGCCTATTGAGGCGCTGGCCTGGACAGCGGGTGGCCTGGTCGTGCTCTCCAACGGCGAGCTAACTCTCTGGAGTTTTCAAGCAGATTCAATAGTCAAAGTAGCAGCCACCCAAGGCGCGCAATACGTCGCGCCAATGAAAAGTGAGCCAACTGGAACTCGAGTACTTGTATCGCGAGGCGGAGATATTGATCTGCTGAGTGGGACCACATTGGACATCGTTGCTCGATATCCAGCTGCAGACGACGGAGTTATTCAGCAGTTGGCCATGTCTGCTGGAGGAAAATGGGTTGCCGCTAGTTACTTACGAAAGCCAACTAAGGAAAACGCAGTAGCATTGGGGCGCCGAGATGCCGCTATGGCTGACTCAGTTGGTATCTGGGAAAGCCAAACTGGAAATGTGCATACTTGGGCATTTCCGAATATCGGAAGTTCCCTCGTCAGTTGGATAACGCCCGAGCACTTGTGTTTTCAGACTGATCAATCGCTGGCAGTCTATGATGCGCGATTTGCATGCGCAGTTGCGTTTATCAGTAGTCCTTTAACAAAAGGTGATGACGGCCACGGAAACAGTTTCCAAATTGTCGCTAATGATGATGGAGTGCTTTGGCGAGGTACCTCATCTGTGAACGAGCGCTGGCAATCGACTTGGGAACCGTTAGTAGTGCAAACAGAATGTCTGAAAGGATTCGAATCGCTCTTTGAGGACGATCGTAAACTAGTCGACCTTACTCAATCAGCTGTCTCGATCTCTCTGGATAAAGAGTTAGGTAAAACAGAAGACCAACAGTCTGTCGAAAAACTATTTGTTGACAAGGGATTTAAGATCGGAAGTGGGTATCGAGTTGAGGTCAAACACAAAATGGTTGATAGCAGTTTGAATGTAACCTTGTCCAACGTTCGAGGTAGTCCAAAAGAACCTTTCACTTTTTCTTTGCCCAAAATGGAAACTCGATGGTCCATTTTCGATCAGAGCAGCAGAGAAATCTGGTACACGCTGAAAGACTGGACGTATGAGGGTCGCATCGTAAGGTACTGGGGAGAGCCACCTGACATAGGTGGTGTCGCTTTTCCAAGCACTGCAACCGCCAGTGAGATTCACGATGCATTCCGGCCAGCATTGATCCGTAAATTTGACATTGGCAGAGTCTTTATCCCAAAACAGATCGTAGTAAGTTCCAATGGACAATCACCAATTCCGATAGAGATTCGTTAGTACGCTGAGTCGCCGCTTTAGCTCGCTCCCATGAAGAGGTCGCACTTCTTTTTGCAACATAAGGCGAAAGTGTCGACGAGTTGATTGTGAAAGTCCGCCAAGTCTTCCGCGACTTCGATGCGATCTAAGGCGCCGTTACAACCTAGGAACTGCTTAGTGAACATCAACTTACTGATGCAGTCGAATTCCTTCAGATGGCCGAAAGTTTCTTCATAGATCTCTCTTGCGCTTGGTTCCTTACGCGACATGCCTGCCTCGCTTTCCTATGGCTCAGATTTCTTCCTGATACATTTGTGCCTCCGAAAGAACTCTAATCACATCTACTTTCTGCAGAGAACTTGTGCGAGCGGCAGTAGCTTTGGACTGAATGATTCACCTGTAGTTAAACCAAAGGTGAACGCGGGTCTGCTGCGGGCTACCATAGGAGTCCGCACAAAACCCGCTATTCTTCCTAAGACAAAGAGTTCAGTAAGCATCCGGGCATCCCACCAGCGGATTCTAAAGGCCGATTACGTGGATGATTGTCGCCCGCTTTTCTTCACGGAAGGTGATGCCTAGCTCTGTTTCGAACCATTTTCGGGCCATCTCCAGAGAACCTGTACCCAAAAAGTGAGGGATGTCGGCGGCGACGAGATACTTGTCTAGATCGATCGCTTTGCGGTACTCTTCAAAAGTTGGATATTGCTTCCGATCCCAATCCGGTGGCACGGCAACTCCGGTCTTGTTCTCGATGATGGGATGAACTCCGTTGAGATCGTGGTTCTGACTCATGTTGAAGCCATCGAACAACTGCTTCAATGTAGCGCCGTTGGCGCCTGTACCAGCACCGTTCTTCAACTCGCCTTTAACGCCGACTACCGGCGGTAGGACTTTGTGCCAGGGTCGGAAAGGTCGACCATCGTGTTCAGCGACCCAGTACACGCGATCCTCTTGGATAGTCTTGTATTGCAATCCAATCGTTGCGAGCGCTTCGCGCACCCAGTCTTGCCACGCTGTATCTTTTTCGCACACGATGTCCGACCGCGAGAATGTTCTATCTGCCAGTCCCTTCTCCAATCGCCAGTACTCCAAACTCGGTCGATCCGCTGTCACACATACTCGCAGTCGCAAGAAGTGTTCGATATCCATAGGCAGGTAGAGCGACGTATCTAATGGAATGACTTGGAGCTTTCCATTATCTGAAAGGCGAGGGTACTGCAAACGAAAGGAAAGTGGTTTGGTCCGTGGAACAATCTCAATTGGTTTCGCATCGGCGTGGCGTTTTTCGACCAGACGGCCTACGTGCTGTATCCACTCTTCGTCTGAATTAGACCGAACTGTCTTAGCCACAGGATGCTGATAGCCAGTGATCGCGTTTGGCACTGGCAAGTCATAGCTGAGCGATAAATCGTATTCGATCGCTTGGTTGCTTTTTGATCGACGAGTTACACGAGTCAGTTGCTCCGACTTTACATCGAACCAATACTCTTCAACGCCTTGGCCACGTGAGATTGACAAACCTCGAACCTGACGGCCAGCATCCTCTTTCGTCCCTAAATCCTTTAACGTCTTTGCTTCTGTCACCAAAGCTCGCAATCTCTTTTCGACTTCCAAGATTTGCCCAATGCGATCCTTATCGCTACTGTCCATCTGGTACAGAAGATCGACGTCCGATTGATACTCGCTGTATCTCTTGCCACTTCGCGTAGCGACTACAGGCCCTTGTTGTTCGTGTGAATGTTGAACGTCGTCGGGCGATTTCCAATACCAAGCATCGATTGCGTATTTATCCTGCTTCAACTCGGCACTGGGATCCTCGACAGGCCACTTTCTGGTCACACGGCTGGATTCGCCAGTGATGTGAATGGATTTTGCTTTAGCAAGAGCATTGAGTGCTTTTGCATAAAGTGGAGCAGGGCTCAATTCCAAGAGTCCGATCGCGACCAGAACCGTCGCTGCCATCGCAAGGCCGCCCGCCCATGTAATCCATCGCGGGCGTGGTGAAGTCGGAAGAGCTTGATTACCTGTTTCCGGCGACACGTGTATCTGAGCCAGTACGCCTTCTCGGCAACTTCCAAACTGAGCCAGCTCATTGCCAAGCTGTTCCAATCGACTATCGAGCAATGTTTGTTTAGTCATGTGATTCTGTCTCCTGAGTTAACCAATCGTGTAATCGTCGGCGAGCTCGCGTTAGTTGCTTAGTAACAGTGCCAACGGATTGACTTGTGATATTCGCAATCTCAAGTGCCGTGTAGCCTTCGAAGTGCTTGAGCGCAATGACAAGACGTTCGTGTTCCGGCAGTCGCTCGATCAATTCAAGCAGTTCTGACGAACCATTCGACAAGCTGCCCGTTTGCCAGTGATCTGCTTTTTCGTCCATCGCTTCACAAGATGGAAGACGCGCAGCTTTAGCGAAGGCCGTTGCGGCTCGTCGCCGGACGATTCCTTGCAGCCATACGCCGAATTGCTCGCGTTTCTCAAGCATGGCAAGCGACCGATACGCGGCTAAAAAGGACTCTTGAACCACATCCTCCGCTGTGTGGCTTTCCTTCACGCTTCGAAACGCAATCGCACGGGCTAGTCGCTCGTATCGCGAAACGAGGATTCCAAATGCGTTGACATCGCCCGACAACACACGTTGAATCAAAACCGAATCGCTGGTGGCGGACTGTGGTTGCATCAGATTCCTTTTCTCGCCTTGGGTGCCCCAGTGGCCTCCATTACTCCAATAGTCTCTGTTCGTGACTGAATTGCGGCATTAACCCTTCAGAATGATTCCGATTTCGTTCATTCTCCTGGTTTGGGGTTAGTTTAGACTCTACAACTTCGCCACATGGACTACTTGGTTACGAAGACCATCGGAAAGAAAGAGTGACTAACCCATCGGCTAGCGAAAGCACAAAAACAACACAGAATACCCCAGAGACTCTGAGAGTATTTGTCTGTGATTGGCTCTAAAATCGCCGCCAGTCGGTCCAGTAGGCGATGTGGGAACTGGCTTGGCGAGGATCGCGACCCTCTGCCCGAAACTGTTAACCACTGCTAGTTTTCGCAACCAGCGAGTCCTTGGCGAGGCAAACTCTGCTTAAACTGCGTCTCTAGAGTCCCGAAAAGTACCCACCGTATCTTTTAGTAGGATTGGCGTAACTTTTTCGAACTTCGCGGATCATTCTTAACGCTGGTTCGCCAGTTTCGATTCGTACGAAGGAATGAACGTGAAACAACCGGAACTGCTCCATGAGCCAATCATCCATTTCAAATAAACTTATACGAGTATTGCGCACGCTCAAGTACCCAATTGTTTTGGCGATTATCGCGGGCGTCGTCTGGTTCATTCGCAGTCAGCCGATCCCTGTAGCCAGTCATACCGTTGGCACGGGCCCCGTCGTTCGCAGCGTGATGGGGACCGGCACGCTCGAAGCACGTATTCGCACGACAATCAGTCCAAAGATCCAAGGTCGAATCGCAGAAGTGCTTGTTGATCAAGGCTCATTAGTCAAAGCGGGACAACTGCTTGTCAGGTTGGACGATGAAGACTTGGCTCAACAAGTGCGTATGGCCTCGGCGGGTATCGGTTCTTCCGAGGCAACGCTGGGTCGGTTTCGTGCTGAAATCGCTCAGGCCAAATCGACCTTCGCCAAGACGGAAGCGGATATTGGTCGAACGCAAAAGCTGATCAATGCGAACTCTATTAGCCAATCCGAGTTTGACCAAACTCAGGAAGCATTTGAGCTCGCTAAGTCGGGACTGCTGAAGGCGGAAGCCAATCTGCTGGAAGCCGAACAGCAAGTAAACCTCAATCGCGAGACGCTCAAGTTTCAAGAAGCACGTTTGGCTGACACAAAGTTGCTGGCCCCGTTTGATGGAATGGTGATCGCAAGAGAGCGCGATGCGGGTGCGATTGTTGTTCCTGGATCACCCATTTTGCACTTGATCTCACTCGACGAACTCTGGGTTTCCGCTTGGGTCGATGAAACCGAGATGGATCAACTCAAAGACCAGCAACCAGCTAAGATTGTATTTCGCTCTCAACCAACTTCGGAGT
>CAUJKA010000045.1 GCA_963204965.1 Planctomycetota bacterium | reverse complement strand
GTTAGCAGTTAGCAGTTAGCAGTTAGCAGTTAGCAGTTAGCAGTTAGCAGTTAGCAGTTAGCAGTTAGCAGTTAGCAGTTAGCAGTTAGCCCCCCCCATTTTGACGCTTGCCGCTAAGGGCTCGCAGAAGATGGGCTTCTTTCCTTTGCGCCTTCGCGTGAGATCCGGTTTTTTAAGCCTTGTCCAATGCGTATGAAGATCGTGGTGGGTTTCGTTCCTCAACCACACCCTACGCGTATCGCGTTCATTGTTGCCGAGGCAGCCAATCTAAACTGTGACAGACTCTCGACTGCCACGCTAGAGTCAGGCTTTGTGATAGCTTGGCCAAGCATCGAAAGCCACGCATCGATCATCGGTTGTACATCCGAGGGTGAACCGGAAGCCGATCCGATCAGGCGATTTGCCGAATCGTAGATACGACCTCGAGTGATGTCGCACCAACCGCGAGTTCCCTGAATCTGCATGACAGTCGTTGGGTGCGACGAGCTTGCCTCGGAGACGAACTGACAGTTCAATCGCAGCCCACGCGGATAGACAAAGTCGACTTGGCTATCGGGGCTTGATGACCCCAGCTTAACTGGCAAGTCGTTGGCAATCCAATTGAACAAGCTCAGACTGTTGCTTAAGTCCGCCAAGTGCGGATGCCCGCCTAAACGCTGATCGCGTTGCCAATTTCTCCAACGCAATTCGTGATCACTGGTACGTCGCTCGCCAACGATCGCTGTTTCGACAGATCGATGGTGAATTGCTTGGCCGATTAAAAGTTCACCAATGATGCCCTGATGCAGTTGTTCAACCAACGATGCACAAAAGGGCTGATGCGGATAGTTTGAACCTGCGTAGACGCAAACTCCGCGATGCGAGGCGTTTTCAGCGATCTCCGATAAAGCTTCGACACCTTCGCGATCCACGGCAACGGGACATTCCACGAAAACATGTTTACCGGCTTCGGTAAGCAGTCGGACCTGTTGCGGTCGAACACCAGAGGCTGCCGTAACCAAGACTGCATCGACATCGCTATCGGCCAATAACTCAGCTGCGCGCATTCCGGTCAAACGAGTTGCTGAAGTGATTTCTAGTTGGTCCGCAAAGCTACTGTTTAATGTCCGATAGGTTTGTTGAATGCGATCCGCAAAAAGATCCGCCATCGCCGCCAATCGAACTTTTGCATTCTGCGATGCGAGAGCCGCTTTGGTCAATTGCAATCCACGACGACCGCAGCCCAACAAACCTAGCTTCAGCTCGGCAACCGGCGCCGCAACCTGTGCTTGAACGGCAGCTTGAACCAAGCCGCCAGCTAAGCCTGCTGGCATCGCCGCAAGCATCAGCGATTCACGCAAGAAATCGCGTCGGTTGTCCGTACTGTTTTTTCGTGGACTGGAGTTCATTTTTACTCTATCGAGCTTTTACCTTATTTTTTCTTACTGGCCTATTTCTTACTGGCCTTGGCACCCTCTTCGATGGCGAAGAGTTGGTTGCGAGTGCTGATGTATAGGGTTCCATTGGCAACGGTGGGAGTGGTTAAGACTGAGCCATCCATGTTCAACTCCTCCACCAAGGTCATCTTCTTGTCAAACTTGAAGATCGCGATATCACCATCTTCATCGCTGACATAGATATGCTGACCTGCAATCAGCGGTGCACCCCAAGCGGCTGCAAAGAGATCATGAGTCCAGTAAGCTTTGCCAGAGACAGCATCGATACAGTGAACAATTCCACCAAAGTCAGCGATCACCAAAATGTCATCTTTGATGGTTGCGCCACCAATCCCTCGGTGCATAGTCTGCTCGAACTTCTTGGTGTCCGCGCCGACGTACTTCCACACGACTGCAGAATTTGAGTTCTCTTTTTCAAAGTCGCCGTCTGTTTCAACCAGAGCTTGAATACGCTTGTGAGCGATTGGCTTGGTTGGGTCTTTTTTGTTGTAAACGATCGTGGGGCTTACGTCTCCGCGCTTGGTTGGGTCGATACACCACAATACGCCGTTAGCCGAACCATACTCAGGGTCATCGCCAACAGCAATGTAAACTTTGCCATTGTAGATTGTCGGTGTTGCTACCAAGTAATTGCGATCACCAGCACCTCCAGCGACAAACTTGGATTTCTTGGGGTTGCAGTCGAACTTCCAAAGCAATTTTGATTTGCCATTTTCGCCCTCTGCATCGAAGGAATAGATCCAGCCATCGCCACCACCGAAAACAACTTGTCCAGCTCGACCCATTTCCGCATACGCGGGCGACGACCATTGGCCATGTAGAACGCCCATGCTAGAAGAACTGTCGGACCAGACCAGTTGGCCCGTCTCGCGATTCAAGCAAATGAAGCTTGGTGCTTCCGAGTTGTCGCCATTTTCGTCAATGCCTTGCGAAGTGCAGATGAACAACAGATTACCTGCGCTAGTTACGGAGCAATTCGAATTGTAGTGCTGGTGGACTTTGAGCTCCTTCATCATGTCGTAAGCCCAAACTACGTCGGCTTCATCTTTGTTCTGATTGGGCTCGGTAGTCACACCATCATTCTTGTCGTCAGCAAAGCCAGCCGTGTCCAGGCAGACCACTTCGCCGCGATTGGTGACGTAGTACAAGCGGTTCCCGTCGACTAGTGGTGTTGAGCAGATGCCTTGGTCGGGCCAGTCCACGTGCGAACCAGCCGCCAATTTAGGGCTCGAGTGTTGCCACAACAACTTGCCAGTCTTTTCATCCACGCACAACAGGACACCCAAATCGACATCCTTGGGCAGTCGCTTGATAAAGCCGCCGCCATTGTTGGTGCCTACAAAAACTTGCCCATTGGCCACGACAGGATTGCCATAAGTCGTCGAACCGAGGGGAGCGACCCAGCGAATGTTCTCGCCGGAACCAACGTCCCACGATGTTGGTACTTCGGTATCGGTAACACTGTTGCGAAGCGACGAGCCGCCAGCTTGCGGCCAGTCAGCTTTGCCAACTTGCAGCTTACCGATCATCTTGCGAGTTTCGGCGACCGAGTCATAGCCACTTTGCGCCGCTGCGTAGGATGCTAGACCAGCCAGAAGGAAGTTTGCGATTAAGAACGGACGAATATTGCGAGTCATCGAATCTGCCCTCAGGCCAGCGAATGGAAAACGTCTTTCGACGCGGATGATTATGAATGAACGTTATTGAGTGAGGCGGGGATGATGGGAAGGTCGTTAAATCAGGTGGGGATCGGGTCCAATGGGACCTCTGCGATGTCCATCAATTATCGTCGCAATTCGGCCTGCGTACTAGGTCGCAGGCTTGGACAAAAAGGAACTAAGCGATGAAGTTTTGGCAAGGTTGGTCAACTCGCCGCCCTGCCCCGCTACTCGACTTCATGCTCTAGCTGCTGAATGTAGGTTGCAAACTCGGCTTTTTGCTCGTCAGTCACGTCCGGATACTCAAGACCTAGCTTTTCTAGCCTAGCGGCGATGATGTCAGCGATAGCCGCTCGAGCATACCACTTATCGTCGGCGGGAATGATAAACCAAGGAGCTTCCTCGGTGCTGGTACTTTCCATGCACTCCTCAAAAGCCGTGGTGTATTCCTTCCACAGTTTGCGCTCTTCTAGATCGCGAGGATTGAACTTCCAGAACTTTTCCGGATCCTTCAATCGCTCCAACAATCGCGATCTCTGTTCTTCGCGTGAAACGTGCAAGTAGAATTTTAGAACCAGCGTTCCGTTGTTGAACAGAGCTCGTTCAAAGGTACGCATCTCTTTGTAGCGTTGTTCCCAAAGCTTTTCCAACGACTTTGGCTTATCAATCTTCAGTCCTGGAATTTGCTGCGGCTCGAGAAACTTGGGATGCACTCGGACCGCCAGAACCTCTTCGTAGTAGGAACGGTTGAAAAGGCTGATCATCCCTTTCTCTGGCAAGTACGGACTTGGCCGCCAAAGGAAGTGATGTTTGACTTCGGTGGAGTTGGGTGGTCCAAACGAGTAGACGCGGCAGCCTTGAGGATTGATGGCTCCCATCACGTGACGTATGGTTCCATCTTTGCCAGCCGCATCCATACCTTGGATTATGATGAGCAGACTATATTGCTTGGTGGCAAACAGCACCGCTTGCTGTTCTTGCAAGCTTGTCACGTCGGCGGCCAAGGCTTCCATAGCAATTTGCTTGTCGACCAACTCTTTGCCCGCTTTGGAGGTTCGCTTGGCCAAGTCCAGCGACTTTTCTGGCTCGACGATAAATTTCGCCTCATCGAATCGATGTTTCTTGGCCATGTTTTTCATCAGCTCCAGGCAGCAATGCTCAAAGGGTCTTCAATGCTCGCCAAGCACTCTTAAGGGCATCGAATGCGACGCAAGTTCCGGCTCGGCGTTTATAGCTCAAGCATTATAACCGAAGCAAATGTCATCGGACACCTAAACGACGACCAATGTGCGCAACAGACTGACCGGGGAGCCTTGCAGGGGTTGCGATTTCGGGGCACCGCCAGATAATCTGACGTCGTAAAGATCACCAATCATCCCTACAGAGAAGCACGTCCGGCTCGGCATTTGAGCACTCGAGCTTCAGGAGTTTTGACTCATGCCTTTGGTTCCCCTGCGTGTCGTTCTGGATCATGCTGCCGAAAATAACTATGGAGTGGCTGCTTTTAACGTCAACAATATGGAGCAGATTCAAGCCATTATGGAAGCGGCCGAGCATACTGATTCGCCGGTCATTATCCAGGCTTCGCGTGGAGCACGAGCTTACGCTCAAGAGCTTTACCTCCGCAACCTGATGCGAGCCGCGGCGGAACTCTATCCTAACATTCCAATCGTCATGCACTTGGACCACGGCAATAGCGTAGCTACCTGCTTGAGCGCCATCGAAAACGAATTCACATCGGTCATGATGGACGGATCGCTGATGGAAGACGGCAAGTCGCCAGCATCCTACGAATACAACGCCAAGGTTACTGCGGAAGTCGTCAAGGTTGCTCACTCGCGAGGCGTCTCTGTTGAAGGCGAGATCGGCTGCCTGGGTTCGTTGGAATCTGGCGAAGGCGAGCAAGAAGATGGACACGGAGCGACTGGCAAGCTCTCGCACGACCAACTGTTGACCGACCCGGACGAAGCAGCTCGCTTTGTTGCTGATACAGGCGTCGACGCGTTGGCAGTTGCAATCGGAACCAGCCACGGCGCTTATAAGTTCACTCGCAAGCCTGACGGCGAAGTTCTGGCGATGGCGCGTATCGAAGCCATTCATGCCAAGCTTCCTAATACTCACTTGGTCATGCACGGAAGTTCGTCCGTTCCACAAGAACTGCAAGACATGATCAACAAGTATGGCGGACAGATGAAGCAGACCTATGGTGTGCCCGTTGAAGAGATTCAGCGCGGCATCAAGAGCGGCGTTCGCAAGATCAATGTCGACACCGACAACCGTATGGCCATCACCGGTGCAATTCGCAAGGTATTGGCGGAGAGCCCAGAGAAGTTCGACCCACGCGACTACCTCAAGCCAGCTAAGGCTGCGATGAAGCAAGTTTGCGTCGATCGCATGGTCGCCTTCGGTCAAGCTGGCAACGGCAGCAAGTTAGCCAAGAAGCTCGGCTAGGCTCTTTAGTGTGCCACGACGCTCCGCGTCGTCTTCTTCTCGTTCCCAGGCTCTGCCTGGGAACGCATTGTCTTCACGGCTCCGCCGTCTCTTCTGTATTCTTGGTTCCGATGGCCCTCTTGAAGCGCAGGCGTTAGCCGCAGTCCGCAAGTCTCTCGTGTCTGACGGCGGCTAACGCCAGCGGTTCAAGAAAATGCTCTGCCTGGGAACGCACTGTCTTCACGGCTCCGCCGTCTCTTCTGTTTTCTGGGGTTCGCGCAGATTGTCCAGCTATTTACCTTGCCAAATCTAACAGGCTTCTCGCGGTGCGACCGAATCAGTCGGTCTGTTCAAGAATCGCCTTGAAACAACTGGCGGACGGCGAATCCATTTCCGGCTCTTCTAGTTGTAGACAAAGTCTCAATGGTTCAATCAGTTAATTTGGAGAAGCGAAATGCGCAAGAACAATAGATCGATGCGGCTGGAGCGATTAGAAGGAAGGTCCTTAATGGCCGGAGATGTTTTTGCAGCCGTTCGCCTTGGGAATTTGAAAATTGAGGGTGACAATCAAGCAAATGAGATTGCCGTAGTAGATCTGGGCGGAGGTAAGGTGGAGATAACCGGGCAGAATGGGACGAAAGTGAATGGTTTGTCGAGCGTGACAATCTCTGGGAACACGACCGGCTTCAAAGCGGAGCTTAAAGGCGGCGATGATATCATTTCCTGGCGCGGAATTGAGAGTCACATTACACCACTGTTCAAGATTGAAACAGGCGCCGGTAACGATTCCGTTGCTGTCGACAAACTTTTCGCTGGCCTTGCAGAAATTGAGACCGGATTAGGCAATGATGTCGTGGACGTCTTGAATGCGAAAGCCGCAATTCTGGAAATCGAAACCCAAGCCGGGGACGATTCTGTTCGAATCGGAAGCAGTACCAACGCCTCTAACGTTGCTCTGTTGCTGTTGAAGATCGAGACGGGTTCAGGCAACGATCAGGTACAAATTGGAAATTCAAATCTCAATGCAACGTCAGCGAAAATTGATTTAGGTACTGGAAACGACAAAGCTGTCATCTCGAAGGTTAGCGGTACATCTTCACTAAGCCTATCCGGCGGATTCGGAACGGATGCGGTTGTTGTCGAGGATTCCGTTTTTCGCGTTATGCAACTTGAACTCGGTGCTGGAGATAGCGACGATCTAAGGATTACTCGAGTGACATCGAGTAGAACTAAATTGAGCGGTGGACTAGGTCTTGCAGATAAGCTAACACTCGAAGGTTCCGAACTCGGTTCGCTATCGCGATCCGGATTCGAGATCGTTTAGATTTCGAATAGGTGCACTCAAGACTGGCGTTTTCTCTCGTTCCCAGGCTCTGCCTGGGAACGCACTGTCTTCACGGCTCCGCCGTCTCTTCTGTCTTCTTGGCTCCGAAGGCCCTCTTTAACCGCAGGCGCTAGCCACAGTCCGTAAGTCTCGTTTCTGACGGCGGTTAGCGCCTGCGGTTCAAGAATATGCTCTGCCTGGGAAGTGGTCTGTCTTCACGGCTCCGCCGTCTCTTCCCAACCCGCTGCGTCAGCGAGGGACGCGCCGAGCGAGCGGCCCGAAAAGCAAAACCGCGGACGGCATTCGGAGAATGCCTGCTACTCAAAAAATCTGCGTCGCAAAAACAATCGCCCCAATCACTGCTGAACCGATCGAACCAACCAGCACCGCAGCGGCAGCAGTATCTAGAGCCTTGCCTACCCAAGGATTCTGATGATCGCAGAGTCCACGAGCCAATAACTCAACCGCGCTATTCATCAGCTCGAGCGACCAAACTAATGCGATGCACAGAATAAGCACGCACCACTGGACAGCTGAACATTTCAACAAAGCAGCCAGTACTAGCACTGAGATTGCAACAGGAATGTGAACATAGAAGCTGCTTTGCCCAGCGATGCCAAACCCCAGTCCGCGAAAAGCGCAGCGGAATTTGTTGACCCAGCCCGTCATCAGCAGAACTTTCTCAGTAAAATTGGTCACAAGTCTAGATAAATTCCAGGTAGCTCTCGCATCCTCTGGCAGTAGGCGAATTCCGAACTTATTGTAGTCCATTACCCACACCATGACACCAATCAAACGACTGAAGTCGCCGCGCTGGACCGCCATCGCGATGCTCGGACTTATTTTCTGTGTGGGTAGCTCGACAACTTGGTGGATCATTCGGACAACTGCCGAGCGAAGCCTGAACGAAAAACTGAGTTCGCTCGCTGCGAAAGGCCTTCCGATCGACGATCCATCAACGGCAATCTTGCATCGGGAGCTCACATCGGCACAGAATTTAGACCAATGGTTAACTGTACTGAATACGCTTGCATCCAAAGACTATGAGAGTCAAAGTGGCAGTTTACCCATCGTTGGTAACGTCGAGAGCCCCATTCCGCTTCCCGGTGAGTCTTGGCAGGAAGAGGCCCAAGCTGAACAGTTCATGCGACAGTACGCCATCGAAGTTAAGTCGTTGCTAGACATATCGCAGTACAATGGCCCAGTGCGTTTTCCCCTTGAGTTCAACTCGGTGTATACTCTGCTTCCTTACACACAGAACATGCGAGCTGCTGCTCGCATCTTGCAATTGGAGTCGGTCTTGGCAGCCAGAGTTGGCGACGCTGAGCGGGAGTTCCGAGCGATCAACGGAATCATTGGATGTGCACTGGCTAACCGCGGCGAACCCTTTTTTGTTTCTCAACTCGTTAGCTTCGCAATTCACGGTATCGCGATTCGCGACATTCAATCCGCCGCGGAATCCAATCGACTCACTGCCGAACAACTAGCCAAATTGCGAGCTCGACTGAGTCCCTTCTCGGATATCAGAAGCCCATTTATCACTAGCCTCAAAGGCGAGTTAGGTACGGCTACCACTGCTCTTCGGAACCCAGGAATGCAAGAAGGCTTGCTGGACAAACCGTTTGCATCGGCAAGCAAGCTGATTTTCCATAGTGGATTGGGTGATCGAACTGCTCGAAAACATGCAGAGAGACTTGAGGCTGCTCTAGAAATACAGACAGAGGATCTGCAGAGCTTCCTGGCTGATTGCGAGAATTGGGTTCAACAGAACGATAGCGGAAGTTTGGTTAGGCGACTCGAAGATTCTTTAGGACAATACTGTAGCCCTGGATTATCGAATTTCAGCACTACTTTGGTACGAACTAAAATGTCGAATGATCTTGCCATCCTGGCCATTGCGACGCGCCAGTTCGAATTTGCCAATGGACATCTTCCCGCGGGATTACTCGAGCTGGAGTCGCAGGGGCTCGACCTAACACAATTCCATTGCCTTGATAGAAACTTGCCTGGCTACGTTAGAAACGAATCGACTACATCAGATTCAGATGCGAGTCGGGCCATCCTCTGGAGCTTTGAGCCTAAACCATCCAGCGATAACCCAGTGCCTAAATTGCCTTCATCGCCGCCTCCGAGAATTGAGAAGACTAGAAACAAACAAGTCGAGTTCGAGCCTCTACAGTGGCGCTGGGATCTGAAGTGATTGAAAGTCTAGAATAAAGTACGTTTCACTAGCACATCGAAATCTCAACTAGCGTCACTCGCCGCTTCCTAACGACCGCCCATCATGACACAACCGAAACGACTCAAGTCACTACGCTGGCTGGCCTTTGTATTGCTGGGAATGGTTTTGTTCTGTTGTGGAGGCAGCTTCACAACCTTGATGGTCTCAAGGTACTCTTCCGAGCGAAGATTGCAGGAGAAGCTAGAGCAACTCTCGATCAAGGGGATTCCGGTAGACGATGCTTCAGTTGCAGCACTGCACGAGACACTCACGTCCACAGAGAATGTCGACGTTTGGATTGGCATTCTCGATAGATTTGCTTCGCAGAACTTCTTGGATCAGTGTAAGAACGTACCTCTTGTCGGAAAAAATGAAGATCCAATTCCGAAGTTGGGTGATCCCTGGACCGACCAGGCGCTTGTTGAACAATTGATGGCCCAAAACGCGGATACGATGAAGCAGTTGCTGGACATCGCTCAGGACAATGGCCCAGTTAGGTATCCGATCGAGTTCAAGTCGCTTGGCACACTACTACCGCATGTACAAAACACTCGAAGTGCAGCTCGTATGCTAATGCTTGAAGCCATTTTGGCTGCCAGAGCTGGTGATGCCGATCGCGAATTTCGAGCCATTAACGCTATGATTGGCTGTGCGATTTCAGTAAGGGGCGAGCCATTCATTGTCAGTCAACTTGTTAGCATTGGGGTACACGGAATGACTGTCAATCGCCTTCAGAAGGCTGTGGAAGCCAATCGCTTGTCGGCCGAACAGCTTGAGATGCTAAGAACGCGACTGGCACCTTTTTCGGACATCAAACACTCCTTCACCGTCAGCTCGAAAGGTGAAATTGGAATGGCAATGCCGGCTTTCCGCGACCCTGCGACCATAAGCCCTCAACTCGAAAAGTTGAGCACTCTGATTGTCAGTAGTGGTTTGGCGGACCGAGCTGCTAGGAAACACGCCGAGCGAATGGAGGAGGCGTTGGAGCTCCAAACTGACAACCTAAAGAACTTTATCGCGGACCTTCAGGAGTGGGAGAATCAGCCGTTGAATAGCGGATTGCTTGAAAAATTGGAGTGCTCGATCAGTCAGCAACTTGCCCCTGTAATGTCGGGTATTGGATCAGCCCTGGTTCGTAGCAAGATGGTGAACGATCTTACCACCATTGCCATTGCCGCTCGGCAATATGAAATGGCCAATGGACAACTTGCTAAAAACTTAGAAGAACTGAAGAAACAAGGCATCGACCTCAGTCTTTTTCATTGCGTCGATGGCAACTTACCAAACTACTTACTAGTCGATCCAGCTAAGCCGATCGATCACTCATCCGAGGCATCTGCATCCACCGAGTCATCAAAAGAAAGTCGAGCGATTCTGTGGAGCTTCAATCCTACGAAGAGCGTCGGTAATCTCAATCCATCGCTTTCCCCCACGCCACCGGCCAAATTGAATAACGAAGAACAGTCAGAAGAAACCGACGCAATTTGGTGGCGCTGGGATCTACAATGATGGCAAGTTGAGGCTACCGATCGATCCGAATCAAATTTATTACGAACAAGTTGCTACGAACTCACTTCTATCAATGGCCCTCGCATGTCACATATCTTACGACGCAAAACATTCCGCTGGCTGACATTCGTATTGTTTGGAATGGTGCTATTCTGTTGCGGTGTGCCTACGACCATATTTTTCTTTTCCAAGAATATGGCCCGACGAAGCTTGGAGGAGAAACTTGAGCAGCTAGCTGCGAAGGGCATTCCGATTGACGATGCTTCGATGGCAGAGTTTTATCATCAACACTCCTCTGCCGATAACGTTGACCGATGGATCGGTGTTCTCGACACGCTTTCGTCCAAGAGCTTCAGCGAGCAATGTACGAAGCTGCCCATTGTCGGGAATAACTCGAACCCGATTCCAAAGCATGACGAGCCTTGGGCAGATCAAGCCGCGGTTGAACAACTGATGTCGCAGTATGCTGATACGATGAAGCAATTGTTAGATATCGCTCAGGATAATGGTCCAGTCCGATATCCGATCCAATTTCAGGGTTACAACACTCTGCATCCTTATACGCAGAACTCGCGAACGGCGGCTCGGATGTTGCATCTTGAAGCGATCCTGGCGGCCCGAAGTGGTGATCATGATCGGGAGTTTCGTGCAATCAATGCTATGATCGGCGTCTCGTTGTCAATACGCGGAGAACCTTCGCTCGTCTCGCAGCTAGTTGTCATCGCAACACACGGCATGGCGATACAATGTCTACAATCGGCCGTTAGCGCCAACCGATTATCTGCTGAACAGCTTGCGAAACTGCGTGCTAGACTCGCTCCATTTTCGGATATCAACCATGTGTATTCAGTCGGACTAATGGGTGAACTTGGTTCGGCGATTCCGGCCTTCAATAACCCGTCCATCTTGCCGAGCCCGCAAATGACCAGATTTGGAAAGCTCATGGTGGAAAGCGGATTAGCAGATCGAGCTGCCAGAGATTACGCAATTCGAATGGAACAGGCTCTTGAGATTCCAACCGATAACCTGCAGAACTTTCTCGCTGATTGCGAGGCCTGGGAGAGTCAGTTGGCCAACGGAGGAATGATCGATCGATTGCAAGTCGCGCTGAGTCAACAATACAGCCCGGCCCTTTCCGCCCTCGCTGCGGCAATTGTCCGCGTCAAAATGATGAACGATCTCGCGACTCTGGCTATAGCTACGCGGCAATATGAATTCGCCAGCGGTGAACTTCCTAAACAACTAGAAGACCTCCAGTCTCAGGGCATCGATCTAAAGCAGTTCCAGTGCGTTGACGGAAACTTGCCGCTTTACCTGATACCAGATAACACGACGTCCACAGCATCTGCCGACGACAAAGCCAGTCGTGCGATCTTGTGGAGTTTCAATCCACAAAAAATGGCCCAAAATCCCACGCCAGGGCTTTCACCTACTCCACCGGCTAAAGTCACCAGCGATCCGACGAGCGGCGAGATGGAGTTGAACTGGTGGCGTTGGGATTTCGAATAAGTCATACTGCCGGACGAGTAATTGGACACGGAAGGCACGGAATACACGGCTGCCAATACAGTTGCGTTGCATGGCTCTCCCTCAATGCTCTTTCATTTCCTACATGGTTCGATTGCCTCACTGTAAAGCTCCATTGTGGGACTTGGTTCCCTAAAGGAGTTCGAGGCTTCTATCCTTAAGTAATCGCTAACTTTTCAACTGTTTTCGATTCTAAATTCTCTTTCAGAATTGCAGTCACTGGCGGGATATCCCCGGCCAGATTGACTAACATATTCTCAAGTCGTTGTTGCTGCTGGAAGTGAAACACTTTCAGCTCAAATTCGATGCGATATCGATCTATCTTCATCCCCATGGCTTGCTACGCGAGAGTTCCCATGAGTCACCGTATGGTTCAGCTTTTTTGTAAGCGATTTTCTCTTTCGCTCATTCTTACCGCTCCGATTCTCTCAATCCTGATGGCCTGGAGTTCCCAAGCCGCAGTGGGATGGCAGGAACCGGCTGTGAAGCCCACCGAACCCGCATCACCAACCGCCCCAGCAACGCCGGAAACTCCTGCACCGATCGCACCAGCCCCGGCCGCACCGGCGACGCCTGCTCCAGAAACAGCACCAGCTCAAGAATCCAAACCTGCCGAGACCAAGCCAGAGACGCCTCAAGCTGCTGAGCCGAAACCAGCTGAGACAAAGCCGTCCGAAACAAAGACTTCCGTCGCTGACGATCTTCAGAAGCGGCTTGATATGATTGAAAAGTCGTTGAGCGAGTTGACTCAAGAACTCAAGTCGCGTCCCGCTCAACCAACAACACCTGCGACACCGGCAACACAACCTGCAAAGCCAACCGAGCCAACAACTCCTTCGGCTCAACCTGCAACAACTCCCACACAAGCAACTCCCGGGCAATCCACTGTTGGAAATCGCCCGGCTAGAAACGCTCGCGAAGACGAACGCTTAGCTCCGCCGCCACAACTGAAGCTCGAATCGAAGTGGCTGGAGCAGATCAAGTGGCGATCGATTGGTCCAGCCAATATGTCCGGGCGAATCACCGACATTGCAGTTCATGAGAAAGACAGTTCGCTCTGGTGGATTGCAACTGCATCGGGCGGATTGCTGAAGTCGATCAATCATGGCGGCTCGCTGGAGCATCTGTTCGATCGTGAGAAAGTAGTTTCCATCGGGAGCATTGCCACCGATCCAAACAACAAAGATGTCTTGTGGGTTGGAACCGGCGAAATCAATCCACGCAACTCGGTCTCCTACGGCAACGGCGTTTACAAGACTGTCGATGGCGGCAAAACATTCGCCCACATGGGATTGGACCAGACCTATCAGATTGCTCGTATCTTGGTCGATCCGAAAACGCCCGATACCGTTTACGTTGGTGCAGCGGGACGACTGTACGGCCCCAATCGTCAGCGCGGTGTTTTCAAGACGGTTGACGGTGGCAAAAACTGGGAACAAGTTCTCTATGTCGACGACAACACAGGCGTTATCGATATGGCGATGAGCCCAACTGATCCGAATACCATCGTGGTCGCGATGTGGGATCGCCTGCGAGATGGATTTGACAGTTGGCCTGGGACTGTTCCCAAGCCTGATGGAGTCGACGGCTATGATCCGATTCGCAAATGGGGCAAGAGCGGTGGAATATTCAGAACCACCGATGGCGGAAAGACATGGAACAAGGTTAGCAGCGGACTTCCCACTAGCGCTACCGGTCGCATTGGTCTGGATTGGCAATCAGGTGGCTCCAACACACTAGTCGCGATTATCGATTGCGAAGATATCGGCAAGGGACCAAAGCCATTCGCTGCCTTCCTTGGCGCAGTAGGAACAAACGTCAGTGACAAGCCAGTCGTTACTCAACTTCTTCCCGAATGTCCGGCGGAAAAGGCTGGGGTGAAAGTTGGAGATCAATTGATCTCGGTCGAAGACAAGCCGATTCAGCACTTCGATCAACTTCTCGAGGCGCTTCGCGAAAAGAAAATCGGCGCGAAGATCGCAATCAAAGTCAAGCGAGGCGAAGAAGAGAAGTCGTTTTCCATTCTGCTCACCGGTCGCCCTGGAACGGCTCAGCAAAGTCCAACGATCTACATGGGTGTTGTGGGCGAAGATCGCGAAGGCAAAGTTACTTTGCAGCGAGTCGTCGAGAACTCGCCGGCCAGCAAAGCTGAACTCAAAACGGGCGACGTGATCGCTTTGATCGACGGGGCGGCGCCAACTAGCTTCCGTCAGATGATGCAAGATTTGCAAAAGAAGGCTGATGGATCGCAAGTCAAACTATCGATTGTTCGCGGCGAGCAAACGATCGAGACGAGCGTTTCGCTGGAACTTCGCGTCACTACAACCGGGCCGCAAAATCCTACGCCAGCTCAAAGCAACGTCTATATCGGCGTTCAAGGCGAAGACCAACTATCCAGTGGCGGCGCTAGGCTAACGGCAATAACCGAAGAAGCACCTGCCGAGAAAGCTGGGCTGAAAGTCGGTGACATCGTCATTCAAGCTGATGACAAGAAGATTGAAAACTATCAGACGCTAATCGAGCAGATACGCTCGCACAAGCCGCAAGACAAGATGGCGATCAAGGTTCAGCGTGGCGATCAAACGCTGGATATCGAAGTCGTTTTAGCAGATCGCTTAAGCGGTGGCTCGGCAACTCGGCCTTACACCTATTCGTACTTCGGTCAGTCGGCGAATGTTCAAGATCAACAGGGCGCCGAGGGGTACAAGTACGGCGGTGTCTACAAGTCGACCGACGGTGGAGCATCATGGCAGCGAGTCAACTCGCTTAATACTCGCCCCATGTACTTTAGCGTTGTTAAAGTCGACCCGAGCGATGAAAATTTCCTGTACGTTCTTGGCGTTGCTCAAGCTCAGTCAAAGAACGGCGGAACGACCTTCGCCGAAGACTTTGGTCGTCGAGTTCACGCGGACGGACATGATCTGTGGATCAATCCCAAGGATGGTCGCCACATGATTATTGGTTGCGACGGTGGAGTCTATGTGACCTATGATCGTGGAACTACCTGGGACCATATCAACACGGCCGCAATTGGTCAGTTCTATCACGTTTCCATCAGCCTTCGACAGCCCTATTGGGTTGCTGGCGGATTGCAGGACAACGGCTCGTGGGCCGGCCCAGCCGTTAGTCGTAGTGGCGGCGCGGTGAACGAAGACTGGATCAACTTAAACGGCGGCGACGGCTTTGTTTGTCGAGCTGACCCGAAGGATCCAGATCTGTTCTACGCGGAAAGTCAAAACGGAGCGATCGTTCGACGACATCTGAAGACAGGTGATCGTGGATCGATCCGACCGGTTCGCGTGGAAGGTCAGAGCTACCGGTTTAACTGGAACACTCCGTTCATTCTTTCCAACTACAACTCGAAGATCTTTTATTCGGCGGGCAACTATGTCTTCCGTTCGCTGGACCGAGGTAACGACTTACGAGCGATTTCGCCAGAGATCACGCTGACTCAGCGCGGATCAGCGACTGCGCTGGTTGAATCTCCTTTGGATTCCAATCTCTTGTACGTGGGTACTGATGATGGAGCGTTGTGGGTAACGCGCGACGGCGGATCGAACTGGACCAATATTACGAAGAACTTGGGAATCCCCAATCCTCGTTGGGTCGCAACCATCGAAGCTTCGCGGCACGCGCCTGGACGAGTCTTCGTGTGCTTGGACGGTCACCGCTCGGACGATGACAATCCTTATCTCTTTGTCTCCGAAGATTACGGGACGACCTTCAAGCCGATTCATGCCGGGTTGCCTTGGGGCTCCTCGCGTTGTTTGCGCGAAGACTTGGTTAACCCCAATCTACTTTACGCGGGAACTGAATTTGCGTTTTGGGTTTCGGTTGACCGCGGCCAAACGTGGGCTCAGTTCAACCAGAATCTTCCTACAGTAGCCATTCACGAAGTCGCCATTCACCCAACGATCGGTGAGATCGTCGTGGCCACACACGGACGCAGCTTGTGGGCTTGCGATATCTCCGGACTACGGCAACTGAAGTCGGAACACGTTACCAAAGAGATCGCTTTGTACGATCCGCAGAACGTGATCCGCTGGCGTGCCGAGCCTAGTCGCGGTGGAACGAACCGCAGTTACATCAGTCAGAATCCAGCCAACGGTGCAAAGCTGTGGTACACGCTGCCTGAGAAGGCTCAGAAGGTTTCGCTGCGAGTCGAGAATGTGCAAGGAGAATTGATCAGCGAGTTAACTGGCAAAGCTGAACCTGGAATGCATCAGATCAACTGGGACTTAACCTCAAACCAACGTACCAATCGTGGTCGTGGCGGCTTTGGTCCCGGCGGTGCCGGATTTGGAGGAGCTGGTGGCGGAGGCGCAGGAGGCGGAGCTGGCTTTGGCGGTGGAGGTGATCGTCCAGGTGGCGGTGGACGTTTCAACGATGATCGTTCTATACCAATGGCCGGAGGACAGGGAGGACCTGGGCAAGGCGGACCTGGGCTGGGTGGCGGTCAAGGTGGGCGGCGACGCGGTGAACAACCTTCGGGAGAGACACCTGCACAAGAAGGTGGCAATCGACCAGAAAATCCAGGTGCGACTGCCAATCCAACGACGGTTACCGAACCTCAGCAACAAGAGGAACGTGATGCGGAAGCTACTCCTGAACCACGTGGGGAAGGTACCGCACCAACTGCGGGTGGTCGCCCCCCTCAGGGTTTCCAAGGCTTCCGCGGACAACGCCCCGTTCCTAACGGAACCTATCGAGTTCAATTGGTTGTCGATGGAAAGACAATCAAGACTGTACCAATCACTATTGTTCGCGATCCGGAACTTCCGGAGGACGCTGTCGCAGACGAGCTTTATGAGCTTAGTTTGTTGTTAGAGAAGCAAGTCAAAGAAGATCGATTCCAGAACAAAACTAACGGAAGAGGTAACATCGGCGATGACTAGGTAGATGTTCATTCAGCTACCCGTATGCTCTGACTAACCAACGCCCGCCCAGTCCGACTGGTGCGGGCGTTTTGTTTTCGCCTACTGAGGGTTGATCGTGTTGTCTGATGGCAAGTTAGGTGCTGAGTCCCCTGGAGCTCCCTCGAGCTTCGAGAAACGTCCTTGTGCCTACTATGTGGGGATCGATCGACAGTAAAGTAGTGAAAAAGTTCCGAAACGTCATTGAAACCCAGGGACGCTTTTCCATAATGGTGGGTGGATGTCCACAAATCACATTTCTCCTTGGAGTATCACCATGAATCGAGCCCCGTTGCTGTTGGCACTTCTCTTCAGTCTCTCAACTATTTCATTGCTTTCAGCTCAAGTAGGCCCTGGCGGAGTCGGTGGAAACACCAATCCAGTGCCCGCAATTGATCCCGACTGTGGATCCATTTCCAGCAATGCTGCAGCGGATCCAGATAACTACATCAACTGTTGGATTAGCCGCAATGCGGATCGAGCCGTTGCCGTTCACGTGTACACTGAAAATAGTCAACTCAAGGCCAAGTTTCGCCAATACTCATGGGATGGAGAATCTTATGCATCGACCCCAACCACAATCAAGAAAGGTGTCGATACTCTTATTTCAACCGCTGTAATTCCAGTAACTTTGGTCGCCGAACCAAGCACGAAGTACACAGGCCTGTACAAAATGGTTCTGTCCGTCACAACTGGTGGAACGGTAACTGATCACGATATCGGCTATGTCAATTTCGTCCGTGGCAAGAAGGGAAGAGCCGCATCGAAAGTGTCGCTGACTCTCACAACCAAGAATGGTGGAACTACAGTTACTCCATCCGCTGGCAATCCATGCGACGAACCGTTTATCGATGACATTGGTGAAGAAGAAGAGATTGCGAAGAGCCCAACGATTGCAAATGCGCCTACCAATTTCGTACTCCCAATTCCAGGCTGCGTAAACTAGCTTTGGTGCCAAGCCTAATCCCGCGCTAGTGCTTGACTAGCGCGGGTAGTTTACGCATCGAATGGCCGATCACTTGACCTTGATCGTTCTGGCCAGTCGGATTCCACACGAAAGTGCAGTGTATGTTGGCTCATGTAGACTGTGTTCTTCAGTCGTTCTAGACTCAATACTCAATTTGAACTGACCGCCATAAAGCAAGACATACTTCGCGTTGGCGCTGAGTTTCTGATTGCCATCATCGATCAGATATGAAGTGTAAAATGGGCGTGAAGGCGATTGATCGAAGTCATCGACCCACTCGGATAGATTGCCACCGATATCGAATAAACCAAATCCGTTTGGACGCAAGCTGGCAACCGGATGCGTGGAACGTGCCGAATTCTCTACGGTCCACTCAAACATTGAAGACAATTTCGAATTGCTTCCGAAATGCCAAGCCTCCTCGGTATTTGCAGCCGAAGCCGCCCACTGCCACTCGTTACGCGTCGGAAACCGATAACCGGTGCGGTCTAAGTAGTTTGGATTGGCAACGGGCAATTCACCGTTCTCTTCCCAAACGTTAGAGTAACACCATTGGTCTTCAGGAATCTGTTCTTTTTCGTTTAGCCATTGGCAGTACTGAACACCTACTAACCACGAAACGGCTGTTTGAGGAGAGTCACCCACGATAGCTTTCGCTCCACCGCGAAGCCTGGGATTGGCGTTCTTCCATGCTTGGTACCGCTTGTCTTGCAAAAACTCGCGGAACTGATCTCCGGTAACTTCGGTCGTACCAATCGCGTAGTCGCGGCCGATCTTGACATAAGTACGACGCTCGTCCATCTCGCCCACCAAGCATAACTCGGGCGGCTTAACAATGGTGAACTGTTGACCAATCGAATTTGTGAACCAGTTTTGATTGTCGGCCCATGGTTGTTGAGTTGGTAAGGCTTGAAGCGACACCTCGAACTTCTTAGCAACAAATCTTGCCATGTTGAGCAGTCCCACATCTTTGGCTTGGGTGGACCACTCGGTCAGCCTTAGGTTCAAGTACTTCAAATCGCTTTCAGTGAAGCTTTGCAGTGGATAATTGGCCAACGCGGACAACAGCGAGACTTGTGTTCCAGTGGTCGATGCAGTGCGTAACAAGGACACCAAGTTGGACGCGGGGATAATTCGATAACAGTTACCGACGATCGATGTTGTGACGGTTCGTCCCCATTTCTCGCTCAGCCCATCTAGAAGTACATCCGATTCACCCAACTTGCCAATCGCAAGCACTAACGCTGCAATCTGATCGGCTCGCATTGACACTTGTGATAACTTTCGAATCTTTCGAACCCATACGCTGGAAATCAATCGATCGTTCACAACGGGTTCAACCTGCCAAACCGAAGGAAGGTAGCCATCGTTGTAGAGGGCATTGGCCCGTTGTTGATGAGCCGAAGGGGAAAGCGCCATGAGCAACTGCGATTGGTATTCACCGCTGATGTGTGAAACAGCCGATACGCGTCTGGCGAGCTTAAGCTTGGTCAGTAACTGCTCCCACTTCGGATTGCCGCGAAATGCGTCGTAATCTGCGTCCAACAGGTAATCGATATAGTTAGGATTCTCCTTAAACCATTGCTCCGAGTACTTAACCAGCATGTTGAATGCCTCGGCCGCCTTCTCTGGCATCCAGTCTTGTTTTGCAACGGCTGCCATCGACCTGCGGTACAGTTCTCGATCAAAATTTGATGTAAGCGACTCAGGGTCCATGAGCTTTAGCTGAGCCAATACATCAGTTTCATCTTTCTTGAGTAGAGCTAGGCTAAACTTGAGGAATCGAATATCTCTTGCGGGTAGCGAGTTCTCCTGCTCAATCGTGTCGACCAGTGTTTGCAGCTCTTCGGTGCGCTCCAGCAAAGCAAGGAAGCGCCCCTTATTCCGATAGAAGGATCGCAATAGTTCGGCACGGTCACTTTCGGCTTTAGGCCAGTCGCTGTCTTTGATCGAATCGAGCATTTTCATCGCTTCGTCCAATCTTCCTATGCGTCCAAGTCGCCCGGCCGCATGAACATTCCTCGAGGCGAGGCTTGAACGATTAGAAGCATCTACGTACTCGGTCCAAAGCATCGAGCGATCTCGGTCTTGAAACGTCAATGCTGATCGAAGATCTGTTTGAAAGAAAGCCGGGTATAGGTCTCCTGCCGCACACTCCATTCGCGACCAGTGAATCTGCTCCTGATACTCCATTGCATTCCAAAGACTATCTAGCTTTGGCGGCTGATCCCGAAGCACACGATACTGATACCGAGTTTGAACGTAGCCCGACTGTCCCATCTGAAATCTTGTGTTTGCATGCTTCGCTAGTGACGCTCCCAGTATCAGCACCTGCTTCTTCGTTGACTGCTTGTCAGTTCTCCAAACGGCTAACCACTTTAGTTTCGATGCATCGCTTTCGTTCGTATCTTCTTCGTTGTCTTCACTCGAGCTAGGAAGGCTACTCTGGGATGGACTGGACGTACCAGGATCAAAGTAGCTCGCAAAATCCAACAAGACCAACCCTTGGTTCTGCTTTTCGGCAAAAGTACTTTGCAATTCAGCTTGGCTGAGACCATGCAGGAAGATTGCTTCTGGTGGCCCTGGATTGCAGGTCAGGGAAACGAACATCGAGCCATCCATCCAATAGGGGCGAATCGCCAGCGGCGCGAGACCGTGCTTTGCCAGTGTTTCAATACACTTAGAAACCTCGCCAATCGGCAGTTTTTCTAACGATCCACCTGTGCGAAATAGTTTTCCAGAGTATTTCTCTTCTAGTTGTTTGAGTTCCACATTTTCGATCCACTCTTCGGCTCGATCATGGAAGTGCGTTCGTCCAAGCAGCGTTCGAAGTTCAACGGACAATTCCTGTGGCGTTTGACTAGCATCAATCAAATAGGGAAGTGAGTCTGCTTTTGACCACAAGGCTGCTTGTGCCAAGTTGCTTACATCGTTTCGGGATAATGTCGACATCAACGAGGCAAAATTTCGGCCGACGAGCTCGCGATTCGGATTCTCCGTCGATTGACTTTCCGCTTGCATGATGTTCAGCAATTGGCTGGAAAGTTGCTTCGAAATAGGCTCAAAAATCCCTGCCCACAACGTGATGTCATTGCTCACTCGATAGAGCAAGCGTTTGCCAAGCGGTTCCGTTATCTCACCCCAGGTTGGATCATCAGGCGATCTTTGGCTGAGAATGGCTGCTAGAGAAATCACCGTAGCAGAATTGCTTTTCAAGTTGTCTCGCAACTTCTCAATCAGTAACTTTTCTTCAATGGCTGGGTCGCGGGCGATGTAGCGAATCAGTTGTATCTGACTGCGCTCGTCGAGCTCTGCCAAATGATCCAACACATGAGCGGTTGCTTCAGACTGTTGACCCATTTCAGCTAGCGCAATTCGGAACTGGACTCTCTCAGAATCTCGATCTTCAACCAAAGCCGAGGCTTGCGATTTGAGCTTGGGGACGACCCAGCTAGCCACCGGTTTGACCTCCTTGAGCAGTGGAACAAGTTCATCGTTTCCGGCGACCAGTAGTCGTGTCGCAAGCTCTGCGGCGTGACGGCTATTACTCCAGTAGGAAAATGAACCCCAGGCCAAGCTTATTGCAGTTATGCCAATCGCAATAAAGACGGAAAATCGATTGCGAGCTGTCCGCATCATTCGCGTTTCAGCACTCGACCAAGCAGACTTAGGCACCAACCAACGTATCGTGGACCATTCAACGATTGTCGGTAGACGCTTAGGATTGGGCTTAGCATTCCAAGTCGAGGAGATATCGCGAAG
>CAUJKA010000044.1 GCA_963204965.1 Planctomycetota bacterium | reverse complement strand
GTTGATGGTCAAGCCGCCAAAAACAATGAAAACGACGAACTCGAAAGGTCCATCTCGCTTGGGCTTAAGGAGCGAGCCGCGATTGTGTATCAAATCGGAGACTCCAACGTCTCGGATAGTTTGTTTCAGCAGTCGATCGATTCGCTAAGACGCTTGTCGGCGCGAACCAACTCCATCGCAGATAAAGCTCAACTAGCCTGGACACTTTCTGAGTACGGGCAGCAAATCACCGCCGCCGAGCGAGGCGATGAACAAAAAGCCATTTTCGATGAAGTAGCCCAACTGTGTAAGCAGGTCGCGGATACTCAAGAGAACTACACTCCAACCGTCGCCGATCAACTAATCAGTGCTTCCGATAAACTGGCCCTCAATTGGCAATCTCGAAGCCAACTGGATGACGCCATCGAGTGCTTTAAGCAGGTATGCAAATTATCGGAGGCTCAACTCAATGTTCGGCCCGGTAACACGACCTTGATCAGAAGTTTAGCGCGAGGCCATAAAGGACTTCAATTGACTTATGTTAAGCTGCAGAAACTGGATGACGCGACTCTCGAGTTCGAAGCTGCCGATAGAGCTCTCCAGTCTCTATGCAACGAACATCCCTTGGTGATTCAGTTCTTAGATGATCGCGCGGCAACGGTATTCAATCATGCCACCGCTCTAGCCAGGGCCGGCAAGACTTCCGATGCTGTTAAGCTGCTTTTCAAAGCCATCGAGATACAAAAGCAGGTAATCCGCATGGATCCTAAGTCATTTGAAGCCAACAACGCGATGGTCTTATTCTGTGCAAACACAGCCACAGTCCTTTTACAAACGGCCGACTTGAAGCAGGCTGAAAGCGTAGTTGAGGACGGTCTTGTCGCTTCGGAAATTACCAAGGCTATGAAACCTGACGATCCTGGCTTGATTTACTTTTCAGCCATACTCGAAAATACCAAAGCCGCCGTGCTGCGAGCTCAGGGGAAGCTGTCCGAGTCTGCCGATTCGTTTGACCGAGCGGCAAGTATCGCTACCAACATCTGGTCTTCGGATAAGACAAAGGTCCCTATTGCTATCCTGGCGGCAACAGCTCATAAGAACGCCGGTATTGTGAAAAGGCAATTAAAGAAAGTGGATCCATCCAAGAGTTCGGCCGATTCGGGCTACGTGATTGCAGACGAGCTGCATCGCTTGGCACCGTCCCTTGTGGAGAGCTCGATCCTGAAGGCTGACCTTTTACTCTTGCTTGCTGAACTAGAAATGGATCAAGACAACCGACCCAAGGCTTTTGATCTGGCTACACAGGCGTTCGAACTGTTTCAGCAACTCTATTCAACCACGCAATCACCTCAACGATTTCTCGGTGGTTTGGGCGATTGTTGCTATTTGCTTGGCCGATGTGCCGTTGAAGAGCTCAATTGGCCAGTCGCCGTTGATTGGCTTGATAAGAGCATCGATTATCGGACTAGCGATTTAGAGGTTAAGCAAAAGGCCGGGGCAACTTCCGAGGCAAAACGGCTATCCATCGCTTTGGGCACAAGTCTTTTAGTAAAGGCCAAGGCGTTGATCAAGCAGCAGCAATACCAGCAAGCCAAAGAAGTCATGAGCCGCGTCGACGGAAGCATCGAAGAACTCAAGGCGACGATTGCAGAGTTGAGCGAGCAATTCGATGCTGCCAATCAATGAGCCGGCTCAGCGAAAAGTAGTAAGAAACTCTAGCAAATCTGCTGCCTCTTGAGCTGTCAAAGTGGAAAGCAGATTCTCAGGCATGAGGCTAACTTTGTTTGCTTGCCTTAACTCGATATCCTCGAATAGCAGTTCCTTTTCCATACCGTCTTGAAGCGCAAGAGCGATTTTAGTCTCATCACTTCGCAAAACGCGTCCTACTATAGTTTGGCCATCGAAGGTAAGGACGGTCTGCGCTCTGTACTCGTCAGAGATGTTCTGCGATGGCGAGACGATCTGCTCAAGCAATTGACGGCGACTAGGATACTTGGTGGCGAGCTTCTCAAAACTAGGACCAACGGCTTTTCCCACATCGTCGACCTTATGACAATCTTTACACTGTCCTACCCCAGCGCGAAATAACTGATTGCCTCGACTGGCATCTCCCTTAATCGCTACCAACTTGTCGAGGTCGATTTGATTGCCGAGCCGTTCGTGACGCATCTCCTTAGGTAGGAGGAATTCAACGTAGTCACGCGACTGCATTGGGGCATCTGTGATAGCGGGATAGACTTTAGAAATCAAGCTTGGATGTACCACTCCATCAACTATCGTCTGTGCGAGAAGCATCGAACCACGGACTGTCTGTGTCAGTCGCTTGGCTTCTGCTTCAACCTTCTCTCCACGAACGCGTTGAACTGGTTCCGTGAGAGCAGCGAGCGACTTTAGCGATTCAGGATCACTTGGAAGCGACCTAATCCATTGCGAGACTAACTGAATCCCTTTTGGGTCAACCTGTTCTGCACCAATGTGAGGCATACGTCCTGGGCCTTGTTTAGCAATCCGCGAAAACAGAGTCGAACGCTCGGGGCTGCCAGCAGATACTAAGTGCGGTTCTTGTAACCCACAGTCTCCCTTCATAGGCTTCACATTCACGCACTTCATATCTTCGAGGTTGAGCGTCCATCGAACGTCGAACGCAGCCGATCCGTTGCCGCCGAACTGATGGCAATGAGCGCAGTTGCTATGGAGATAGGATCGGGCGCGATGATTCACTGCTGCGTTGTCCTGCAAACCAACCATAGGCTGATACTGCGAGTCCGGCGCTGGCTGACCGTCGCCGACACACTTGAGCACGCCAATAGACTGCAACTCCCGCCATGAATCGTGGGGCTCACTTGGCCGACGCAACTGCTCCTCAAGGAATCCCAAGGCATTCCCAGACCAAGGAGTATGACAGATCTTGCATTGCGACCGCGAGGCGAAGTTCCATTTCATTTCACCTCCATCGCGATCGATGACGGTAGCCGAGGCTCCCGATGCTGGCACGAGTTCGGCATCTGACTGATCTTCCAGCCAACGGTAAGTGTAGAATCGAATGTCGTTATTGGCTTCATGTTGACTAATCTGCGTTTCGATCTTCCGACCGCCAAGTTGATATGTCTTGGCAAGCACAGTGCCCTTCGGAAAGAAAACGCGGCTATTGAACCAGTCAAACGTATTCTGCGGATTTTGGAATACCTTGGCTGCATCACCGCCAGGAATACCGATGTGAAACTGAGCTTCCGCACCTTCCATCCACATCGTTGAATTGAGCTGATATCGAAAGACTCCTGATGCTGGCGCCAATGCTGGAGTATTCGAGAATAAACCTGTTTGACTAAGTCGCTTTGGGAACTGATTGGGCTTAAACTCGTCGGACGCCGGATTGGGCTTGAAGCGATAGATGCCACCATCTTGATCCCACTGGATATACTCCAACACAAACAACTCACCGTCATGATCGGTAGCGAAGCAGATCGGCTTGACCTCTGTCTGTGCGATCTCTTCCAGTGCGGTGACACGCTGGTCGTCAAAACTTGCGGACCAGTAGCGTCTGGTTATCCAATCGCCAAAGATATACTTGCCGTTGAGGCTAGGAAACTTGCGACCGTGGTAGACGAAGCCACCAGTGACCGAGGCCGCATCCGCATGATCAAGCACAATATCTGCAGGCTGAATCGGAGTTGGGCCAACCTTCAGTTCGGGCATGACATCGCCCGGCCCCTCTTTGATACTCCAACCCAAATTGCTGCCGGAACGAACGCGATAGACCATCTCGTAAAGTTCCCAGCCAACATCGCCTACCCAAAGCTGACCAGTCTTGTCATCGAAGCTCATTCTCCACGGATTGCGAAGTCCGAAGGCAAAGACTTCGCCTTTGGCGCTAGGCATGTTTACAAACGGGTTATCCGCGGGAATCGTGTATTCAACACTCGTTCCATCTCGCAATCGTGAAGGCTTATCCACATCGATACGAAGGATCGAAGCGTAGAAGTCCGAGATATCTTGTCCCGTCCTGAGGATATCCGGTGGAGTCGGATCGGTTAAGTCGCCCAGCGAAATGTAAAGGTAACCATCAGGACCAAAAGCTAACGTACATCCATTGTGTCCACCTGCATCACAACGCAGGATGGTAGTCTCGGATTCGTAGTCGATCGTTGGTGGATTCGTATCGCGGACCACATATCGCGCAACATGTGTACCGCCTGGATTAATCTTGCCGCTCTGCACTAGATAGCAGATGTAGACATATCGGTTGCTCTTGAAATTCGGATGGAACGCCAAACTAAAGGCGTTCAAGCCTTTGTCTTTTCCATCGCCCCACTCAGATAGTTTTGGCGGTGGACTTCCCAGATGGATCATCGTATCGGCAGTCGAACTATTGTCGTCTGCTACAAACGAGACTATCTTTCCCGATTGCTCGACGACTACCCAGCTAGTCTTTCCGTCGACAAGCTCTGGATAGCGATGGAGTGAAATCGGCGCGCGAAAACTGAGCTTTGGGAAAACTCTTTCGAGTGTATACGCTGGCGGCTTATCTGGCACACCCTGGAAACGAGAGTCGTTCCAAGGCTTGTCACGATTCACTTCATCTTTGCCTACAGCCACCTTTCCGTCTTCCGCAAATGCTATCGCTACAAGTAAGGTTCCTAGTGCAAAAGCAATTGGAGCCAAACTGATTCGAGAAAGACACAGCACTAACATCGTTAACCGAGAAGCATCAGTACTGATCAAGACGCGGAGTAGTCGGGAAGAACTCATGAGATCACTACAGACAAGGAAAAGTTGCCGCATCCATCAACTAGGCGAGACGGTATCGCGACCAGACAATCAGAGGAGGATCGCCCCATTATATCTAGTACAGACACAGGTAGATTCTCAGGCAAATAGATAGCCTGCAAAATCTAAAGGCAAAACTAGAACGAGAGTGAAGCCAGAGGCTATCTAACACTCCTTCTTCCGTGACTTTTTGAGACATTCACTACTGCTTCAGCCCGAAGGGCGGCACATCTTTGCCGGTGGTGTGAACCGGTGTGAATCACCCGATATCAGGTTGAGAGTTCTTAAGCCCGGAGGGCGATACATGTTGCGTCAAAGACTAGCGTAAGATGCAGGGCGGTCTGCTCTCCAGACGGCTCAACTTCTTAACTGGCCTAGCCCCATCATCGGGCTGGGTAACACAGCATGCGCATGCTAAGCTATTGGCTCCGACGATTACGTTCGTTTTCATTCTGCGGAGATGTATTAGGCAATCGTGTGGGCATCAGCCAAGGTTCGACATTCCATCAATGAGTCACTTCAACAACTGGCCCCTTTCGCATCTTCATGGTTTTTCCCGCCCGCTCGTCCCAACGCACTTTACAATTTCGAATTTTGGTGGTGCGAAAAAGGATGTGTCAATTTCGACGCGTTTGACCAGCATG
The DNA here is from genome assembly GCA_963204965.1 of Planctomycetota bacterium. GTDB lineage: Bacteria > Planctomycetota > Planctomycetia > Pirellulales > Pirellulaceae > Aureliella. Next base: position 17,977 of record CAUJKA010000044.1, on the reverse strand, counting down.
AGCTTTCCGAACTCATCTTCAAGAAGCGTACGATTTCGATGTCAGCGGGAATTCAACAACTGCTGACAATGCAAAGACAGAGTTTGCGGGTCGAGTGGGAAGGACAAAAGTTTAGTGCGTCCGCTTCGCTATTTGCCGACGGGATTCGGCTGTTTGTGAAGTGTGAGAATGAGTCTAGTCTGAAAAAGCGAATCTTTCATGAAATGAACTTTGTTCCAAATTTTGTACCAGGTACTTTTGGTAAATATGCAAATGAATGGGTTCCCATCCGTGGAGTGTTTAAAGGAACCGGTCCTAGTTCAGTGCACTGGGACATTAGCGGTCTAACATTGCCTGCTTACTTTAGTGATGAAACTTTTCAAGAACCGATCGCGCTAAGTTTCTTGATTCCATTCAAACAAGTGGACAAGGCGGTGAGCGTTTTATCAAGCCTAGCGTCAGAATTTGGTGAGAAGTTGAATGCAGTTACGCTTGCTGACCGTCCATATAAGACCAAACCGCGCCCTGAACTTCTGAAAGGCAAATGGGACATAATTCACGTCGCCAGGCTGAAGAAGGACGTAGACCCACTAGAGCGACCATCTAAGCTAGAGGCAACAGTGCGATACCCGATAGCTCAACGTCGAGAGCATTTTGAAACCGGCCTATTTAAAGAGTTGCATTGGCAAATTGACATCGTTCACACACCGACAGAATCATTCTTTGATGTGCAAACATCTCGAGGTCAAGAGTACCTGCTTGAGTTTCTCAAGGAGCATCAAATGGAAGGTGAAATCTGGCCTGACCGATTTGAAGGGCGATTGTAAGTAGGTTAAGGGCCAACGGCCCGCCGGTTTGCGTGCACACCGGCGGGTCGTGGGCCCTTTGTTAGTCTTGCGATTTACGTACCCAGCCCGATGGGCCCGATGGGCTGGGCTAGGTAAATTGCTGGGCCTTCGGCCCGAAATCCCAGAAAGAGAGCAACTTCAAAACCAACGCATCGGGTTGTGATAAAGCTGTCCCTCGCTGACGCAGCGGGTTGGAGAAGCCAGTCCCTCGCTGACGCTTCGGGTTGTGAAAGACCCCAGACGTGCAACTTCAAAAGACCCAGTCCAATCCAAGATCCAAGTTCACTGCGGAGTGTGTTAGCGCACCGACGCTGACTCGATCAACGCCAGTTTCGGCGATGCCGCGAAGCGTGCTGAGATTAACGCCGCCGGAGGCTTCAAGCTGTACAGATGGATTGCGCTCGTTGCGGAGCTGCACGGCGGCTCGCAACTTCTCGACGCCCATATTGTCGAGCAACACGATGTCGGGGTCGGCCTTCAAAGCTTCGGCAAGCTGCTCAAGCGAATCGACTTCGATTTCAACCATCGTATCGGCGGATACGCCGGGTTGCGTGGCAAGGAACTGTCGAGCTTGCTGCACTGCCTGAGCTGGATTCAGCAATTGCCCAGTCACGCGATGATGACATGCCAAGTGATTGTCTTTGATCAGAATGGCATCGTACAAGCCGCTGCGATGATTATGGCCTCCACCGCAGTTCACAGCATACTTTTCCAACCGTCGCCAACCGGGTGTTGTCTTGCGAGTGTCATACAGTCGCGTCGCAAGTCCAGCAATACAGTCGACGTGCTTGCGCGTCCAAGTAGCAATGCCACACAAGCGACCAACAAAGTTCAAAATGGTTCGCTCGCAGGTAAGAACATCGCGAGCCTGACCGCGGAGTACGGCCAGAGTTTGCCGAGGCTGAAAGCTTGACCCGTCGTGACAATCGATCTGCACTTCGATCGGACAATTGAGGGCTTCGACAATCCACGGAATCAAGTCGATGCCTGCGGCTACGCCAGCAACTCGAGCGATAATCGATGCTTCGGCAGTCAACCCTGGAGGGACGATCGATACCGTGGTGATGTCAAAGCCTCGATCCAAATCTTCGCGAATAGCTAGCCGCGCGAGTTGAATGAGATCGTCTTTAAGCTTCTCATCGCGAGTCTGAGTTGTGTAGTCACGACGCATGTATCTGATGTTTCTGAATGTCTGGATTGCTAAATATCTTGGGGTTCTAGCTGTCGCAAAGCCAACTCAAGCAGAATGATGCAGGTTGGCGAATGCGTGATTTCACCATTGCGTACCATCCGAACCGCAACATCCAAAGGAAGAACAACATGTTCAATCAATTCGGTTGCTTCGGGATTAGTCGGAACGGCAGTCAGTTGCTCGGCGACGTACATCGTGACCGTGGAATTGATGGCCGCGGTGAAGGGATCAACCTTTCCCAACTCAGTCCAGCTATCGGCCTTCAAACCAATCTCTTCAGCCAACTCGCGTTCGGCTGCCAAGCGTGACGATTCACCATCTTCAATTCCACCGCTGACTCCTTCGATGGTTACACGACCGACGGCGTAGTGAAACTCGCGGGTCAAATGCACATGATTGGAGTCATCCAGGCCGACGACGCAAACTCCTGACTTGAGTTGCACGGTCGCGTAGGTGCCGTGGCTACCATCAGGTCGCATGACTTGGTCACGGACAACTTTGATCCATGGATCTTGATACATCGTGTCGGAACTGAGAATTCCCCAAGGACCGTGTTTTCGCATCGCACTAACTTCTTCACACGAGTTTCTACGAGGGATCACCAATGCACAGCAGCTTGGACTCGGTGCGAATCAACATGAACTTTTCAGCCACAGCCGGAGTGGCTCGACTTATCTCACCCAACGAGACGGTACCTAAATTCTTGAAGGTGCTGCTAGCGGATAACACAGTCACCGTACCGTCCTCGGCGACGCCAATTAACTTGTCTCCGGCGATCACTGGCGAACTGGACACATTACCACCAATTCGTTCGGTCCAGAGGATCTCGTTGTTTGGCATCTTCAAGCAGGACACGATGCCTTTGTCGCTCCACAAGAAGACCAAATCGCCTTTGACCACTGGTGTTGGAACGTATGGAATATTGCGATTCAGCGAAAACAGCTTTTCGTGTTCGCCCTTCAAGTTAACCGCGTGAAGAAAATTGTTGCCATTACCGGCACCTTCAGTGGCAATGACAGTGTCGCCAATGACAACGGGACAGGACACTGATCGCTGCGTAAAGACTTGTCGGTTCCACAGTGGTTTACCCGTCGCTAAATCCAGCGCGAAGACGCCTTCGGAAGTATTGGCGAAAAGTAGTGCAGGCACTCCATCGGCTTGATAGTAGGTCGGAGTTCCGTAACAGGTTCGAGTAGCGATGCGAGAGGTGCTCCACTTCGGCGAACCAGTCTGTGCATCAAAAGCCAAGATGCGACTATCGCCGGGAGCCTGTCCGGCAGGCAACTGTTCAGCGTCTTGACTAACCCACAGGACAACGGTGCCATCGTGGACAACAGGCGAAGCGCCGAAGCCATGCTGGCTAACAAAGCTGCCCAGTTGCTTTTCCCAACGAACTTCGCCGCTGTGAGTTAGGGCAACTAAGACGACTTGCTCAGGATCGGCATAGGAGAAGTACACGCCCGACTGGTCGACGCACGGCGAAGCACACGCATAGTTGTTCTTCGAGTGCATTTTGTGGTCAATCAACGCAAACGACTTGCGCCACACCTCTTTGCCGGTCGACAAGTCGATGGCTTGCAGGTGTCGCTGTTTGTTCGCCGCGTCACCGCTGGCGAGATAAGCTGTCTTTCCCCAAATCACTGGCGAAGCATTACCAGCGCCAGGCAGGTTCACCTTCCACTTAACATCCGATTCTTTCCACGGCAAAGGCACGCTACATTTCTGCAGGTAACCGACTCCATTGGGTCCTCGAAACTGCGACCACTGCCGCAATTCCTTCGCCGAGCTACCGGATTCTTGAGCCTCAAGCTGCATCGAGCAAACGACAATACAGCTCAACAGGCTCAAGCGAAATAACAACTTCAAATCACGAAGCGGCCAGCAGCGATCGGCGAGTAGTTTCATGGAGTCTCCGCGGCTCTCTGGCCGTTGATCATAGTTGTTTGATCACGTTTGCTTGATCATGGTTCGTTGATGAACGTCAATGGAATCAGATTACCTTCACCGTCGCGGCAGTCGCATTCAAAGTGCTCGGGGAACAACGATTCGCTTCCCAAGATTTGAACTACCACACCGGTGGACTCTTCCATCTGCATGACTTCGCGACGCTTGCGGTTGTTCAGGTATGCAGCCACCTTTTCGTTCACGCGAACGGTAATGCGACTAGCTCGAGGCTGTTGGCAAGCCATCATCAGCACGCGAACAACTTCGATCGCCATACTTTCTGAAGTCTTTACAAGTCCACGGCCTTGACAACATGGACAATCTTCGTAGACGCTGCGCTTCAAGCTTGGTCGAACGCGCTGGCGCGTCATTTCAATCAAGCCAAAGGGGCTTGTCCGAAGAATCTTGGTCCGCGCGCGATCGCGTCGTAGAGCGTCCAGCAAGGATCGTTCGACTTTGCGACGATGGCTGTCTTTCCGCATATCGATGAAGTCATTGACGATCACGCCACCCAAGTCACGGAGACGCAGTTGTCGAGCGATCTCTTTCGAAGCGACCATGTTCAACTGGAAGGCAGTTTCTTCAGCCGAGTCATCAGTTCGGAAAGATCCGCTGTTAACATCGATCGCCACAAGCGCTTCCGTAGGATCAATCACGATCGATCCGCCGCCCTTGAGCGGCACGACGCGACGCTGAATGTTGGCTAGCTCTCGCTCTAGATCATACTTGTGGAACAACGGCTCGCGGCTGTCATAAAACTTCAGTCGGCCCACATGCTTGGGCATTACGAAGTTCAAGAACTCTTTAGCTCGTTCATAGGCCGACTTTTCGTCGATCAAAATCGTATCGATATCCTCGGAGAAGATATCACGAATCGTGCGAATGATCATATCGCTCTCTTCGTAGATATCGCACGGGCCAGGCGTGTTTTTGACTCGCTTGACCAGCACCTTCCACAAACGAAGTAGGTAAGCCATATCGCGCGAGAGTTCGCGTCGCGTTCGTTCTTGACCGGCGGTTCGAACGATGAAGCCCAAGCCCTTCGGAGGATTGAGTTCAAGCAGCGTTTGTCGAAGCACTCGACGTTGCTTGTCATCTTCGATCTTGCGGCTAACGCCAACTCGACCCAAGGCAGGCATCAATACCAAGTAGCGACCGGGAATACTGATGTAGGTTGAAAGAGTTGGTCCTTTGGAACCAATTCCCTCTTTGATGACCTGCACAAGAACTTCATCGCCTCGTTTGAAAATCTCTTGAATGGGTGGCTTGAAGCGTGGGCGAGTGCTATGGCGACGCTTGCGGGGTGCTTCCTCTTCGCCGTCGTCAATATCAGCGCCGGGCACATGGCCGTCCATGATCTCCTTGATCTCTTCGGGATCATAGCCAGCTTGACGGAAGTACTGTGGTTCGACATCGCTGATGTGCAAGAATCCGTTTCGCCCAACACCAAAGTCCACGAATGCGGCTTGGATACTGGGCTCTAGATTGACGATCTTGCCTTTGTAGATGTTCCCTGCGAAGTTATTTTGACTCGCACGCTCGACATAGAGCTCTTCAAGGATATTGTCCTCTAGAATCGCGATCCGACATTCTTCGGGCTGCGAGACGTTGACCAACATTTCTTTACGCATACTAAATCCTTCTTTAAGGCGCGAACGTGTCGCGCACCCCTTTGTTTCAAAACACGAGCCCTGAACATTTGACGTCAGTCGATTGACTAACAGTCAGTTGACGGGCCTCGACAATGTGCACATCTCTTGAACCAACGGGCTACCTAATGGAGCCGCTGGCTGTCCGGGTTGGTGAATGACCTTGGATGCAAAACGATCGCTGGGTTAGAGTACTAACGCCAAGACGACTATTGATCTGCAGCCACCCGCGACACGGAGCTGTGTTGTGGAGTCTTCTGCTCGAGATGAACGTGAGTGCGACTAAGCAATGTTCCATCTGATAGCAGACTCTCCAAGTGAAGTTGCTGTAGCAGCTCGGACGGACGCAATGATGTGCCGAACTCAGCTGCCGGAATTGAGAAAACTAACTTATTCCCTTCTAACTTGATTTCAAAATGAGCGTCCGAACAGGAGCACTCAACTGGTTTATCATCACGCAGGACTTGAATTGATCCCGCTTCCAAAATTTCATCGATGCGTTGTTGAGTCGCCTGAACAACCTCCTGCGGAATATGCATGCAGTAGGTCGCTCCCAACAATCGCGTCTTTCCAACCTGCTTCTCAAGGCTAAGCAGATCCATGCCCACGGGCATTTGCAACTGAATCCGCTGCTTGATATCTAACAAGTCCAGGTCGCCAACCAACTCCAGCTCCATCACTTCATCCAAGGCTTCAATTCCGAGAGTCAACGCGGAAGGGAAGCTGATCTTGGGCTTAGGATGGAAGCCTTGGCTGAAGGCTAAATTCAATTCGGCGCGTCGCAACAGACGTTCCCAAACACGAGCCAAATCGCGATGGCTGATCCAGCGCAGATCGCCGCATTTGGTGAAGTGAATACGAATGCGAGTTACCGATTCGGTCAACGTCGAGCTCCTGTTTCGTAAAGCAATTCGAAACAGCCCGAGCCAACCAAGCAAGGCGATTGCTGGTTGGAGTGCCGTCGACTGAAATTGGAAGGCAAAGAAGCCATCCAAGAGGCAAACCATCTTGAGATGTTTGCCAAAGAGGCTGCAAAGTCGAGACGAACTCTCTCGCCAGCCCGTGGAGCTGGACGTTTGCAAGTTTCGACAAGGCGATCTGAGGAATGTATCTGAGAGTGATTAATTCCAAAACTCTCCCGTTTTGGAATCAAAACCTTTCCGATGGCGACTCCTGGCAAGACCGCAATACGTTGCAGTTCAAGCATGTTTGATGGAACACTCGAACGCTGGCACAGCTAGTTGCAATCGGCAGAGCAGCGGTGAATGTTTTCATTAGATTTGGTGGGACAAGTGAATGTGAGGTTTCGCGCCAGTTATGGTTCAACCAGTTTGACCGGTTGGGACTTCCGAGCCCGATTCATCGAAACCATTCTCAAAAAGGTGAGACAATACGTCAACTGCCTGTTGAGCATCTTGGCCATTGGCCCGCAACTGCAACTGGGTGCCTTGTTGAGCCCCCAGCGTCAGAATGCTCATGATGCTCTTGCAGTCGATCGCCTGGCCGTCCTTCTCGATCTCGATCAAACATTCAAACTGCGCAGCAGCTTTCGAAAGCACGTGTGCTGGGCGAAGGTGCAAACCCAAGGGGTTTACAACTGTTACGACCTTTTGAACGTTTGACGTCATCGGCAATTAGGATACGAACTGATTGTTGTCGGCTTCTTCCAGGAGTTGAACGATATCTTCTGTGTTCTTGCTTTGCTTCAAGAAACGGCAGAATGTTTCGTCTCGCAGCTGCCGGGAAATGTTTTCCAATGCACGCAAGTGGTCGCCAGGTCGATCAGGAGGCGAAACCAGGAGGAAGAACAACTGGACCTTCTCTCCGTCCAGACTTTCAAAATCGACGCCGTCGACGCTCACGCCAACAGTGCCCACTAACTTGGGAACACTGGCGTGTTTGGTGTGAGGCACAGCAATCCCGCGACCGATGCCGGTACTGCCGAGATCTTCTCGCTTCATGATCGCTTTGATGATGTCATCGCGATCACTTTCATTGATCTCTCCAGCCTTGACCAGGCTGTCTACCAATTCAGCGATGACGCTGGGTTTGTCTGTCGAGCTGAGCTCGGCACAGATCGACTGGGTGCTAACAAAATCAGAGAACTTCATAAATCAATCAACCTTTCATGGGTGTCCATACTGTGAGCGACTGAATGTTCAAACTTTCGACGCTGAAGGATGCGGCATAACTACAGCACGCGCAGCAACGACTATTCAGATTCTTCGACAGCAGGAGTAATGTGTTTTGCGCTGGGACCCTTGTGATGCCCTGTAAGCTTTTCTTTGTGCTTTCGCAGTTGTTGTTCAATTTTTTGGATCGCGGAATCCAAAGCACTAATCACAGTGCTGGCTTCGGCCGACGCAACAAAATCTTCCGAGTGTTCTGCAGATGCGTTGATTTCAACATGAGGCTTGTCTTGATGTTGAAAATCGACCGTTACCTGAATCGAGTTGACTCGATCAAATAGCCGTCGTACTTTTTCCGCTTTCTCGCGGATAACTTCTTGGTCATGGGCTGATAACGAACCATGGCGAGCAGATACATTGACTTGCACTTGACCACTCCGAAGGTGCTTGGTGTAGAAATTCTATAGATTTCCCGGAGGAATACAGGACTTAGCCGCGACCTAATTCGCCTAGATGGCCAACATAATGTTCAACCGTAAGGCCACAAGCCCCCTTATCTAGGGGCGAGAGAGGAGAGGCATCCCTTGTTGGTCTTCATTCTAGCGACCCTACGCTTTGGGTCCATCGATTAGGCGGCCAGCAATGCCTATTTTACCCCCTTTAACCGACAATAGTCCCGGCCGTGGGCGCGAACTAAATCAACGTAACTCTACTCCCTAATCGGCCAGGAGACAAAAATGCATCCCCTTCCCGCCCATGGTTTTCCCCGACTCGTGCGAAAAAAATCGGATTGGGGCGATTGGGTTGTGTCGCCAGTTTGGTTTGTGATGGAACCTACCGCCAAAAGATCGGAGGGTTGGCTGTGTCCCCGCGGTTTCACGGACACGCTTGCAGTGTCCCCAATCTGTTTGGAACGGAGCGTTGGCTGTGTCCCCATGCAGCCCACCCATGCAGCCCATTTCAGCGTATCCAATCTCATTTGTTTCTACCTAGCTCCACTGTGTCGCCTATTTTTACATGCGACGTAGCTGTGCTGCTGTGTCCCCACACTTTCCCACCTTCGGCCTCTACCACCTTTCCCGGAGAGTCGGCTATGTCCCCGCGCGGTTCAAGCCGCGCGCCAAAATCCCGATTGTCGTGAAGCAACGACGATGGCGAGTGTGTTTTTGCGGGAAAGCCTCGGATTTTCGTTATGACTCAAAGTTGATTTCACACCGATTTATCGTCGAGGACTGCTCCAGATCTGGCTGGTGCCAGGTGAGTAACTAGAGCCGTTGCCGTTGAAAAAATGTCGTTGTGGATCAAGCTGCGTCCTGGTGACAGTGACTCGTGGCAAGGCTGGGTAGCGTAAACGTGATGGGTGGTTGTATCCATTGCCATAATAGACCTGCTGACCGTTCACCCAGTAGCCGGAATTGTATGCGTAGGGATAGCTCACAACTGGTACACGAGGTGCCACAGCAACAATGGCTCCATTCGGTGTTTGGTAGAACATTTGTGCTGATGCTGATTGGGTGGTCCAGCAGATTGTAAAGATGGCGAACAACAGGCCGAGCGACAAGCGAACCATGATTCTTTCCCTTATGTTGAAATTGTGCAATTAGAAATTGCTACTCAGTGGAAATAGCGAAAGTTCACGGCGTTCGGGGACAGAATTATTTGAGTTTTTGATTTTAGCCGATTCTTCCGTTGTAGACGAAGCCGTGTCCCAAGCTCCTGGCACAACAATGGAACCGGGCGGCTTCGTACAGACCATTAGTACGTACAAGAGCCGTTCCTCCGCTTGAAAGAGGATTCGTCAGGCGGGGACTCGTAACCTCGTCCAGTATGAGCTACGGGCGTACTTAGGCAAGCTTCCGCAAGTAGCCTTCGAGAAGTGCAACAAAGCACTAGCCAGATTGCCTTCCGTGCCTTCCGTGTCCAATCTGCTCCGGCGGGTGGGCAAAGGTCGATCAGAAAAAATAGCTATCCCGCTCAAACAGAACTTTTACTAGACTCCCACTAATCCAATAGGGGATTGAGGAGAGGGTTATGTCGCCAGATCGAGTTGTGCTGGGATTGGCCGGACTGATCGCGATCATGGGTCTGGTCAAGCTGATGCGGCGCAGACAGGAACATTTGCGTGGGCTGCTTAAGACTCACGTCGATAAACAACTTGAATGGTCTCGCAAGAAAGCTCGAGCCGCTCTGATGGCTCGTCGTGCCGCTAAACGTAAAGCTACCCCCCAAGACCTGACTGAGTTAACCGACATGCTTCACGAAAATGATCCTGCTCCAGCCCAGTCATCCAGCCAGCAAGAAGAGATCGATGGAGTGACCCTGTTTTGATTCGGGGTAGGTCAAACTCCTGCCGGGTTTGGTCAGCATTGGTCTTCGCTACAAATAAAAACGAAAGGCTGAACCTCTTCGGTAGATGCGTTGAATGGCGATCGGTCTTACGTATTGGACCGTCCACTCTGGTTCTTTCCGGCAGATAAGAAACTACCCAATCTACTTTACGATTGTGCCTTCTGACGCGGCGGTTCGCGATTCAGCACTTGCCGAACCGTCTTGATTGCGAGGTGGAACACAAAGGACTACGTGCGGCTTCTTTTTTAATCCCTGGCGAATCCAGTAGATCGATACTGCGGTAGGCTTCTGTTCCATCCTGGAAAACTCGACTCGCTGCGATAAAACCTCATCGATCAGTTGTCGCTGAAGGTCGGTTGGTTGGCTATTCTCGTACGTGGGCTCAGTTTCCAACAATCGCTTTGCAGCTTCACAATCAGCGTTCATGCGAGTGACGACCAATCCGCCATCATGCTCGTTCAACCAACGGTCGAGATCTTTATCGGTCTTTGCTGCATCGATGTTAGGCACGCGACCTGCAAAGTTAAGCTGCCCATGATATTCGCCATACCAAACGATTGGCGACTTGGACTCAGCCACATACGTCGCCAACGCATCAACGCGAAACCCATCCCAAAAGTCAATCGACCCAGCAGCAATGATTGTGCAAACCGAAAATGCCGAGATAGATGCGAGGCCAGTAACCATGCGTTCCGCTGACTTGCGGCAGACCAAGTAAATTGCCACGCCACTGAACACCAAGACCGGTACAAAGATGTTAGGAACAATCCCCGCTAAACCGAGCTCGTGAAACTTAGGCAACGTATTGAATAACAGCGGCAACAAACCCACAAGCGAAGTACCGCAAGCCAAAGCGATGGCATCTCTTGAAGGAATTTCCACTCGAACTGACGCGATGAGCTTTGCGATTACAAGTGCGCAAGCCGGAAACAAGGGCATTAAGTAGTGAACCTGTTTTCCACTAATGAGACTCAGCACAACCAGCGGCGCGATGATCCAGCAGATCAAAAACTTTAGCCCCCAATCAAACCTACCGATACTTCGCAGCCCTCGCCAAACTGTTCCCAAAAAGAGCCAGGGTAGCAAGCATAACGGGAGAATAGGCAGATACCAATAGAACGGATGACGATGTGAGAATGATTTAGTAACACGTCCAGCGGTTTGCCCCCACAACAACTCGTCGCCATACGCTTGGCCACCTGAGATCGCCGAAGGAATCGCCCAGCCAAGTCCAATCGCTCCCGCGACTACTAGCGCAACCAACACGCCCGCGTACCATTGCCGCCAACTTCCAGTAGCCTGACGGGGCGAATCTGTTGCAGCAGATGTCCGAACGGCAATCGCTTCTCTGGCCCACCATCCTCCCAACAGAGCTAATGGCAAGGTATGAACGAAGATCACTGGACCTTTGGTTAAGATTCCCAATCCCATGCCGACACCAGCCAACGCCCATCCAGCGATCCATTGACCACGGCGAGCCATTAGGACTCCGCAAATCGCAAGCATTGTAGTCAACGTCAGCAACGTATCAAACATTGTCAGCGGCGCGAACAATAACCACACGGAAAACGAAACCAGAATGAATGGCGCAAAGTTCGCCGTCCGCTCATCCTCGGGCCATAACTGTCGCGAGATCCATCGCACTAGCGGTAAACACAAAAGTCCTGCTAGTGGTCCAACGGCTCGTGCCGCCCAGTCAGATACACCGAAAATCGCCCAAAAAGCGTTGATCCACCAGAACAAAAGCGGTGGCTTGTGCGCGTAGGTTGCTCCGTTGATATGCGAAACCAGGAGATCTCCCGTTGCATATGCTTCCCAAGCAACACTGACATAGCGAGTCTCGTCGATCGGCAGCAGTGGCCGACTAAGGAGCGCTACAGCGGTCACAATTACAGTAAGGGCGATCGCCCCAAGTAAGTATTTCATTGATAAGGCTGGATTAGATCTACACGGGCGTTGAAGGACTCCGAAGATCGTCTCTTAGCAAAACTCCGACGCTACAGTCAAGCCTTATATGGCCTCAAATGCGGGCGGGACGCCCGCGCACCGGCATGCTGGAAAAACGGTGAAAACAGAGCTTCGGTCGGGCTGGCTTTGGACGCCCCACTTTTGCTAGACTCGCCTGCACTATGAACCGTTTCAATCGATACATCCTGAGCGAAGTAATGAAGCTATTCCTAATAGCTCTGGTCGCATTTACTTCGATCATCATCTTGTTTGGCATTACCCAACAACTGATGCGACAAGGCCTTGGGATGATGGCGATTGTTGAATTGGTACCATATGTATTACCAGTCTCATTGCAGTATGCATTGCCAGCTACCCTGCTGTTTGCCATCTGTAGCGTCTTTGGTCGAATCAGCGCCGATGCAGAACTACTCTCTGTTATGGCCGTCGGCGTACCGCCAGCAAAGTTCATCACACCGACACTATTCCTCGCCTTCTTTATCAGCCTGTTCGCAGTTTGGCTGAACGACATCGCTTACTCTTGGGGCAAGCCAGGCATCAACCGCGTTGTGATGCATTCGATCGAAGAGGTCGCCTATCGTTACTTGAAGAGTCAAGGATCGTACAGTTCCGACAACGGCTTCTCGATTCACGTCCATGGAATTGGCCCTGATGGCCGCGAGCTAATCCTTCCAACAATCTCGACGCGATCGCGATCCGGCGGAGCACCAGTCACCATCGAAGCCAAGTCAGCTCGATTGCGTCTTGAGCCCGAACGCGAAGAGTTGGTGATCTGCCTTACAGACTCGATCGTTACAGTCGGCAACGCTGTCGCCAGAAAGCCAGGTCAGTTTGACTTCTCTGTTCAATTGCTGGAAGCCACCAAGAAATCGATGTCGAAGTCGCCAGCTGATTTCGCAATGCGACAGATCGGTAATGAAGTTCGCCAACAAAAGTCGGCCATCGATAGCACTCAAGAACTTCTGGCGGCTCGATCTGGAATGGCACTCGCAATCGGCAAATACGAGTGGCTGAACGACTCGCAATCACAAACTTGGAATGCACAAGTCACGTACGGCACAGATCGAATCAATCAGTTACGCATGGAACCTTGGCGACGATGGGCCAGCGGCTTCAGCTGCCTATTCTTCGTCTGGTTAGGCATTCCTTTAGCCATATGGATGAAGTCTGCTGACTATTGGACCAGCTTTGGTACCTGTTTTCTTCCTACGGTTTTGATTTACTATCCCATCTTTACGATTGGACTGAAGCACGCCAAGGACGGAAGTTGGACACCTGCGGCTGTGTGGCTCGGAAACGTAGCGCTATTGGCTGCTGGAGCATGGTGGATGAGAAGAATCTATCGCACCTCATAGGCGGTTGGATTCGTTTTTTCGTTCGACGGTTTTGCAAGGAGGCGAGGCAGAGATGGTTTCATCGATGCCAATTCGAAAAAAGATCCTAATGAGCATGGCGTTGCTCAGCGGCATTCTATTGCTGCTGATGTCGGTCAGCTTGCAAGGAGTTTACGCCTACAAAGACCTTACCAAAAGCGTCGGTGAACTGTCTTACGAAGTCAACGAGATGTGGAGTCTAGGTCAAGAGATAAGCGAACTGCGCAGCACGTTCCACTCTTTTGTTCCCCGCGATAACACATCGCGTGCGTTGGACAACTTCAAGTTACTTTTGCCAACCAATGAAGAACGAGTCCGAGCGCTCGAACAGAACATTGACTTCTCCTACCACCTAAATCTGGTTCGCATCAAACTTGATAGCCGTAGAGAACGACTTCAGAGCCAAGCTGAAATGGATCCCTTGCTTGCGACAAGTTCTGCGGAGCTTTCGCTCGTCAACGATATGCGCAATAAGGTCCGCCTGATTGAGCAGATGGACTATGAGTTTCAAGGGGATTCATCTGCCAAAGCTAAGAAAGTTGGTAGTCAACTTGACGATATAGCCGAAGACGCTCGCAGCCTAGTGACGTTACTGACCGAACGCATGCGTAAGCTACGGACGCATGTGAAATCTACTTACAACGCTTGGATCATCATTATTGTTGCTAGTGGAATCGTACTGCTAGGGTTACTGACATTTGCAGTTTGGTTCTTGCGCAAGCAGGTCGTACAACCATTTAAAGAATTGCTCAACGGTAGCCGTCGAATTGCCGCGGGCGACTTTGACCATCGCATCATCTTGGCTTCGCGCGACGAACTTTCGGAATTGGCCGAAGCGCAGAACAAGATGACCAGCTTATTCGTCGAGATCAAAAACAACTTGGACCGTAAAGTCCGCGAGCGTACGCAAGAAGTTGTGCGAAGTGAACAACTTGCCAGCGTTGGCTTCTTAGCCGCTGGTGTAGCGCACGAAATCAATAACCCCTTGGCGTCAATTGCTTGGAGCGCCGAAGCTCTGGAGAGTCGACTTCATGACATCCTCCATCGCGAATCGGCTGAGAAATCCCCCGATGATTCCGAGGAAGCCTCTGAGTCGAAGGCAGGAGCCAGCGATGATCATTGGGACTCAGAGGAACTGAAGATCCTTAGCCGCTACCTCAAAAAGATTCAAGACGAAGCCTTTCGCTGTAAAGGCATTACAGAGCGATTGCTGGACTTTTCGCGACTCGGCGAATCACAGCCTCGGCAAACAGCCAACGTCTATGATTGCGTGAACGATATGGTGGAACTTGTCCGACACTTGGGCCAATATCGCAATCGCACCCTTCGCTTTGAGGGCGACACATCTGCGGAAGCCTGGGTCAGCCCCACCGAAATCAAACAAGTCGTACTGAACCTGCTCACCAACTCACTCGATGCTAGCGAAGATGGCCAAGAGGTCCGCGTGCATCTGTCTTGCGACACAACCAACTTCCGAGTAATTATCGAAGATGACGGATGCGGCATGACCAACGAAGTTATGACGCATTTGTTTGAACCCTTCTTTACGCGCCGCCGCGATGGACGAGGAACGGGCTTAGGCCTGTCGATCACGTATCGAATTGTGCAGGACCATGCGGGCACGTTAGTCCCTGAAAGTAACGGTCCTGGAAAAGGCTCGAGATTTACACTTACGATTCCGTTGAATCCCGTACAAAACCAAAGTTATGAAAAACGCCAAACAGCTTAATGGACTGACAGTGCTCTTCGCCGACGACGAAGAGTCCCTACAGGACTTGATGGCCATGGAATTGCCTCGCATGGGTCATCGTGTCACCGTCTGCCCTGATGGAAACACAGCAATTCAAGAAGCTCGTAAGCAACAATACGATTGCTTGATCGTCGATTTGGATATGCCCGGCATCAATGGCGTTGAAGTGATTCGACAGGTTAAAGAAAAATCGCCTCAGACTGAAGCGGTCGTACTAACTGGCAAGAAGTCTCTCGAAACAGCCGTGGCTGCAATGCGTTACGGTGCCTGCGATTATTTGACGAAGCCTTGCAGTTGGAATGACCTGCGCACACTACTAAAGACTATTCACGATCGACGCGATCTGGTCCGACAGTTTTACGCTGTGAAAAAGCGCGTCGAAAAATCAGGCGTCCATCAGCAACTCGTCGGCGCACACCCGTCGATGGACGTCGTTAGAAAACTGATCTCTAAAGTTGCTCCGACTCAGTCAACCGTAATGATTCGCGGCGAAACTGGTTGCGGTAAGGAACTGGTTGCTCGTAGCGTCCACGATCAAAGCATGCGAGCTGACAAGCCTTTTGTTGCAGTCAATTGCGGTGCTTTGCCCGAAAACTTGATCGAAAGCGAATTGTTCGGTCATAAGAAAGGTGCCTTCACGGGAGCTGACATGCAACGCGATGGCCTTTTCGAAATGGCCTCGGGCGGCACTGTGTTTCTCGACGAAATTGGCGAGTTGCCATTAGCCATGCAGGCTAAGTTGCTGCGAGTCCTTGAGAGCGGTGAAGTTCGTCGCGTCGGCGATAACGAGCCCTTCAAAGTCGACGTACGAATCGTCTGCGCAACACACCGCAATCTGGAAGAAATGGTCGAGAAAGGCGGATTCCGCGAGGACTTGATGTTCCGCATCAACACCTTTGAGATTCACCTGCCAGCGCTACGCCAACGCACTAGTGACATACCACAACTGGCAATTCACCTGTTCCGACGCTTCCGACAAGATGTGATTGACGACAATCAACTGTTCTCCACCGAAGCGATGGATCTGCTTACTAGTCACGTTTGGCCCGGCAATGTTCGCGAGCTAGCTAATGTGATCGAGCATGCATCGATCCTTTGCGAGACACCACCAATCCTAGCCGAGCATTTACCCAAGCAGTTCACCGACCGTCGCCTGAGAAAAGAGCTTCGAGCGATGGGACCAATGTCGCTTCGCGAACTGGAACTCACCGCAATCACCGAAGCTGTCTCCAGACACAACGGCAACAAGCAAGCCGCCGCCGACGAATTAGAGATCAGCCTTAAGACGCTTTACAATAAGCTCAATCAAGCCGAAGAGAAGAAGTCCGCATAGTCGCCTTTCGCGGGAGCGAAAGGCAACTATCCCCAGCTAACTTGTTCCATGTGCTAAAGACCCAACGCTAGACAACGCTGTGACCAGCTTTCTTGCGGCTTCCTGGCCACTGCGAACACACTGAGGAATTCCAACTCCGTTGTACGCCGCGCCGCAGACTCGTAGCGTCTTTAAATCGTCCAGCAGGAGGTCGAGTTGTTTTACTTTTTGAACGTGGCCTACCAGGTATTGTGGCATCGCTTGGTTCCATCGAATGACGGCCTTCCATCGCAAGCCTTGACCCGTCCAACGTAAAATCTGCTTAGCTTCGTCAAAGGCAATCGCCTCCAACTGTTGATCTGGCAACTCAAGTGTTTCGGGATGTAGCGAGCCGCCCAAGAAGATTCGCAATAGAACTTGATCATCTGGGGTACGACCGGGATATTTGTTGCTGGTAAAGCTAATCGCTAACGCTTGGCGATTCTCACAGCTCGGTACAACGATGCCAAACCCATCTAAACGACCTTGGATCTCAGCGCGATTTACAATCATGGCAACGACTGCGCTTGAAGCGTAGGGAATGCTGCCGACCAGCGAGGATGCTTGGCTAGAGACCGTGGAAAGAAGTCTTGCGGAAACACTTGCTGGAGTTGCTAGAAGGATGCCATCCGCCTGGATCGACTCACCACTAGTAGTTGTGATCTGCCATCGATTCCGACTTATGGGTTCGATCTTGGAAGCGGCAGTATTCAAGCGAACCGATCCTTCAGGCAGATGGCCGGCCAGAGATTCGATCCATGCAGACATACCATCCTTGGGAGCCATGAACTGATCATAGCGAGCTCCCGAGGCGCGTCGCGCCGCGGCCGCAGCGTCTTGCTTGCGTGATGACAAGTAACCGCGAATAAGCCCACCGCTGGTTCGTTCCATCTGTAAGAACTGAGGCATCGTAGCTGCCATGCTCAGCGTTTTAGGATCTGCGGTGAAGATGCCGCTAACAATTGGCTCGACCAGTTTGTCGAACGCTTCTTGGCCTAACCGTCGAACCGCGAAGCTCTCCAATGATTCGTCGTCATCATGATTCGAAGTTACTTTTCGTGGTGGCACCCAGAACTCGCGAAGCAATCGAAGCTTACCAGAAAGCGAGAGGACTCGAGTGGACAAGATCGACATGATGCGAGTGGGCTGCATCAAGCTAAACCCCGCCGGGATAGGATGAGCTTTGCCATTGGTATAGACAAAAGCTTGTCGACCATTTTGGTTGGGCTGAATCAACTCGGGAAGCAAGCCGAACCGTTGAGTCAGATCCTTCGCGTTGGGAATCATCGTGGCAAAGTTGTCAGCGCTACGTTCGATCAGATAACCGTCGGGATGGATGGTTTCTAGGACTCCACCTAAGCGGTTCGCGGACTCAAGAATTTGGATCTGAGCATCAAACTTCGCCGTGACAAACTCAAGTGCTGCCGACAATCCGGTGATTCCGC
>CAUJKA010000043.1 GCA_963204965.1 Planctomycetota bacterium | reverse complement strand
TACTGGCTGTTCGGCACTCTTCCCAAACGCTTAAGTCAGGAGTGCTCGCGCGCGAGTCGGTGCCAAGCAGAAGCGGGATGCCTCGCTCAAGAATCATGTCCACCGGATAGGGCTGATGTCGAAAGTGCTGATGAGTACGTGGACAGTAGACGATGGCTATACGACCTTGCGCGATGCGATCAAGCTGTTGTTCGGTTAGGTAGTTTCCATGAATCAGCAGTGGCCTGTCGAATTCGGCCAGTAAGTCTATCGCTTGGTCGATCTGCATCCGCGGCGAGTCTGCGGGTAGTCCGATACGTTGGTAAACTTCGCGGAAGGAACCTCTTCCATGCTCAGCCCATTCCAACTCGTCCAAACTCTCCGCCACATGCATGGCCACGGGCAAACTGCGATCTAGGTATTTGAAATGATCGAGGGCGTGGGGATGAATCAATGAGTATGGAGCATGCGGTGAATAGCCGACACTTAAAACTCGGTCTCCTAGCATCTCCTTGCCGAACGATTCAATGAGTGACTGAGCCCATTGCAAAGTGTGTGAAAACCGAGCCTCATCCAAGCCGATCATCTCTGGCAGTGCGATGACCGCTGGTAGGATCAAATCGTCTACGTTTCGTCCAGCTTGATTCAAGCTGCCGCAGTTGGGAGTTGTTCGGTGTGCATCGAAATTGTGAATGAGCTCAATTGCTTCACGCAGTTGCCACGGTTCGGTTGCAATGTCCACCAAAACCGAAGTTCCCGACTGCGCACATTCGATCATGCCACGGAGTAGAGTCTCGCGACGGCGTTGCTCGAGTTGATCGGAGGAAAGAGACTGAGCGTGGCGACGCCGGTGTTGGACTACAGTTGAGATCCATTCGGGAAAGCTGCCGCTGGCTTGAAAGGGCTCAGTCAAGTCGCTGAATTCGAGATGGGTGTGCGAGTTGATCAAACCGGGCAGGACAGTCTGTCCATTAAGAAGTAAGTCCGGTTCGATTCGCGAATCCTCGACCACTTCGACAATTCGTTGGTCGGAGACCAAAAGTTGGCCGCCCGGCAGAATACGGCCCGGTTCGACAACGATAAAGTCGGCTTGGATGCGTGTCGGGCGGGTTTTAGTCAAGATTTTGTTGGACCTGCGAATTGACAGCAAAATGAGTATACTAACGTCACATTCAGCATTCAGGTAGTTCTGACCTAATGCCACGGTGACGACTTAAGCCCGATCGCCATTTACTTTACTCTTTGACTCTCGACAACGCAGACCGTCGCCATGATGAAACATTTTTTGAGTGCCCTGTGCATCGTCTCGACTCTCTTTTCCGCAGTATCCTACGCTCAAAACAAGGTCATGACCCCGGAAAAGCTCTACGAGCTTTCGCGAATCGGCGATGCGGTCGTTTCGCCCGACGGCAAGCAGTTGGCTTATATGGTCACCAACTACGTTTTGGCTGACAACGCTGGATCGACCACGCTTTACCTGCAGCCCATCGCGACACAAACTGGAGCTCAATCAGCAATTGGGTTTGGCACGCCAGTCGTCGCTGCTTCTCCAACTGTTCTACTGAAGGATGTTAAGGGTCTGAATTCGTTAAGCTGGATTCGACGGCCCGATGGAGATCGACTGCTGTATGTGGCACCGGGGAAGAGCGACGAGATCACTTCGCCTCAAGCTTGGTTGATGAATCCAGCGTCGCCCAAAGATTCCGTTCAGATCACCAAGATCAAGGATGGCATCTCCAATTTGAAAGCTTCGCCTTCGGGAAACAAGATCGCGTTTACGGTGAGCGTCAAGCTGGATCAAACTGCGAACGAAAAGTATCCCGACCTGCCCAAAGCCGACGCCAGAATCATCGACTCGTTGCTCTACCGCCATTGGAATGCTTGGCACGATTACACCTACTCGCATGTGCATGTCGCTGAACTGAATGCCGATGGAACAGCCGGCAAGGTTGTCAATCTGATGGACAACATGCTGGCCAGTTGTCCTCTGCCACCGATGGGCGGATCGGAGCAGTTTGAGTTCTCGCCGGATGGTTCAGAAATCGCATTGACTCTTAAGCTGGTCAACAATCCTGCAGAAAGCACCGATAGCGGCGTCTATTTGATTCCGAGCACTGGTGGCGTTCTACGACACATCACACCTGGAATGCCTGGTTACGACTTAGAACCACGATATTCACCGGACGGACGGTTCATTGCGTTTCATTCGATGGAGCGTCCAGGCTTCGAAGCCGACCGCAATCGAATCATGTTGTACGATCGCGCTAGCGGCTCTCTTCGCGACGCGACTTTGGGACTGGATCAAACATGTCACAACGCTCAATGGGCCGAGGATAGCAAAAGTCTTTACTTCCACAGCGAAGTTCAGGGGACTCAGCAGCTCTACCGGCTGAACATCGAGTCGACGCAACCGGCGCAGATCACCAAAGGCTGGTTCGACTTTGCTGTTGTCGGACCAATCGCCAACAGTCCGTGGGTGCTGGTTAAGCAACAGAACATCCTACGACCGACTGAACTTGCCTTAGTGAATTCGGAGGATGGAACATTGGTGACGATTACCAATGTGAACGACGCTCACTATCAAAATCTAGAGTTGCCCAAAGTTGAAGAACGACATTTCACAGCGACTGATGGCAAGCAGATTCAGTGCTGGGTCGTTCTGCCACCCGACTTTGATCGCAAGGCTGGCAAGCAGTATCCGATGTTGACTTACTGCCAGGGCGGTCCTCAGGGGCAGATCGGACAGTGGTTCTCGTATCGCTGGAACTTTCATTTGATGGCCTCGCAGGGTTACGCAGTGTTAGCCGTGAACCGACGTGGACTGCCTGGTTTCGGTCGACAATGGAACGATCAGATCAGTGGTGATTGGGGCGGACAAGCGATGCAAGACATACTTGCTGCCACCGACGGCATGTTGGCCGATCCCAAGATCGACCGCAAACGGGTTGCTGCAGTCGGAGCGAGCTTCGGCGGCTACACCGTTTATTGGTTGATGGGAAATGCCCAGAAGCGTTTCTGCGCGATGATTTCGCACTGTGGCGTTTTCAACTTGGAGTCGATGTACGGGTCGACGGAAGAGCTGTTCTTTGTGAACTTTGATTTGGGCGGACCGTATTGGAAGAGCCAAGGACTTCAAAGCAAATACGAACTGTTTTCGCCGCATCGTTATGTTGGAAATTGGGAAACGCCTTTGCTGGTCATCCACGGCGAAAAGGACTTCCGCGTTCCGGTAACGCAGGGAATTGAGGCTTTTACAGCGGCTCAAGTGCAAGGCGTTCCGAGCAGATTTCTGTATTTTCCAGAGGAGGGGCACTGGGTGACTAAGCCTCAAAACGGCGTGCTTTGGTCTCGCGTGTTCTTCGAATGGCTGGACACCTATTGCAAACCCAAGCCAAACAATTAGCCTTGGACATTCATCCTGAGTTTTAGCACAAGTGAATCCGCGTAATTTTCTGCCGCACCCATGATCCGAGAACAGCTTAGCAAATCGAAACGTATCCAAGAGTACTTGCGTTCGCACCCCGAAGCACGTAACCGGGACGTAGTTTCGGCATTAGCTGAGTTCGGTGTAACGGCCGCGGATGTCTCGAATGCTAAAGCCCAGCTAAAGCGCAAGACAATTCGTCGGCGTTCTCGAGCAGCAGTAGTACCGCCAACCACCACGCCTGATGGCACAGTCGTGCCGGTTGAAGAGACCAAGATCTCGCTGGGCGAAATCGAAGCAACGATCGACTACGTCCAGGCCGTCGGCGGACTAGCTAGAGCTCAACAGTTGCTCGCCATCGTTCAGCAGATTCAGCAGATGTAGGATGGGCAACATCCAAACGTTCGCCTAGGGCTAACGGCTAGAAATGTTTAACGGCAAGCCGTAGGCGACTGGGCTCCCACACTTCGCCAAGAAGCTGATCTCTTCTGCTATGCTGTGTCCGATCTTCTGGTAAGGAAGGAATCGTGTGTTGGAAGAAGAACAGTCGCCTTCGGCTTGCCCTTAAACAATTTTGCCGCAGGAGACTGAGTTCAAGCATCCCTGCTCGATTAGACTCACTTAGTTCTCGACCTGACCAAAGAGCGCCGATTCGCATTGGGGATGATTGAACATCGCTTTGTGATCATGACCAACTCCTTCGGCTTCAACAATCCGCCAATTAAAGGGCCAGCCTTTGGACTTTGCAAGTTGCTGAGCTAATTCGAAGCATCGCTTGCCTCTTTGGAATCGACCATCGCCTTGCAGCATGGCTTCAGCGCTATCATCAAAGTACTCGTCAGGATGATCGTCCTCTGTCCCAAGGTAAATCGTTAGAGGCGCTGCCAAGTAGCTACGGATCCGTTGATCGTCCGACAGCGATTCAGGAAGTTCGCCAAAGCCATATCCAAATGGAAGTTCGCGAGTTGGAAAAAGATGTGAACCTGGGTTCGACGCAACCATGCGTTCAGCACCGATATCCAGAAAGGCTGACATTCGAGCAACGAACTGCCCGCCAGCGGAGTGACCGATGATCCAGAACTTCAGCTTAGCATTGCTCTCTCGCTTACGAATCGAATCGACCAAGGCGGGAATGTATTGGTAGGTCCAATCCTTTTCGGGGACCGCTTGTTTGTCTTCGGTTAGGATGCCACCGCGATTGTATTTGATGCTTGGAAATCGCATCGTGTCAAACTTGGGTGCGACAACCATAGCCTCAAAGCGGTCGGCCATCTCGCAGGCGTGGTCGCGATACTCGTCTGCGTTTCGGTTGACACCGTGCATCACCACGATCAGCCGACTGCCTGCATAGTTAGCTGGCTTGTAGCAGTAAAGTTCAAGCTCCTTCCCCAAAACATCTACGTCTAAACGCGATTTGCCGGCTGGGATACGCAGGTCCTGGGCGGGCAGGAAAGTCGATAACAACAGGGGAAATGTGGCTAAAAGCAGTCGAAATCCAGTTGTCATGGGTCAGAAATCCTACAGTTTGACAAAAATGCAAGTCCGGTTTGCACTGGCACCTACAAACCCGGTATACTTGTTATGGGGTGTTAACGCCCCTCTCAACTCGATCCCCAGCTTGATTAGTTAGCAATAGACTCGATTATAGATTAATCACCAGTGGCGGAATAACCCAAGGAGTTCGTCATGGATCACGTTCAGCAGAAGTCAAAAGCGGCCTGGCGCCGAATGATGGCGGCTCGGTTCTTTTCCTTCATCCCATATTCTCTGGGGACCATTTTGACGATTGCACTCTTGGGTGCAATGCTTCCAAAGATCACACCGCTTGATGTGGACCCTCAAATTTGGTTGGGGTCATGGTTTGGTGCAGCGGTCATCGTTGGCTTGATCATCAACTTTGTGATGACCTGGATTGGACGACCTACTTTGGTTGACGCTTCCACGGAAGTCGATCGTCGATTCGGATTGCGCGAGCGTCTTTCGAGTTCGATGTTGCTGAGCGAAGAAGATCGATCGACTGAGTTAGGCCAAGCTCTTGCTGCCGATGCAAATCGTCGCGCTGAAGTCTTGGACATCGGCGCTAAGTTCGATTGGGAAATCAATCGTCGCGTGCTCTTTCCAGCTGTTCCAGTCCTGCTCGCTGGACTTTACTTCTACATCCCCAATAGTCTTGCAGAACCAGTTGCGGAAACGAAAACTCAAAGCGTTTCAACCAACCTTGTGAAGAACACAACCAAACCGTTGCTTGAGCAGATTCGCAAGAAGCGCGAGGAAGCTGAGAAGGAAGGCTTGAAGGACGCTGTTGACATGTTCAAGAAGCTCGAAGGCGAGCTTGAGAAGATGCAGAACGATGCCAAACTTGACAACAAAGAAGCGCTTTCGAAGCTGAACGATATCAAAGAACAACTCAACGAAAGACGCAAAGAACTCGGCAACGCTGACGCGTTGAAGAAGAACTTGCAGAACATGGAGAAGTTCGAATCCGGCCCGGCTGAAGAACTTGCCGAAGCACTCAAGAAG
>CAUJKA010000042.1 GCA_963204965.1 Planctomycetota bacterium | reverse complement strand
ATGCGATTGACTGCCGTCAAAATCGACATGATCGTGGCCTCGACCGAGTCGGTGGAGACGCCGGTACCCTTGTACGATTTACCTTCGTGTTCGACTTCTAGCACGACTTCAGCTTGAGCATCGCGACCAAGCGTAGCTGACTGCAAGCGATAATCCTTGCAAGTCAGCTTGATGCCTGTCAGCTTTTCAACCGCCCAAAAGGCCGCGTCGATGGGGCCATCGCCTTGTTCAACTTCGGTCGAATGTTCTTTGCCGTGGTTGCTCAATGTCAAATGTACTTTAGGCGATCGACCACTACCGCTAGAAACATCGTAGCGCACAACTTTCCAAGCGTTGCTTTCAGCCTGAGTTCCTGCGATTTCCGCTTGGATTAGCGCAGCAATGTCTCCGTCGTAAACTTCCTTCTTCTTGTCGGCCAATTCCTTGAAGCGTTCGAAGACTCGCTGGAGTTGTTCTGCCGAAATGTTGAAGCCCAACGATCGCGCACGATCGGCCAAAGCGGCTCGACCGCTGTGCTTGCCAAGAACCAAGTCGGTCTTGGTGAAGCCCACATCTTCGGGTCGCATGATTTCGTACGTGCTTCGCTCCTTCAGCATTCCGTCTTGGTGAATGCCAGACTCATGTGCAAACGCATTCCGACCCACGATAGCCTTGTTGCGCTGAACTTGCATGCCAGTGATCTTGCTCAGCAATCGACTGGTTGGTACCAATCGCTCCGTGCGAATACCGGTCTCGCAGTGATAGACGTCTTGCCGAGTCTTCAGAGTCATAGCCATCTCTTCGAGCGCACAATTGCCCGCTCGTTCGCCGATGCCGTTGATGGTGCACTCCACCTGACCACAACCAGCTTGAACGGCTGCCAAAGAATTGGCCAGCGCCAAACCTAAGTCATCGTGGCAATGCGTGCTCAATACCGCTTTGTCCATGTTGGGAACGCGATTGACAAGCAGTTGGATGCGTTCGTACATCTCAAGCGGCGTGGTGTACCCAACGGTATCGGGCACATTGATCGTTGTGGCTCCAGCCTTGATAGCTGCCTCGACGACTTCGCATAAGAAATCATGTTCTGTTCGAGCGGCATCCTCCGGCGAGAACTCGACATCGTCACAGAAGCGAGCGGCCAGTTGTACGCCTTGAATCGCACGTTGAATGATCTCTTCGCGAGTCATCTTCAGCTTGAACTCGCGATGAATCGCACTGGTTGCCAGAAACACGTGGATTCGCGGGCTGGACGCGCCTTTCAGCGCTTCCCAGGCTCGTTCGATATCAGCGTTGTTGCAACGAGCCAAACCGCAGATCGTCGCGCCGCGAATCGTATTGGCGATTTCGCGTACTGCCTCAAAGTCCCCAGGAGAGGCGATGGGAAAACCAGCTTCGATGATATCAACACCAAGGTCAACCAATGCACTCGCCACTTCAAGCTTCTCGGACAAGTTCATGCTCGCCCCAGGCGACTGCTCACCGTCACGTAGTGTAGTGTCGAAAATGCGAATGCGACGGTTGGTGGTGGCTTCAGCCATGGTAGATTCATCCTTTGACATGTTTTCCGTGTCTTTTCTGTGCCTGATATGATAGTGATTTTTTGTCCGCTGCTAACATCGCCGGGGTTTAGGCACAAAAAAACCCCGACGCTGTGAGCATCGGGGTCTATTGCATTCTCTAAATGATTAACGGCCCCTAACACTCACTGAGTGGAAGTAGTAGGAGGAGGCTAAGGTTAATCAAAACTGTCTTATTCATCGTTGGTTTCGAAGTAGCTGATTTTAATGTGCAAGCTCAATGCGGAGAAATTTCCCCGCGTTCGATCTAATGAAGTTTATCGCTTGATCCAGTCGCGTGTTGCCAGTCATCCGGTTATGCCAAGCCCAACGATCTGGTTTTTGGCCAAGGCAACTCGGCCTAAAGTGTTATCGTTTGTCCTTGCGCTTGTTCGAACCGCGTTGAGTCGAACCACGCTGAGTCGAGTTCTTGACGGCCGGCTTTTCCAGCATCTCTTGCAGCTTACCCAACAGCGATTGCGGTGGCGGTGGCTCGGTATCGCCTTTGCGTCGATCACTGGGTTTATTCGGTCTACTAGACGATCCAGAACTTGGCTCGTCAGTCCCCGGTGAACTCGGCTTAGCCGGTGGAATAGTCTTCTTCACAATCTGGCGTTCGATCAATGACCAAATGCTGGAGGTGATGAAATAGACGCATAACCCGGCGGGTACTTTGAAGAACATCACGCCCATGAAAATGGTCATGTACTTCATCATCGATTGAGTCATTTGAGTTTGTGGGTCGGTTGCCTTGGGCATCACAAACTGCTGTTGGACCAGAAACAGTCCGACGGTCACGAGCGGTAGGATATTCAAGTAAGGCCCCAGCCAACCTGTGCCTCGACCCGAAAGGTATTCCCACATCCAGCCGCTCCAGTTGTACAACTGATCGGGGCCAGCCAAATTAGCACACCAGGAGAGACCTGGAATCAACGCTTCTTGGCGCAACGAGACATCAACGCTCAAGCAGCGATACAAACCTATGAAGATTGGAATCTGCAAAAACATCGGCAAGCAACCGGCGAGCGGC
>CAUJKA010000041.1 GCA_963204965.1 Planctomycetota bacterium | reverse complement strand
TATTGAGAATCGCCTGACGCAAAGTCGCTTCGAGCGAGCGAACTTGGTCTTCAAGTTTGTCTAGCTCCTTTTGAGCGCTCACAGACTCGTTAACAGAAGTCCTAATTCGCGCGAGGCTTGCATCGTACAGCCCTGAAATCGCCTCCACTTCGATTGGACTTGCAGTTCTGGCGAAGGCCGCTTCAACCATTTGAGCGATCTGTTCTGTTTTGCTTTCAGTTCGTCTTAGGACTGCTCGGGACCATTCTTCCGATTGACGCGTGACAAAGGCATCGTTCATCAACGTCAAGGACTGAGCGGGCACATTGGTCTGGTCGCGACGGCCAACACTACTAAACGGTTCGGGAAAGTCAAAGGTTCGCAAAAAGGGATGCAACGAATTTCGAATCACGGGTAAGTAGATACTTCGACGAACTCCCGAGAAGGCTTGAGGAGGGCCGTAGTTGGTGGAGTCAAGATTGCCTGCGACAACCAGCAATGCGTCTCGTACTGCTTCGGCTTCGTATCGACGCAGGTTGGCATGGCTGAGCAGTTTGTTGTCTGTGTCTCGTTCCATGGCTTCCGGGTTCGGCGTAGAACTTCTCTGCCACGCTTCGGTTATAACGACTTCGCGAATCATTGCCTTCATGGACCAGTTGAGTTCCGGCAGCCTTAAAGCTAACCAATCCAAAAGCTCGGGGTGAGTTGGCAAGGCTCCCAATCGTCCAAAATTATCGGGTGTTGGAACAATTCCGGCACCAAAGAGATGATGCCAGATTCGATTGGCAAATACGCGTCGTGTGAGTGGGTTGTCGTTGGCCAGAACGCGATCTGCAAGCTCCAGTCGGCCGCTAGCTTTGCCGCTGAACGGAGTTGGATCGATAGCTTCTAGGAATCGACGTGGTACGTGTTTATCTGGCCGACGATGATCGCCCCGAACGTACAAAGCCGCGTCGACTCCTTGTGTCTCTTCCAGGCAGGGCACTCGCGTCGAGACCGGAAGTTGATTCTCGATCTCGCGATACTCGCGGACGATCTTTTCGATCGTCGAGTTCTCGGCCAGTTGACTTGAGAGGATGCCTAGTTGTACGCACTGATCCAAAACTTCCGCCTGGGAGGCAGAAACGTTGCCAGCAGCCCAATCTTCGATGGATTGCGCAATGACTGTGGCGTAGCCTTTGATGAGCGCTGCTTCGGATTGCTTGCCGTTTTGCTGTTCCGTGCCATTGTTGGTTTTATCTGAGGGCAATAGTTTAGCGATCGCCGATGGCGCATCGTTGGGTGATTGGCCACGCGGTAAGACCACCGCTTGCATCACGCGAAACCAGCTTCTGGGTTGATCGCCTGTTAGGAGCGGCGCGTCGCGAGGCGTTGTGACTTCGATGTGCAGAAGGTCTCTATCCCAGTAGGCAATATCAAACTTGTACCATTGCAGTCCTGGTCGAAGATTCTGCGTT
Organism: Planctomycetota bacterium; assembly: GCA_963204965.1. Taxonomy (GTDB): domain Bacteria; phylum Planctomycetota; class Planctomycetia; order Pirellulales; family Pirellulaceae; genus Aureliella. Next base: position 15,218 of record CAUJKA010000041.1, on the reverse strand, counting down.
GGATAAATCGTTCCATTACGAGGATAGTTTTGAACGACATAACGAATGCTGGCACCGCTATCCCCTTCAGCCTGAACCCACAGTACGCTCTCTTTCGGGCATAGGAAGTCAGGTGAGCTAAGCCTTGCAGGGGCTTTGTCGCTAAACGAGCGTGTCGTCGGTCCACCGAAGTGAATCGATTGAATTGCTGAGTCGCCTTGAGTCGAGAGGATCAAGTCTCCCTGCTTGTTCTCGCCCTCTAAGCCCATGCCGACTCGAAACCACTTCGCTGCGTCAGTGGCCTGCGAAAGATCCCATTGAAAGTAAGGATCTAGTGCGGCTTCCTTGTCGACAGCACGAATCGCTTGAGGCTGACGTAGTTGATGAAGCGGTTTCCAAAACGCTTTCTCGCTAGACGACTTTTGGTCCTCTGGCTTGGCGAGAGTTTTTTCGGCCGCTTGAGCCAATCGCGTTTCTAGCTCTGGTAACTTCGACTTCCAAACTTCCACAAGAGCCGTTCGGAGTTGCCCCTTTAGAGCGACTAAAGCGTCGCGATGCTGGTGAAGATATTCGTTCGACTCGGCCGAACTCCTTCCGGGACGACAGGATGACAAGACGCCAAACATGGCATAATAGTCTGCTTGGCTAATCGGATCGAACTTATGATCGTGGCATCGCGCACACGAAACAGTCACTCCCAAAAATGCCTTCGAAAATGAGTTGATCTGATCGTCTATGAACCGCACTCGCTCGTCCAGCGCATCTGTCGGCGAGAAACCATGGAAGACCATTCGCCAATGCGCGGTTGCAATCAGTGATTCGTTCAAGTGCAGCTTTGGGTCGACTCGTGCCGGAATCAGGTCTCCTGCAATATGCTCGCGAATCATCTGATTTAGCGGAATATCCGCGTTCAGTGATCGAATCAAGTAGTCGCGATACATCCAAGCGTTAGCGATCGCCGGGTCCCCTTCACTACCGTGTGATTCCGCATAGCGAATCCAGTCCATCCAGTGCCGCGCCCAACGCTCGCCGAAGCGCACATCTGCCAGCAGTTCGTCTACCAACTGACCGAAAATCTTATTTTGGGATTCGCTAGACTTTGTTTCTGCGAATCGACCTGTCCACTTTGCATACTCCTCGTGTGAAGGAGGCAAGCCGATCAAATTGAAGTAGACTCGCCGGATCAATTGATCGTTAGTAGCTCGTGGAGCGACGGTCAAGTTGGCTTTGTCTAGCTTGGCTCCAATGAATTGATCAATGGGATGAACGCGTCGATCAAATTCAGGTGTGTTCTCCTTCGTGGTTTGAGCTGGCAATTGAGGCGCAACAATCGGCTGAAAGCTCCACCATTTCTTGCGTGACTCAAGAGTCTTCTCCCACGACTTATTCTCCGCCATCTGTTCGGCGGTAGGAGGTTTTTCGCGAGGATCGTTGGCTCCAGCAGCAATCCAGCGTCGAAAATCGTCGATTGTCTCGTTGCTAAGCTTGACTCCCGTTGGCGGCATTTTGAGATCGGGGTTCTCGTGTGCGATCGCTTTGAGCAGGAGACTTTTACTCGGATCGGTTGCAACAATGGCTGGTCCCGACTCCCCGCCATCCACCAAGCCTTGTCGGAGATCAAGACGCAGTTTCCCTTCGCTGGTGCCTGTCGAGTTATGGCATTCATAACAATGTTCGATCAGCACCGGACGAATTTTGGCTTCAAAGAACTCTAGCGACGCAGGATCGCTTGCAAGACTCAAAGTAGTGAAGAGAGTCTGAATGATAAAGACGAACGTGAAAAGCCAAGTCCGGACCATGGAGTTCAACCCGGGATGTAACGAGGTGGGAAGGTTGAGGCAGGACCTTCATTGTACTCGAACCGTGACTCATTGGGTTGAGTTAAAACGGGTGGCACGCTCAGAAGTTGTTGGCCGAAGCGAAGCGAGGCAACAACTGATGGGCGTGGTGGGGTTAGATTGGGGTCAGCAAAGCAGTAATGCATGTCCTAGTCGCCGCCACAAGCAGCCAAGCCCTTCGAAGACTCGCCACGCCCTTCGAGGACTCAGGGACGTGCCACCCAACACCGTCCATGATTGGATCGTTCACTTTAGATGCTACACGCGACCTCTAGCAAGGCCTCGGCCTGATCAATGCGTCGATCGATTTCTCTAAAACTGATTGGACAGTAGTTCAAAATCTCTGCGAATTCGAAGTCGATTAAGGTAAAGCGACCGAGCATGTGATTGTAGAGCACGTTGCGTTGAGCCGGGTCGTCGTGACGAACGCCATACTCAGTCAGCTCTTCGAAGACCTGATCAAGACGCTGATCCGAAATCGTCTGCACGGGCTCGCCAACGTACGAAGTTGTAATGCTCAATGATTCACTGTCGTGCTCAATCAACGCTGGTACAAATGGGCATCGCTGCTGATTCAAGTATTGCAATACTCGAACTTCATTTTCGAATCGCTGTTCTTTGTTGGGGCCCGAAAAAACTTTGGTGATCGACCCCGAATAGTTGCGTGCGACTTGAGCTCGTTGTGTGTTCTTGATGAGTTGCATTCACTTGTACCTCCAATTGCAAACATATGTCAATTCGCTTTAGAGGCAAGAATTAGTTTTAGAAATCTTAGGGACTGGCTGAACAACTCAAGCAAGTGACTGGATTGCGTACTCTGGTGTTGCAAAAAGGCAACATCCATCGAATCGACGTGGGCACTCGCACTGATCGTATCGAATATGAGGCTTCCTCACACCTCACACCTCACACCTCACACCTCACACCTCACACCTTACACCTTACACCTTACACCTTACACCTTACACCTCTAAATCTTCTTCGTCGTAGGCTTGAACCTCGAAGGGATTGTCGCGATACGCGTCTTTTCCGCGGTACCACATCCAGGCTGAAGCAAGCAGGTAAGCCGGTCCCATGATCGGACCCCACAGTTCGAATTGTCTTACGTGAACGCGTTCGTGCGCACCCGCGTATCGCAGACCATCATCATCCTGGCCGAGGATGACATGGCCCAAAGTAAACCCAGCCGTGAAGACACCCGTGGGCAAACGACGGACAAACTGTTTGGTGGCGCCTCCGAAGAACTCAATTGCACCATCGCGCAGGCGCATGCTTCCGCCGGTAGCGACACCGATCAAGCCAATTCCGATGCCCAGCAGGCTGTAGGGGCTGGCCCACACGATCTTCAGCAGCTTGATGAATCGGCGCATAAGTTGTGCTTTAAAGTCAGGTGGTACGCGGGCGTCCCGCCCGCATTCGGAAAGGCATCCGGGACTTTGGGGATCGCTTTCGTGTAACGCTAGCAAACAGCTTTGCGTATCGCAGCTCGGATTAACTTTGTGGAAATTCTGGCCTATTTTACTGGAAAGACTCAAGTCTGTGAGTTGCGAGAGTTCAAGCTCTATTGACGATTCGGTGCAGAATTGACTACAGCAACTTAGTTATCTCTGGCTGGATCATGAATTAAAGCGCCGACCGCGCGCTGGCTCATGATCGCTGGTGAGAAATGCAAAACTGGATTCCTTCCAGTCTACCACCCATGCACGCAGTTTGCCGACAGTTGATCCTTATCACACTTGGTGTGCTCTTTGGAGCCACATCCAGTTGGGGACAACTAGCGCCTTCGACTTCAGGCGCGCAGGGACTAAGACCTGTGACTGGTGGTTTGCCATCAACGTCAGGAACAACTGCTTCATCAAATCCAGTGATGGTGCCGCTGAATCCAACTCGCAATCTGGGATTTGATCCGTACGCATCTACCAAGAATTTTGGTGGCTATGGAAGCTTGGCGGGTGCAATGTACTCGCAACCCTCGACGGGTTCCGCTGTACTTCCACCAACAACTGTGTTTCAACCGCCATCGCAACCCTTTGGTGGTTCAACCTATCCTGGCTCAACGTACTCAGGGTCGCCTGGTGGCACTTATCCGAGTGCAGGCTTTCCAATGGGTTCGTCAGTCTCAAATCCAGCGCTGACTGCGCCTGGTGTTTATGGACAGCCCTACAATCCCTATGGGCCTTCTAGCGGCATAGCTCCAGGAGCGCAAATGGGAGGATGGGGACAGGGTGGATTTCCTTCGTACAATGGCCCCTCGCCGATTTTGCCAGGTGGAGGCCAAAGCGCTATCGTTCAGACATCTCCTTCAGTCCTACCCAACAACTACAACGCTCCCGGCGTGTTTCCAAACACAACGCCTTCTGCATTGTTTCCCGGCCGCTATGGCAATAGCGGAGGCGGGTTATTTGGAGGCCTGTTCGGAGGCGGCGGCAACAATGGTTTTGGCGGCAGCTACGGATCGCCCTACAATCAAGGCGTTTATCCAGGAGCCGGCGGTTACGGTTGGAATCCGAATGGATCGGTCTTCAATGGCCAGTATGGCGAACAGCCTGGCTTCCTCAGACTATTCCAAGGTCCACGGATTCGCCATGCATACTTACACGGTGATCATCGCCACAACGACGTGTCGATTAACGATACCGACGTAGCAATCGCCATGCTCATACCAAACTTTGCATTCTCCAATCAGCCAATCTACATCCTGCCTTCCTTCTCGTTGCATCAGTGGGCAGGACCACGACCCGACCTCAATCCAGCCAACAATGCCGACTTGCCATCCAAGGCCTACTCGGCATTCATCGATACCGGCTGGCAGTCTGATCCCAATCGCATCCTTGGAGCCGAGCTTGGAGTTCGAGTCGGCGTCTTCACCGACTTCAACACGCTAACAACAAAGAGTATTCGCATCCAGGGGCGTGGAATCGGTCGCATTCGACTAACGCCTCAAGCCACTCTTAAGCTAGGTGTGATGTACCTTGATCGGAATCGTGTGAAATTGCTTCCCGCCGGAGGTATTTTATGGCAACCCAATCCAGCGAGTCGCCTGGATCTGTTCTTCCCCGAGCCCAAGCTCTCCTCGTTCCTAACTACGGTGGGCAATATGGATACTTGGTGGTACGTCGCGGGTTACTACGGTGGCGGCAACTGGAGAATTCAGCGCACGGATGGGTCGAAGGATAACGTCGACATCAACGATATTCGCATTGCACTGGGCCTTGAATGGGGACGCAACGACATGATGCGAGACGGTCGAAGAATCGGCTTCGCAGAAATCGGTTACGTGTTTGATCGCGAGCTAATCTATAAGGCTCGACCTGGAGACAATCTAAACTTACACGATACCTTTGTGATCCGCGCAGGAATCGGTTATTAAGGCATTGAGCTAACGTGAGGGGAATTCTTATGAATTCCCTGTGTCGAAGGAATTCTGGGGAATTCCAATTCCCTAGTGTCAACCGGTTGATTGGATGTATTCGCGAAAGCTCAGCATCAACTTTGTTTCGCCGATTGCATTGCGACGCGAAAGAAAATCGTTGACCACGCTGACGTGAAGGCCGGGAAGTTCAACACTCGAATCGATTGAAACATAATCCCCCTGAATCAATCGGAACATTTCAAGAGTCTTACCTCGATGGCGCCAAACTTCAGGGACCTCCATTTTCGCGAACAGCTTTAGCTTCGCAATTGCCGACGACGTTAGTTCAACCTCGACAACTAAGTCGGGGGCGGGGTCGGTCGCAAAGTCGAGTTCCTCCTTGTCAAGCAACTCTTCGGCGTGAGTAACATAATAGGACTCGTCCGCTTCGTAAGCTTTTTCGAGATCGTCCCTTTTCACCGTCACGGAAGCGACGCTAATGATCTCTAGTCCTCGAATCTCAGAATAAGTTTCGATCATTCTGCCAATTAGTCGCCCGATGTTCTCATGCTTTCGTTTAGGGCTCATCATTTCAAGCGTCCCCTCGTCGTAGGTCATGCGCGGGACGCTCCCGCGTCGTTGTTCGGCCAGATCGACAAAAGTCGACCACGAGATGTTTTCAAGTACCATGCGCACTTCAGGTGGCTCGACGATCTTTTCGGTAGCAATGCTCATTTTCGCTCGCTCTACTCAATCGTTTCAACGTCCATTGCAAGCTTGGACTCGTATGACAGGTTCGATCTATCTTAATCGATGTTTGCCCGTCAAACCACCAATACGGGAACAACTAGAAAACCTAAGGTCGCGGCCATTAAATCTCAAACGACCAATCGTTCAAGCCAGCGTGCGCGGGATTGCGCTTGGGGCATGTTTCGCAATAATTCCCACCCAGTTGTTCGTAAGCCCAGCTCACTGCTTGCAGAGTCGAAGACCAAACCTGATTGGACTCGATGAAGATCTGTGACTTGCCGATTTGCACGTCGACGCCACAGTTTACGAGGACATCATTAAGCTGATTGCGCACGCCGCATAATGCGATCTTCTGCTCGCGAGCTTGGACCTTCTTTACAAAATCGCTCAGCAAGTGGATGCAGACCGCATCTGGGTTGTGCACATACTTGGCTCGCAGAAGAATGATCTTTGCTCCCGTCGAGTCATCGTAGATTCGCTGGAGGATTTCCTCCAATTCACTCGATGCGCCGAAGAACATTTGGCCTTCGACGTTGTAGATACGTAGTCGACTACAGCTCTTTTCCTCATCGCGTTTTTCGCGAATGACGTTTTGATCGCTGATGATCAACTCGGTAGCTTCGATCTTAGCCGCCTTGGGAACGTAGAACACAAACGATAAGAAGACTCCAATCAACACGCAGAACTCGACCGAAATCAACACAGCCGAAATTGCTGTGGCGATTACAATCACCGCGTCGAAACGAGTCGCCTTAAGGTAGTAACGAACTGTGCTCAGCTCAAACATCCGCGTGGCAGTCAGCAACAAGATTGCCGCCAAAGCTGGTCGGGGAATGTGTTTTGCGAGAGGAGCTAAAGCTAGGACGACTAATGCTACGGCTGCGGCCGAAAAGACTCCCGACCATTGAGTCGCGGCGCCTGATTGATAGTTGATATAAGATCGAGTGAGCGATCCTGAGCCCGGAAAGCACTGAAAGAAGCTTCCGCCCAGATTGGCAAGTCCCTCACTCAGGCACTGCTGGTTGATGTCCAACTTTTGACCGGTTCGCTGAGCGATCGATTTGGCCATCGCTATCGCCTCAAGTAGTCCAAGCATGGCGATGGCTAAGGCGCTACCTAGGAGCGAGTACATTTGTTGCCATTGCAGATTGGGCCATGAGAACGAAGGTAGCTCGCGAGGTATCTCTGAAACCAGTTTAACCCCCAATGAACTGTCCCAGCCGAGCATGAAAGCAAGCGCAGCAGCTCCCACAAGTGCCGTCAGCAGCTCGGGAACGCCAAGCCGCCACCTTCGATTTACTTGACGTAGGCCCAGTGCTATCCCAAATGTGATGACACCGATTGCCACCGATCGCCAAGAGACATCGCCACCCTGCGTAAGCGACTGCCAAAAGCGAACAAGAAAATGGTCAGTGCTTCCTCCAACGCTTTTCAGTCCGAGGAAGTTCTTTGTTTGATCCAAAACCAGAAGCACCGAGGCACCCAAAGTGAAGCCAATGATGACCGCATGTGAGATGAATCGCGAGAGATCTCCCAGCCTCATCAATGTAATGCCAGTTTGCACCAAGCCTATCAAGAACGCCATCGTAATTGCAGCGCTTATCTTGTCCTCGGCTGGAATGGCAGCTAGAGCACTTAGCAAGGCGATCGAAATAGCATTGGTGGGACCGTTGATCAGTTGCTTGGACGAATCAAGCATCGCACCGATTGCGGTCATGATAATTGCGGTGTACAGCCCGTATTGTTCGGGGACACCGAAGATCGTCGCATAGGCCATCGCTTGCGGAACGGCAACGGCAGCAACAGTCAAGCCAGCCATCAAGTCTCGACGAAACGTATTCCATGTGTAGGTACGCAGGGAATCGATAGCTGGGATAAATCGAAAAACTAATCCCAGAGTTTTCGACGAGGTTTGGGGATCAAACATTCAACAAAGATCGCTGGCTACGAGGGAACTAAAGAGGCTGGGTCCTGTGATGTGACCTCTTTAGCGAGCCCCCAATGATAGCCCCAGTGCCATGCTTGGTCGATTCCACAGGGCGAGAAACTACCCCTTAAAACGTTCGGAACTTCGACTCTTTGCCTCTAACGCTCACGAACCGAGCTGATGACGGGTGGTTTCTACGGCAAGGCTCAACTCTAATTGCAATCCTACTTTTTGCTCTTGAGGTAAAGGTAAATGGGAGCCCCGACAAGGATCAGCGCAATTCCAATTACGGCATCGCGAGTCTGTTCCATCAGCGTGTTAACAATCAACACAATGCAGAACAGAATGTACAAAATCGGGACGACTGGATAGCCCAGTGTTTTGTATGGACGTGGAGCGTCTGGCATCTTGCGCCGCAACACAAAAACTCCGCCGATGACTAACGCATAAAACACGAACTGCGCGAACACGAGCATGTTGGTCAGTTGGTCAAAAGAGCCTGAAAAGACAAGAACGGAAGACCATATGCAAAACTGGATCAGCGAAACCGTGGGAACTTTTCGAACCGGATCGATGTAGCCAGCTGACTTGAAGAACATCCCGTCACCTGCCATCGCGTAGTAAATGCGTGAGGAAGTGAGGATGGTCGAGTTCGTACAGCCCACGGTTGTAATCACAATCAATATCGACATGGCGTTCGCGCCGGTGGGCCCTAGGATCTTTCGAATGACATCCACAGCAACAACACTGTTTTCTGTTTTGCCGATCGCCATCAGTTCATCCATAGGGATGATGTAGAGGTAAGCGGCATTCACCATTACGTACAAGCCACCGATGATCAGAATTCCAAAAATGAGAATTCGCGGAATGTTCTTTTGCGGCTCGCGAATCTCATCACCAACAAAGCCTACATTGATCCATCCTTCGTAGGCCCAAAACGAAGCTAACATCGTGACAAACAACACACGAATGAAGCCTGCTGGTTCTTTCATCATTGGCGGCGGATAGGTTGAAGATTCCGCTCGAAGATTTTGAAAACTGCCGGAGCTAGATAAGAACGCCAAGACGATGGTCAGCAGAATACTGCATACAACGATGACCGTGATCACATTGCCAACGCCGCCGCCCATGTGCACGCCCCGGCAGTTGATCATGGTCAGCAATACAATCAAGCCGACAGCAACTAACTTGACTCCAAGATTGTCAAATGGTTGGAAGACACCCCATAAGCTAATCGAAGCGATGTCGGGGCTAACGTTAGGAATATTGATCAATTCACCTAGCGACTGTGCAAAGACATATGCGATAGCGGCCGTGCTTGCAGTCTGGATACAAGCGAAGCTAGCCCATCCATAAGCAAATGCAGTTTTCTCGCCAAAGATCTCTCTTAAGTACGCGTACGGCCCGCCCGAGACCGGGAGTAGAATCGCAATTTCTGCAAGCGTTAATACGCCCATCAACGTAACTAAACCGGCTAAGATCCACGAGCCCAACAGGATTTCTGGAGATTCACACTCCAGGGACATTGAGGCGGCTTTCTTGTAGACGCCAGATCCGATGATCGAAGTGATGATAAGAGCGATACCAGTGGAGAGTCCAAAGTACTTGGTAAACTGGCCTGAATGCTCTGTCATGAACTTCTCTTTACTGCTGAATGGATTATTGGAAACGCAATTAGTAAAAAAATAATGCTAAGCGCTCGGAGTTTTCTGAGCTATTGTTTTGGGTCGATGACTGAGCCATTGATTGAGAGCATAGCCGAGGATTACTGCAAAGCTGATGAACAGGAACACGACCATGGTTATGTTAAGCCCGCCTTGGATGATCTTGTCCCACTTGTTTTCTTTCCAGCCCGTAGAGAGAATGCCCCAGAATCGACCGGTCACCATTTGGTAGCTTGCACTTGCCGTAGTACAGGTCACGAACGCTAGTGGGATTACTGTAATGAATATCCACTTGCGTCGGCCCTCCTGTACCAAGTAGGTTGAAACCATCGTTAAGGCGATTGCCGCTAGCAGTTGATTGGCGATGCCAAACATCGGCCAGATGGTATCGATCGATCCTGTCCAAATAAGCCCTCCCCATCCCAAAACAACAATCGCCGTGGAGATCAACACACCCGGCATCCAGTCCATCTTTTCGAATGGTGCATGGATCTTTCCGAGCACCTCTTGCAAAAGGAATCGTGCGATCCGGGTTCCCGTATCGATAGTGGTCAAAATAAAGAGGGCTTCGAACATAATCGCGAAGTGATACCAGTATTTGATCATCGAATTGATATCGATGTTGCTGGAAACTCGTCCAACGGCTGTGGTTAAGACTTGAGCCATTCCAACTGCCAGCGTGACAGCACCGCCCGTTCTTCCTCGCAACGATTCACCGCCGACCTGCTGCTCTATTTCAGCCAGATGATCGTTGCTGGCTCCCATCGTCTCTAACTTCTCGGCAAATTCTGCGGTCCGCGCGAGATCGATGTTAATCGCCCAGTAGTCGCCTTGAGGTAAAGACGCAGCCGAGAGTAACGCGACCACTCCCACGAGGCCTTCAAGCAACATGCCTCCATAACCCAATCTTCGAACATGGCTTTCCAGCGCGACCATTTTGGGTGTTGTGCCTGAAGAGACTAACGCGTGAAAACCAGAGATTGCTCCGCACATGATGCAGATAAAGACGAACGGAAAGATAGCTCCAGGAAAGTAAGGGCCGCCGCCTCCAGCAAACAGTTGGTTGACTGCTGGAGCTTCCAACTTGGGATTGGCAATCAATAGTCCAACCACCAACAGTCCGATGGTGCCAATCTTCAGAAAGCTGGACAGGTAGTCACGTGGGCACAACAAGATCCAAACTGGTAGAACTGAAGCTACGAAGCCATACGCACAGATAGCAAGTATCGTGCTTTCTCGGTTGAGCGAAAAAACAGATTCCCACGGCGAGCCTGGAATCCAGTTACCAGCGACCGTGGCTGCAAGTACAGCGATCGCACCAATCATCGACGCTTCGAAGACTCGACCTTTGCGAATCTTGTACATGTATAGGCCAACAAGCAGAGCGATGGGGATGGTGCAGAAAATGGTAAACGTTCCCCAGCTACTGCCCTTCACTCGCTCGACACAGCCCTTGGGCAGTACCAGCGTCGCGTCGCCTGCTTTGAGCGAATCGTTGGGAACAACAATTTCGAATGGCTCACTGCGCTGTGCTGTGGCTCCGTTCGGATACTTGATCTCGGTACCAGGAGCAATCTTGACGGTGGTTGTTTTTTCGGAGGCCGTGAAATCAATCGGCGCTACGGATGTGTAGGTTGTGCCCGCGGCCAGCTTGATCTCTTCTCCACCCAGTGCTTTGACTACTACCAACCCCAATCCCGAAAGCGCAATCACGACGATGAACAGAATCGATATCGCCGCCATCGTTCCAGGAAAGCCGCCCAACATCTTGCGAATGATCTCAGCCAGCGATTTGCCGTCGTAACGAACCGACACTGCCAAGACCATCATGTCTTGTACAGCACCTGCCAAGCAGACTCCAACCACCAACCAAATCAAACCTGGCATGTAACCAAACTGAATCGCAAGCACTGGACCGATCAATGGACCGGCTCCGGAAATCGCTGCAAAGTGATGGCCAAACAAAACCCAAGGATGAGTTGGGTGATAGTTCTGCCCGTCATTCATCCGCACTGCGGGAGTTACATTCGCATCGTCCAGCACGGCCACACGAGCAGCGAGAAACGCGCTGTAAAAGCGGTACGCAATCGCCATTGTGGCTAGGGAAAGTAGCATGAGCGGCAGCGCGTGCACTTGTCGTCTCCAAGGTGGGATGTCTCGCCTGTTGGTTGGTTATCTCGTGGCGGCAGGTATTGTAACCTCCATCCCAGCCAAAGTGGCATAGCAGTTTGTGGAAACTAATCCAACGCGGGAGCTGGTCGCACTATAATGGCCGCTACCTAACCCCAACTACCCACCGAAAGCAAACGAAGGCTTCGGTTAGTTTTTCAACTGTATTTTTGAGCAAGGATAATTCGATGCACACAATATTCTCAGGTGCCAGACCTTTATTGATGAAGTGGGCTCTCTTGGCTTTTGCCATCCTCTGCCACATTTCCATCGTCGGTGCGCAAGAACTTTCGAAGCTTACTCTTCCAGTCCAAGAGTCTACCAAGCAGACGATAACTCAATTGCTGACCGTTCAAACCGAAGCTTGGAACGCTGGTAACCTTGAGAAATTTATGGAGACGTACTGGAAGTCCGAAAAGCTCACTTTCTCATCGGGCGGCTCTACGACTCGCGGTTGGCAAGCGACTCTAGACCGCTACAAAAAGAGCTACTCGACTCGCGAGAAGATGGGGGTTCTCCACTTCGACGAACTAGAAGTGACGATCATCGAGTCGCAAACGGCGTTAGTGCTTGGTAATTGGCATTTACGATTTGCGGATGGAACCAAAGCCGATGGCAATTTCTCACTGGTTGTGACCAAGATTGAAAACGCCTGGAAAATTATCCATGATCATTCTTCAGTAGTGAAAGATCTCAAGTCTACAGAACCGCAATAGCTCGTTGCAACTACTCGACTAACATGACGCCATTCATGACCATCCAGTGTCCTGGGAATGTACACAAGTAGGGATACCGTCCAGGTTTGTCTGGTGCTTTGAAGTGAATCGTTTGCTTCTGCTCGGGCAACACGGTGTCAGTGTAAACGATGACGTCACTCGAGTCGGGTACATAGTGCTTCGCATAGGCTTCAGGGCTGGAGATCATGCGATTGGCTTGCTCGCCGATGCTGGCAAGTTTATCCGGTTGAAGCAGGACCCAGTTATGCGGTACTACGTCGGGGTTGCTGAGTGTTAGCGCAATCGCTTGTCCCGCTTTCACACGAAGTTCAGTTTGTTGATAGGTCAAGTTCTTGCCTGTAAGCACTTCGATAGTCTGTTCGTTCTCCGCGATGGACTTTAGCCAGGGGTTCTTCTTGGTCGCTGCCGAGATCGCCATATCGACCAACATGGGATGCGCGGCAATGTTCTTCTCGATGGGTCGATAGGTTGCGTAGTTGGTGTAGTCCAGGTCGAGCTTATGCACGGTAAGCAGCATGTCGTGACCATCGCCCGCTGGACTGGTCGTCGCCAGTGAACCCTTCGTGTTCACATGGGTTCTTAAGTGAAGTTGATTGACGGGCTGAATATCTGGGATTTCGTAGAACAGAGTGTGATCGTCAATGATTGCGACTTGAGTAATCACCAGCGGGTCGTGACCTTCGACTCCGGGGTGCGATGGCGAGTACTCCGAAGATCCATACGCACCGCTGTAGCGATAGTTCCAGGCCTGAGCGAAATGGTTTTGCGAATCCTTCACAACTTGAGGATCAATCGGCTCGGCGAACTTCACCAGAACTCCGTTTCGGTGCGTGTGAAAACTGATTGGCTGTTGAAATGTCTGACCGCTGTAGCGAACGCGTTGGAAGCAACCATCATCAACAGTATATGCACCCCAGCCTTGCATCCCACTCACATAGAACTGGCCATCTGCTTTGTTGAAGCGACCGCGATGAACGCTCGACAGAAAATCACCAGCCATAGGAACCAGACCGCCTTGAAGTTGCCCATCAACTTGGTCGATCATGACCGTAAACCAACTACCCGCGCCAAATGAAAGGTGCAACATCTGCCCCGATAGCTTCCCCCACGTTCCCGTAGGCACGACAGCCTGTCCACCGCTGGAGTTGTCCAAGCCTCGCGGGAGATAGACAAGCGGCAGTTCTGGAGCTTGGCCATTCTTCGGGCCGCGATATCCAAAATGTAATGGTTGATCGGTCGAACGGTCTGCGGCCTTAGTTACCGCACAGATCATCGACGCCGGTGTCCATTCTCCTTCGGAACATGGCAGCGTAATTGTTCCACCGGGCAACACTCCTAGCCCATCAGGATTGCGAAAGCCAGTTGCAATGAGATCTGCGCGACTGCCATCCGGTGAAATTCGCACCAAGCCTTGGTTGCCTGTGGCCGTGTAGAAGTTGCCTTTGGTGTCGCGCTGCAAGCCACAAATGTAATCATGGCCCGCTGGCGAAGTCTCGAACGCTTTGCTAAAGCACTCATAGAAATCGGCTTCGTTGTCGCCATTGAGATCCTTCAAGCGAACCAATTGATCTCGACACTGAACAAAAATTCCATCGCTGTCGATCCATAGATCCAGGGGATGATGAAGGCCTGCGGCGAACCGCTTCCATTTGGCTTCAGTCGATCCCTCACGCAATCCAGAGACGTGCCAGACATCGCCTTGCATCGTGCATACCAGCGCTGATCCATCGGGCATGAAGTCATGACCTCCGATGAACATCAGTGACTTCCAAGGATTGTCATAAGGCAATCCAATGGTATCTACAGCGAATGGTCGCTGACTACCAAGTTCAATGGTCGTTGTCAGAACTTGCGGCCACTGCGCCGCGCCACCTCGCAGAACTTTGTCGCGGAGAGGGTGTTTTGAAGCTGGCGCAATCAGGCTGGTGAGCTGTCCATTTTCAAATCGCGGGGCATCCCAGAAAGTTTGGCCATCGATCTCATAGACAAACACGACTTCGCTACCAATGCGATAGAGCCCTAGATAACGGCCCGACTTTGGCTGAGTTAATTCCTTGGAGACATTAACTGGTTTGCCAATGGGCTTCAGTCCGTCAATAAATCCGTGGCGAAAACTGGAAAAGCCGACAAATCCTCCCTGCCACGCTGATCGGTAGCTCAACGTATCAACATCGAAGCAACAAGACAACTGGCCACTGGACCTGAGTTGAACACAGATGCCACGCGTTACCGACAGTTTACCGTCGCGAAAGACGCCCGACTGAATTGAGCCCAACACGGTTTGATTCCAACGGTCATCTTCCCAGACCTTTTCATTCTGGTTGCCCCAATGACCTTGATTGCCGCCGTCTAAGCCGGGGAATTGAGACAACAGCATTGGTGCTGGCCGCGAGCGAAAGAACTCGGCTTGCTTCGTGTAAAAATCGTAGATCCGATCGCGGTTGACTTTGGCTGTGTGATTGGGCCAACTCGCTGGATCGATGGGAGCATTAACAATTGGAAAGCTGGCCGGACCGTGCTGATGCGAACTCTTGGCAACGTCGAACTGCAATGCGGTAACTGAGCGACTGCTCTTCACTTCGAGCAAAAAAGCGATGAGGTCAAGCTGCTGTTGGCCGGTCATTTGCGACATCAAGGCTGACGGCATCGGCGTGCTGCCTTGACTGATCTCCTCAATGTCGGCTTCGTCGTGTTCAATATTCTTCCCTTTGGTGATCTCTTGAAGTATTGCCTTTCCTGCGGGGGACTCCAGCTTGAATCCCGAGTGAACAGCGCCATCGACGGTTAACGCTTGCCATAGCC
>CAUJKA010000040.1 GCA_963204965.1 Planctomycetota bacterium | reverse complement strand
CTTTGTCTCGGGTTGCGACAGCGACAATGACGTCTGCGCACACCAGTCTTCAAGCATCTGTTGTGAAGTTTCGCGAGATAGCGGCAGCAGATTCAAATGAACCATATCCGCGACAATTTCGGAAAGCTTCAGGCTTGGGCCTATCTTCTCTATCGAATCCGAGACTAGGACAATCAAGCCGCGAAACGTATAACGTGCGGTAAGTAGACGCGTGATACCTGACAGACTTACTTCATCAGCCCACTGCGCGTTGTCAATCGCAATGATGACGGGAATCCTGGTGCTTAATTCACAAATCACCTCCAGCAGACTTTCGATACTAGCCTGTAGTAGATTTGCCTGCTCTGACGCTGGAGCGCGGGCCAACGAAACTGAGTTATCCAGTTGAAGGAATTGCGGAAAGCTCTGACCGATTACTTGAGTCCGCGGTCGAAGTACCTCTCCGAGCTCCAAAGGCAACTGCCCCCAAAGACGAACCAACTCTTGAACAATCTGGTTCCACAAGCGATAGGGAGTGTGGTCCTGTCGATAGGAATTCACCGACAGAATTCGCAAGGCTTGGGCGTCAATTGAGTTCAGCCATGAGTCCAGCACCAGACTCTTGCCCATCCCCGCGTCGCCGCTAATTGAAATGAGAGCCCGCGACTGAGCCGAATGAGCGCAGTCGGAAGAGATTCGCTTCAGTTGCGACAACTCTGCATCGCGTCCATAGCATTTCGAATCCATCTTGGGTTTAAGATCTGCGTCGAACCGAAGCGTTTCAAGAATCATTGCGCCCGTAGGACGCCGAGCGGGATCGGGATTGAGCAGTGAAACACAAAGCGTTGCTAAATCGCTGGGAATATCACTCAATTGCTCGTACAATTGCTCGGGCTGATACGCAAAGACACGGCTTGAATTGCCTTCGCTCTCCTTCTTCTCAACGTCTATCCGAGGTACATCTCCAACCAACAGCTCAAATAGCGTAACACCGAAGCTATACCAATCGCTCGATGGACCTAGCTTCTGATTGTTGTAGGCCTCCGGAGACATGTAAACAAATGTCCCAGGCATTGCGTCGCCTTCCATGGGGCGCTCTGTGTCATTCTGGTCGGTTTCGCGAATGGCCAAGCCCAGATCTAGCAGTACAGTACGGCCCCGCGCTGTGATCATGACGTTGGAGCATTTGATATCGCGATGAATCACACCCTGCGAATGCAAGAAGTGAATTGCCGAGGCCATTTGTCCCATCGATCGAACTAACCTGGACAAGTGATCGGCTTCGTGCTTCAAGTCGCGATACCACTGCCGAATGTCTTTGCCGTCAACTAGCTCCATCGAAAAGTAGCGAGCATCACCCTCGGCATAGGCATCATACAACCGGACAAGGTTCGGATGATTCAATTGACTGAGCCAATGAAACTCCTCAACAAACCTAAAGACGCTCCAACCGTCTCCACGTCGCATCATTTTGATGGCAACTTGAGCTGTACAACTCAGATCAATCGCCGCATAGACAAACCCCATCCCACCACGTCCGATGTATCGAATCAAAAGAAATCGACCCAACGTGAATGGAACGGAAGGCGCGGTAAATGAGTCTTCGATTCCGGCCTGAGGTACGGTGGACTTCGACTTTTCGACTGGATGCTGGGAAGGCGGATCTTCCAGGATGGTGTACTTGAGTTCCTGCAATCTGGCTTGAGCTTCCTCCAGGTTCTTGAGAAGTCGAGTGGATGGACACAAATCAACGTAGGAGTCGATGTTGGGCTGCTCGCCGTCATGCTGAACTCGCAATGCAAATTCAAGCATCACCAATCGCTCGAGCCCCACAGAGTTTTCCTTCAACTCTGGAAACTGAATCAGAAAGAGCGAAAGGCAAGGGTTGGCTCGCTCCTCATCTTCAACTGTGGACTGCGTCGATCCGCGTGCGACAGTCCTAGAAAGCTCTAAATCTATGCACAACAGCCGAATCAACAGTTCTTCAGCCTGCTTTTTATCTGCCACCATGCCCATGAACTCACGGCATCGCAACGGCAAGTAGCACTGCCAGTGCTCGCGATACTCTCGTTCGAGTTCATTCAGCATGGGATCCAATGGATCTCTCCAAGTTGGTTGGCTAGCAGACTGGGATTCTGTATTCGAAATGGATAATCAAAGTTGCAGCACGTTAGCTAGCAAGCTTCCTGATAAACAGGGCAAGTTAATTGTGCCTACACCTGATATTAAATGCTAGCTATGAAGTCAAAATCCCCTCGAAAGTTTAAACGCCATTGACCCTGACTGGCTCAAGTTCTTAGTGTTCAGTTGCATTATTCTGCAGATAGTACGTGCATTGAAAAATCTGTTACCGCGTGAGTCCTGTGTCCTTGCAACTTAGCATTGCTTTGAATCCCAAAGCTCAATCAAGCAACAACGGTGCGCGGGCGTCCCGCCCGCATGGGCTTGCTTACGCTTATTGCTGCGCAGTTGGCCCAAGGCGATGGACCAACATCTTTGTAATCACCTACGCTTTGTTGGCATTCACGCTGCTTAACGGATGTGCGACGCAAAAGTATCTGACTCAACGCGACACACCAGCTAATCCGCTTGCTATGCAGTTAGACTTGGCCAGCCGCTCTGGTCCTAAAGTCACTCAGCGAACTCAAAACGTACTTCGAAGGTATGCGCTCGAGGATCACTACAAGAAGTATCCGATCGAATGCCTTGAAGCGATGCAAAAGCTGGTCGATTCCGAGCCGGACGGAGAACTAGTCTATGGAGTCAGCGAAGTAGCTTACATCGAAGCCAAGCGTCGTGAACCCACACGACCAGCCGAAGCGCTAGACTTGTACGGAGTCGCGGTGAGCAACGCTTACATGTACCTGTTCGCATCAGACTTCGACAATGTCCGCAACCCCTACGACCCACAGTTCCGGGGCGCTTGCGACTTGTACAACCAAGCTCTAGAGGGATCTCTGCGACTGATCATTGCCAAAGGACAGCTCAAGCCTGGCGAGAGCTACGAAGTGGTTACTGAAAAGCAGCGCTACCACGTGCAAACTGCAATCAAGGGATCTTGGACTCCGCAGGACTTTGATCACTTCGAGTTTGTTTCCGAGTACAAGATCGAAGGACTTAATCAAACGGGTATCACATATGGTCTAGGCGTTCCACTGATTGCCGTGAGAAGGAAAGGACCAGACACCGATCCGCGTGAAGGGTATCTCCCGAACGGACTCAGCTTTCCAGTCACCGCCTTGCTTAAAGTTGTTCCCTCCAGCGATCCGGAAAATGGACACTTGCTGCACAGACACAAGTGCGTTCTTGAGCTTCACGATCCGCTGATGTCTTCGGACATTAATGTCGGCAATCGATTGGTGCCTTTGCAAACGGATTTGAGTACTGCACTGGCTTACTTTCTGGACAACCCCGAATTTCGCGAGAAGAATGCCGCCACGATTGGATTTATCAATGCTCAAAAGTCGGAAGAGTATCGCGGTATTGTAATGCTGGAACCGTTCGATCCGCATCGCATTCCGGTACTGATGGTGCACGGACTATGGTCCAGTCCCATTACGTGGATGCCCATGTTCAACGATTTGCGGAGCTTCCCCGACATTCGCAAAAACTATCAGATCTGGTTCTATCACTATCCAACAGGCCAACCGTTCTGGATGAGTGCCACTCAGTTGCGTGAGGACTTAGCTGCCCTGCGCGAAAAGCTTGATCCTGACAGACACTACGAAGCGCTCAATCAAATGGTGCTAGTTGGGCACAGCATGGGCGGCTTGGTTAGCCGCTTGCAGACCGTCGATAGCCGCGATGACTTTTGGAAGATCCTTAGCGACAAACCGTTTGAACAAGTTCAGGGTACGCCGGATGAACTGGGAATTCTGCGACAAGCGGCCTTCTTCAAGCCAAACTCAGATGTTCGTCGCGTGATTACCATTGGAACGCCGCATCGAGGCAGCGACTATGCGAACGACGCCACTCGCTGGCTCAGTCGCAAGTTGATTACGTTACCAACGAAGATGGTCTCGACAGGACAAAAACTGATCAACCACAACCCCGGTGTCTTTCAAAATGCTGAACTGCTAACGACCAGCACCAGCATCGATTCGCTAAGCCCCGATTCGCCGGTATTCCCTGCGATGCTTCGAGCTCCACGAGCTCCATGGGTCACCTACCACAACGTTGTCGGGATGAAACGCAAGAAAAACTGGTTGGGATCAACTAGTGAAGCCACTGGAGACGGCGTCGTTGAATACGAAAGCGCACATATGGACGACGTAGCCAGCGAAATCAGTGTCGAAGCTGAGCACTCACTAGTCCACAGCCATCCAAGAACGATCTTAGAAGTTCGTCGCGTTCTTTTGGAACACTTGCAAGGTGTTCAAGACCAATACCGGGTAGCACAACGGCTGGCACAACTGGAAGCGACGCGGCGAACACTGCCTAATGAATCTCAAACGCCTCAGCACTCACTGCCCGTACCTATGCTTGAGTCCCCACAGCAAGCTCGCGCCGACTGGAACTCCTCCGGTCCACCTTCGGTCCAACGCTAGACTTAATACCGTTCAATGAACGCCTAAATAAGTAGTGGACGAGGTTACGAGTCCCCAGGATTCCCTGCGAAAAGGACTCGTGACCTCGTCCACTACGAACCTAATTGAACGGTATTGACGTTAGACTCGCATCAAGCCCATTGCCGTTGTCCGCGACTGCGAAGCGTGTTGGCTTCGTTGTCATCCACAAAGCTCTCGGTCTTGGGGTCAATGGTTAGCTTACGACCAAGAATCCAAGCGATAGCAGCAGCATGACAGGCGATGTGGCTGCGACGCATGACCGTTGGATTGGCGGCTGTTGATTTACGACTGCGGATACAATCGAAGAAGTCTCGCGCATGTTCGCTGACGTCCAAGCCTTTGATGCGTTTGGTCTGCTCGATCTCTTTAGCCAAGCTGTTTGGCTCGACTACGATCTCGCCTTCGTCGCCGGTTTCTATCCAACCACCTTCGCAGTGAAATCGGACTGGGCAAGTTCCCAAACGCGTGATGTAATGCGGATCGCGTTTACCAAATGGATCGGGAAGGAAATCGATGATCAGCTTAACGCCATTTGCGTAGGTGCAAACGATCTCTTTTTCGGAAGGCTCGTAAGTCAGCGGCATCGAATCATCGGCTTGATTGGCCCATTGACAGAGATCGACAGTGTGAGCACCCCAATCTAACAGGCGCGCTCCAGAGTCAAAATCCCACTGTCCGCGCCAACGGCCTTCGCAGTACTTGGCGTTATACGGACGCCAAGGCGCTGGCCCCAACCACATATTCCAATCCACTACGTCGCGGCCCGGTTGCGGTTCGGCAGGCAACCAGTTGTTATCGAGCGTCGGCATGTAGACCGAAGCGTGCATCTTCTGAAGCTTGCCAAGCTTTCCGTTGTGCACCAACTGAACAGCTTGACGGAAATTGGCCACGCTGCGTCGCTGCGTTCCTGCTTGGAAGACTCGTCCGAGCTTTGTCATTGTGTCTGCAAGCTGTTGACAATCCGCGATGGTGATACCACATGGCTTTTCGCTATAAACATCTTTGCCGGCTTGAGCAGCCAAGATGGACGCCGGAGCATGCCAGCGGTCTCCTGTAGCTACCAGGACAGCGTCGATCTCTCTACGTGCGAGTAGCTCGCGGAAATCGCGATAGAGCGTAAGGTCTTTGTTGCCATAGGTTTCGTCGACTAACTTCTTACCAGCATCGCGGCGCGAAGCTTGGACATCGGCAATGGCGACGCAACGAATGTCGTCAAACTTGAGCATAGCCGTCAAGTCGTATGTGCAACGCGGCCCGATTCCGATCACTCCCAAGTTGATCTTGTCATTCGGCGAGATTCGATTGGGATTTGCTCGGGCTTGAGTGGAGAAATAGCCAGCAGCTAAAGCTGCGCTGGAAGCGACCAACATCGCTCGACGTGAAGTTTGATTTCTTGGCACAATACAGCTCCATCGAAAAAGGCTAAGTCCACTTGGATCGAAAACACCACACTAATGCACACCACTTCACACTACTTTAGCTTCTTGGCATCGTCCGCTTGCCAAACCCAGTTACTGCCCGATTGTCCACCAGCGTAAACAAACTTTCCATCAGGGCTAACTGAGACCGTCAGAACTGCGCTGTCAGCTCCACCATAAGCCCGCACTTGGTTCCCGTTACCTGCATCGATCAGTCTAACGATGCCACCCGCGTCTACGGCGATAAACTGATTGCTTTGTCCAACGAAGGAGAGTGCCGTAACTTCTTTCTTAGCACCGCCGATAGTCCGAGTCTGTGTAGCGGTTTCGACATTCCAAACCTTGATGCTTTGGTCACCACTTCCTGTGACCAGGGTTACTCCATCATCTTTCCAGGCAACACTCAGAACATGATGCGTATGGCCTTCCAGAGAGACAATTTGTTTGCCTGTTTCAGCATCTAAGATTCGACATAGCTTGTCAGCACCTGCCGAAGCGATCTTTCGGCCATCGGGTGAATAGCGAATTGCCAACACCGAATCGCTGTGGATTTCTCCGAAGTCTTTAGCGATGGCACCACTCTCCAAATCGACCAACTTGATATCACCAAAGCGACTTGGAGGCCCACTACCGACGCACAGCATCTTTCCATCGGGGCTGAAATCCATGGCAGTGACTCGATCGCTGAACGGACTGTTTTCATGATCGCCGACAATTCGCTCGAGCTGCCATGTTAGACTCATGTCCCATTGCTGTAGCAAGCCACTTTGCGTCAAACTGAGTAAGCGACCATTGGGCGATGTCATTACAGCCGTCGTTGCGCCTTGGACTTCAAAGTTAGCTTCAGGCGATCCACCGGTGGTAGCGAAAAGGTGGATTCGACCAGATTCATCGGCCACGGCAACTCGCGAACTGTCTGCAGCGAAAGTCAACTGCTTGGCTTGATGCTTGGCGGCAGGATTGTTGACTAAGTCTTCGGCTTCCTTCTTCACTTTTTCCAGTCGTTGCTTTTCGCTGTTGATTGCGTTTTCCATCTCGGGCACTCTGGCAACAGCGCGGTCGTTAGCATCTTTTGAAGTTGCCAATGCCTGGTCGCGTTTAGCAAGTTCACCGGCGGCAGCTTCCTTCTTGGCTGTCGCGTCTGCAACCACCTTCTGCTTTGCTTCAAGTTCGGTCTTGCGAGTTTCAACCATCTTCATCGCAGCAGCAACTGCCGCCTCAGCTTCAGCGACCAACTTTTGACCTTCGGCCATAGCCTCGTTGGCTTTGGTTAGTTCCGTGTCTTTCGCAGTCACTTCTGCGGCAGCCTTATCGCGACTCTCCTGAACCTTTGCTAACGCGGCAGTCTCAGCTTCTGCGGCCTTTTTCAGTTCGCCATGCTGAGCATTCAAACGGTCGATCAAGCCCTGCTGACGACTTACACTGCGCTGAGCCAAAGCAATCAACTGAGTGAATTTGTAATCGCGATCGAGCGTAGCCACTGCGGCTCCGTCGTCGATCTTCCATAGCTGAGCAGTCGCCGTCCCCGTTGACGTGGCTACCAAAGCACCGTTGGGACTGACGGCCAAATTGTGAACTGGACCAGCCGTGGCAATATCACGAACAGTGGCAAATGTATCTCTCGCAATTAATCGACATACGCCACTTGCCAAGCCCACAGCAATTGGACCAGTCGAAGCAGCCGACAAAGTCAATGCTTGGTCGATTCCTTCGATAACCCGAGATTGGCATGTAAGGTCAGCCGCATTAATGGTCAACAGCACAACTTTGCCCTCGTTGCTGACCACCAGAATCTTGTCTGCTCCCAGAACTAGTGCATTTTTGCCAACAGGAAGTCCAGTACCGCCAATAGCTTGAACACTATTCGAATCGACACGGGTCAACTTCCAAGCTCCACTTGAATCGCAACTCGCCAAGCTGTTTGCATCTAGCCAGGCGATAGTAGTCACTGGTTGCGCATGGGAGTTTAGGAAGCGAAGCGATTGTGAGGTTTGCAAGTTGACGATCTCGGCTGGCTTGCCATCGCTGCTCACCGCCAGACGATTGCCATCTGGCGACAATGCGACCAGCGAGTTCGCGCCAAACGTGATTCCAGTTGGCAGGGCCTCGATCGCATTCAGATTGCGATGCCAAATCTTGACCGATCGATAGCCACCGACGGCGACTCGCGAACTGTCTGGACTAAATGCAACCGACTGAACGATATCCAAGTGAGCCGCATTGAGCGTTGCGGGATCGACATTCTCTGCCGAGGCCCTGAGCAATTGCCCAACGGCGGGATCGACCAGAGCGTAAGCTTGATCCAGCGAGCTAGTCGCGGGATTGCGAACAATGAAGGCCTGATTGCCTCGCCCCATCGCCAGATAGTTGCCATCGCTGGATGCCGCCAAAGCGTTGATCGGATGAACCGAAGAGGGCAGGGGTTGCCAGAGAAGTTTATTGGCAGCGGATGAAGTTGGCGCAACTGCTCCGGCTGCAATCCACGATCGTACCAACGCTACCTCTGTTTCATCCAAGCGCTTCGCACCCACAGAATTTCCGGCCGGAGGCATCGGATCGTCGTTGTCGATAATTCGCTTCAGCAAACTGCTCGCGGCCGCGTCGCTGACGACTACCGAAGCTCCACTATCGCCGCCTTTCATCAAGGCCTCGTAGGATTGCAGATTCAATCCACCCTCAGCCTTTTTGGCATTGTGGCAGGCCACGCAGTTCTTGGAGAAAAGTGGAGCGATCTGCTTACCGTAATCGACCGTAGGAGTTGGATTGGCTGTCGCGGGACTGGCTGGTGCGGGATTAGCATCAGGCTTGGCAGGCTCTTGAGCGACCAGCGTGCACGTTGTAGCACACAGAAGGATGATCAAGTTGGACCAGATCAAGTTAGGCCCAAAGTATCGCTGCCGAGTTATAAATACATGCGTCGTGTTCATGATGAAATCAATCTTTAGGCAGGATGCGAATACGAACGGGATTGGAGGGCAGGAATAGAGTGTACTCAGCTTCAGCAGTTTGCTTCTTGAGCTCTTCAACTCTCGCAGCCGCCTTGGCTACGGCCGCTTCGATTTGTGGTTTGGGAATATCGCCAATCGCGTTGGCCTCGAGCGCACTTTTTAGCTTGGCTTGATAAGCTTCCTCGCGAGTCAATGCTTGTGGATTGGCTCGCCATTTGACCTTGGTTTCGGTTTGTAACCAAAAGGTGTACTCGCCTGGCGGTGTGTCGGCTGGAACATTTATCTCTGGACTGGCTTCAGCCTTATCGGCAGCAATTTTGAACTCGCCTAGACCAACCTTGGGCGGCAAAGCCTGAGGCCTCAACGTACATTCGGCCGCGCTGCTAGGTTGACGAACCAGCTTCACAGGTAGATTCAACTTTCCGCCAGCCTTAACTTCCAAGACGTTGCCATCTCCCAATTGTACTTGCAGGGGAGCCGTATCCAAACTTTCTATCGGCAAGCTTATTCGGCCACTATGGCGTGAAGTGATGGCGTTGTACGTCGGGGTAGCCGCCGAAGTGATGGCCGCAAAAGTTGCTCGCCGCGTTGCCGGTTGTTCGCCAATCTTGCTTGAGCCGACGATCGCTAGGCTGGCTAATCCCGGTTCGGCATCGGCAGCCCCTTGGATCACTAAATCAGCCTCGACGCCGCCAGCAGGCACGATCACCGGGGGACATTTGCAGCTTGCCGGCAACCCTTCGACTTGCAATTCGATACTGCCAGCAAAGCCATCGTATCGAAGGACGCTCACATGAATCTGAGCCGATCCATTTCGCATCAATTGCATTCCAAATGGCTTTGACGTTGCTGGGTTGTTGGTCGGAAACGGATCATGCGCAATCAGAGCGAAGTCTGGCTGAGCTGCGCGAATTTCCAACAAGAAGCCACGCGAATCGACGGGACGCTGGCCCGTTTGACGATCAATCAACTTCAATTGGTAGGTCGCAGCTTCGGGAGCTTTCCAAACTAATTGCGGATCTAATCGACGGACTCGGACCGCAGGCGTACCAACTGCAGGTGCGTCATCCTGTTCGGCAAGTTGTTGGAAGGTAGCTGTCGCTCCTGGAGCGTTGTTCGCAGGTGGCACGACTTTATAAACAACTATTGCCGGATCGGTTAGCTGATCCAGCGTGGCCGACAGAACTTCAAAGCTCAGTTGTTGATCTTTCTGAGCCGCAAATTGAATCGAACGAGCCTCTTGCAAATCGCCTTGGATGCGGATGGGAAACTGTTCAATAGTCGCTGTGGGAATTGGGACTGCTGCCGTCCAACCGCGTTGTAATAGAGTAAGGCCGGCAGGTTGTGAAAACTTGTTGGGTTGAAGCGGCAGTTCGACTCGCGGACGCAGCAACGTATCTAAGTGCATTGGTGCCGCGGGACTATCGCTCGATTCAACGCGAGCTTCCAACACAAAATGAAAACCATCGCCGCCACGGTACAACAGGTCTCGGACTTCCAAGTACATTTCTTGCGCGGCCCCAGTAGCGTTGCTCCACATTATTTCAGCAGGCCACATTCCGTTCGTTCGAGAACTGGCGACTTGGCTTTGCGCAGGATCAAGCAGTCGCAAATTCAAATCGGCCAGCGAATCAAGCTGCTTGGAATAAGCCACGCAGCGAACGCGTTGGCCTGCCGGAACCAGTATGCGATAGACGTTCGCAGCACGAACGGTAAGGCGTTCGTTGATCAAATGATCTGGCTTGAATGCGTAGGCCGTTGCAAAATTCGAATGATCGCCCGTGGGTAAGTCGACCGGCATGGCAGTGAAAAGTAAGCTGCGAGGATTGCTGATCCCCAAACGGCCTTTTGCTCGAAGCTCGACCAAGCCCGTTGGGACACCGGCTTCAGCGGTTACTTCGACGACATTTGTTGTTTCGACATCATCTCGCAAAGGCTGAGCTGGCGCTGTCTTTGGCGTGGCCTTAATTGGCAACACCTCTCCATTGAAGTTACTGAAGATAACGCTAGAGAGTTCCTCCAGCCTCGCTCCTTGCACCGTCACATCAGCAGCCGTTCCTACGCTAGCGACTTGTCGCGATAGCGTGGCGATTTCAGGAGTGGGAAGCTGCGCTGGCAGTTCAGCCGCACTGAACACGACAATCAGCAGTAGCAGCGCAAGCGGTGAACGCTCGCAACATCGGCGGAGATCAAGAATCATGGCAGGACTAACGGTAGGATACTAACGGTGGGACACAGGCGCTTGCGACGAGGGTTCCAATGCAACCGGCTTACAAGAATGCCGTTTACGTTGGGATACGCAAGCCTCTCGGCTGAGGCCGAAAAGCTTGGGAGACATTCGAATACGAACTAGTGGTTGAACAAAAACTCTTTGCTATTGATGATCGCCCAAACGATGTCTTCCAGTGCCTGTCGTTTTTTGTCGGAGCGTTCGCTAAGGTATTTGCTAGTGGTTTCAATTTCGGCTGGTGTGGCTGGGCGACTGAGCGCGGCCAAGTAAAGTTCGTTGATAAGCTCGGGGGCGGGCTGCGAGCTTGCATTCATCGCCGCCGCGCGGCCTGCATCGCTTATCAGCTTGGCTTGAATCTCCTTCGAGTTCAACAGGTGCAGGCTCTGCGCTAACGTAGCTTCATTCAATCGCTCACACTCACAGGACGTAGCCCCGGCAGGTCTTCCGAACGTATCCAAGAAGTACGAAGCGAAGCCGGTGTCGGGCAACTGAACAGCTCGAGTGCCTTTGGGCATCGCATCAAAGTTGGTCTCAGTCATTACTGTCGAATCAATAGCATCCAACAGCACCTCAGCTTGCAACCGCTTCGGATAGTATCGAGAGTACGAGCTCGAATCGCCCAAGTTATGTTCGTTAGCGTCAGAGCTCAAACGATAAACGCTGGACGTACAAATTGTGCGAATCAACTGCTTGAGGTCATAACCTGACTGAACAAAATGAACGGCCAAACCGTCCATCAGCTCCTGATTGGTGGCAGGATTGGTCACACGAAGATCGTCTTCAGGTTCGACCAACCCGGTAGCCATGAAGTGCTTCCAGTAGCGATTCACCAGAGACTTGGCAAAGAACTGATTTGAGGGATTGACCATCCAATTGACCAACTCGTTTCGCGGGTCGTCGGCGGCTTGCAATGCGGCCGGTGGTGCGTCCAATCCAGTAGGCACCAGTTGCTTACCCGACTTTGGATGCGCTGCACTTGCTGTTGCGACGCGAGTCACAAAGTGCGGATTCTCTGGGGTTGGGCCTTCCTTACGAGTCACGGTCGAAAAGAACGCGGCCATCTGGTAGTAGTCCGACTGACTCCACTTTTCAAACGGATGGTGGTGACATCGCGCGCACTGCAAACGTTGGCCCAGAAACAACTGCGCCGAGTCTTCGACGCGAGCCTCAGTGTCGGGAACTTCACGCCACCAAGCCAACGGTGGACTGGATTCCAGCGATCCCGATGCAGTCAGTAGTTCTCGAACTACTTTGTCGTAAGACTTGTTCTCGTGAAAGCTCTCTTTAAGCCAATTATGGAAAGCAAAGGAGCCCAGTTGTTCGCCCACCGAATCGCGCTTGTTGCGGAGGATCAGCACCCACTTTCTCGCAAAGTATTGGGCGTAGTCCTCGCTAGCCAGCAAGCGATCGACAAGCTGGTCGGCTTTATTGGGGTCTGTCGAAGCCAAGTACTTCTGAGTCTCGTCGATCGTTGGCAAGCGGCCGCAGATATCGACAGTGACTCGCCGCAAGTAGGTTGAATCATCGCACTGTTTGCTCGGTGGAATGCCGAGTGTTTTCAGCTTAGCGAATACAGCTTCATCTACTACATTTCGCGTTGGCGGGAAGGAATCGACTTGCACGCCCAAAGGAACACTCGCGCGGAAGACCGCCACGTTGCCTTGATAGCGAGCCATGATCGCTACGTCACCAGATTGTCGTCCAATCTGAACAAAGCCTCGCTCGTCCACTGTCGCTAAGTCGTTGTTATTCGATTCGAACTGGGCCGTGCGTGTGATGTCTTCGAATGTGCCATCCGAGTAGCGGGCAATTAATGAAAGCTGCTGAGTCGCATCGCGTTGAATTTGTCTGGCTGTCGGCGTGATTTCAATGCGTTCGACTTGTCGGTCTTTGCCATTTCCCAGCGGCATTCCACTGGCGATCCAGCGACGAAGAACGCGATACTCGTGCGAGTCCTTTTCCAAACGTTGCCCGCCACCGTGAGGCGATTCGTTGATTGCTTTAAGCAGTAGCAAACTCTGATCTGGAATAGCTGGAAACAAGCGCCGTCCACGCGACTCCATCACCAAGCGTTCGTAATCGTCATCGGGTTCGAAACCCAATAACGAAAGCTTGAACCCAGCTTGCCCAGCCGCTTTGCCGTGACAACCACCACCGTTGCACCCATACTTCGTAAAGATGGGAATGACTTGGTTATGAAAGGCGACAGGCTGGATTTGATCCATGCCATTGACTTCCAGTGGGACTTGGCAATGCAGACCATCCACGTCAGCAGACAGTACGGCCGTACCGTTACTGATCGGCTTGACATAACCTGTCGAATCGATCTCAGCGATGGCAGGTTCGACACGAAACTTCGTAGCGCGAGTTACATCGCTCGCTTTTTGGTTGTCTTCGATTCGACTCACGACTAACTGCCAACGTGCATCCGTTCCGCGCAGCAAAACTGCGTTGGAACCTTGCGGTAGGGCGATCGTTAATTCAGAGGCGGGAATTGTGGCGTTGCTAAGGAGTAGCAAGCAGGCGGGAAGGAGCCATCGATACATCATTTAAATCAGTTCTGCGATGGGGTTGGCTTCGACCAAATACTGTGGTCGTCCAGTTGGGTCCGTAACTGTTGTCGTGGCAGTGTCGATGCCCAAGTTATGGTAGAGCGTTGACAAAACCTCTTGTACATCGACGGGGCGTTCAGCAGCGTATTCACCTAAGCGATTTGTTGCACCGATCGCTTGTCCAGTCTTCATACCACCGCCAGCGAGAAACGCACAACTGACAGGAGCCCAGTGATCGCGACCAGCGCCGGGATTGATCTTCGGAGTTCGTCCGAATTCTCCCCAAGCAATGACAGTCACGTCATCCAGAATCCCGCGTACGTGCAGGTCCTCGATCAAAGCGCTCAGGCATTGATCGAGCTTAGAACCGTGGTCGCGTACGAGATCAAAGTTCTGTCCGTGGCTATCCCAACGTCCAAAGCTCAGGCTTACGCATCGCGCACCGGCTTCAACCAATCGACGAGCGATCAGCAAGTGTTCGTTACAGGTAGGAGCACCGTCGTATTGATACTTGTAGGGTTTGCCATCGCCGTAGCGAGCAACGACTTTAGGATCTTCTTTCGAAAGGTCTAAGGCGTCGACCAGCTTGCTGCTGGTGAGCACATCCACCGCGCGCTGGCCAAACGAGTCCATGCCTTCCATCGCGCCGCTCTTATCGATATCTCGACGAAGGCTATCGATGCTAGTCAACAGTTGGCGACGATCTTGCAATCGTTGAAGGCTGATATCACCCAGCTTCATATTCTCCATGCCCGGTCCGTCTGGTTTGAATGGACCGTAGGTTGGTCCGAGGAAACCAGAGATACCTGGATCGCTCCACGGCATATGCTGAGTCTTACCAGCCAGCCCCACGAAGGCAGGCACCCCTGGATCGACCGGCCCTTGCAGCTTAGCAAGCGCGGAGCCGATGCTTGGTCGCCCGCCTAGGACTCGAAGATCATTGCTCAACCAGCCGCTCATGCATTGGAACGAGTCGTGGCGGTCTTTTAATCCAACAATCGATCGAAGTACAACAGCCTTGTCCATCATGCTGGCAAGCTGCGGAAAGACTTCACAGATCTGGATGCCAGCGACGTTGGTCGGGATTGGACGGAACTCGCCGCGAATTTCGCTTGGCGCTTCGGTCTTGATTTCCCACATGTCTTGATGGGGAGGTCCGCCAGCTAAGAAAATGTTGATAACCGCTTTGTGCCCCAACTTGCCTTTGCGAGGCGACTTTGATTCGGAACGCAACAGATTGGCCAGACTTAAGCTGGGCAATCCGAACGCTCCGAGCGTCAAGCCACCGATGGTGAGGAAGCTGCGGCGCGACAAGCCATCGCAATATCGACCAGACTTACCAAAGATGGTTAGCATGGTGTGACCCTTGAGTTTTAAGTGAGGTGGGAGGTTGAGGTGCAAAAGGTCATAGTTGGCGATTCATCATTGCCAACTATCAACCTTGGTGCAGACTGTTCGAGAAACTCAATGACCAAATCCATTGGCCATCTCCGTCTGCGCCGAGCACCCAGTACTGGCGGGAACTAATATTGTTGTCTGAATCCCTATTGCTGTGCAAGTCGGGAATTCTCCTAAGCTTAAATTCGGCCCGTGATATTAGTACACTAGAAGTTGGATGAAACTGCGGCCAGCAAGTTCTTTGGCTGGAGCTTAATTCCGTCAAAAGCATTACAAATTAGCTTGAAAAACCCCTTTCGAAGCTAGACCGAGGCTCCTATGAACCTTTACTACCCGGCCGAAACACCCCCTCTGAGGCGGCATTTCCTTCAACGATGCAGCTTGGGTTTTGGTGCGACAGCGCTCAGTCTATTGCTTCACGAGCAGTCTGTTGCGGATGGTCCAAACACGGCGGCTGATCGTAAGGACGATGTTCCGCATGGCATACTGGACCGCTTCCACCACACTCCCAAAGCCAAGAACGTCATATTCCTGTATATGGACGGCGGTCCCGCTCAAATGGACACGTTTGATCCAAAGCCCGAACTGACCAAACTGCACGGCAAGCCCTTTCCAATGAAGATGGAGCCAACTCAGTTTGACAACAACGGTTCCGCGATGGGTTCGCCATGGCAATTCCAACAGTACGGTCAAAGCGGCCTGTGGGTCAGCGACCTCTTCCCCAACATTGCCAAACACGCCGATAAGTTGTGCGTCGTTAAATCAATGACCAGCAAGTTCTCTGAGCATACCAGTGCGAATTACTTCCTCCACACCGGGCTAGGAATTGTTGGCCGACCAAGCATGGGTGCCTGGGTGGTCTATGGGTTGGGGTCACAATCGCAAGAGCTTCCCGGTTATGTAGTGATCAACGGTGGACTAACTCCGCCCGGCGGTTTGGATAACTTTGCCAGTGGCTTCTTACCTGCCGCTTATCAAGGATCAACGTTCGCGCCGACGGGAGATCCTATTGCCAATCTGAAGTCGTCCGTGAGATCGCCCGATCAAATCTCGCGGCGAAGAGATCTACTGCGCAGTCTTGATGCTGGATTTCTTGAAGCGACAGCCAAAGCGGATCCGATCGAAAGTGCGATTCATAACTATGAACTTGCCTATCGCATGCAAGAGTCTGTACCAGCCGCTTCGAATCTCAATGAAGAGACTGAAGAAACTCGTCGCGCTTATGGCGTCGACCATACCAACAAACCCACTGCGATTTACGCACGCCAATGCCTGCTCGCGCGCAGATTAGTCGAGCGTGGAGTTCGCTTTATCGAACTGACTTGCCCTTCCGTTGGCCATGATCGTTGGGATCAACATGCGAACTTAAAGAAGGGGCATGAAGATAACGCTTTGGCTGTCGATCAACCGATCGCAGCGCTCTTGGATGATTTGCAAAAACGCGGACTGCTAGACAGCACATTAATTGTGTGGGCCGGTGAATTTGGTCGGACTCCCTTTGCTCAAGGTTCTAATGGTCGCGACCACAATCCCTACGCTTTTTCCATTTGGATGGCCGGTGGTGGAGTGCGTGGCGGAAAGACCTATGGTGAAACGGACGAGTTCGGATACAAAGCGATTAGCCAGCCTGTAGAAATTCACGACCTACATGCCACCATGTTGCATCTTTTGGGAGTCAACCACGAGCGATTGACGTTTCGCTTCGGTGGACGTGACCATCGATTGACCGATGTTCATGGAGCCGTGCTGAAAGATATCTTGACCTAGTTGTACTAGTTTCAAGTTTTAGCAATAGAAACTTCTTCACTGTAGCTTCTATCGCGGCTGTTTTTAGTATTTTCCGAAGTGACATGTCGATTCTACAGACGATATGATACCGCCAAACGACGGAAGAAAGTTTGTTACAATCTGGAAGCTTTTTTCACCTCCCCATGCTTCGACCCTCCTAAAGTTACTTCATTTCAGATCTTCAATACAATGAGAGATAGCTCTAGCGATTCCACGAGTCATGTACAGCCTGTGGCTACCAGTCTCGATACATCAACTGTGACATCAGAGGCAAAAACTCTATGTCTAGATTCTGATGATTCCAGCATGGTCTTTCTCTCTCAGGCCGAAGAGCTCAGTCAATTGGGCTGCTTTGAGTGGGAGATCGCTACCAACAAAGTACGTTGGTCCGACGGACTGTTTCGCATCTATGGACTACAGCCCCAGCAGTTTCCGGCAACGCTTGAAGGGTTTATGGAACGAGTCGTTCCGGAGGATCGTCAACATGTAATGCAATCCATTCAGGAGGCAATCGCCAGCCGTGGTAGTTTTCTTTGTTTCGAGAAAATCACTCACGTTTCGGGCGAGATTCGCCAACTAGAAAGTCGCGGTAGAGTTCTCGTTGATGAAAATGGAGAACCTAAAGCGCTGGTCGGTGTTTGCCGCGACGTTACTGAACGCACTGAGAATCAACGGGCTCAAGAGCTGCAAATCAAAGGTCTAAAGCTCTTGGCCGAATCCGCGTCCTTGATCATGGTCAATCGGGACGAGCAACAGTGGCAAGATCTATTTCTCGAATTAGCGTCGCATCTTAACTGCGATTGCTACGCCAACTGCGACTTGGTTGACGGCAAGCTAAAGTTGGTATCGATCGTTGGACTGGCCGAGGAGGATGTCGAGTACTATCGCGAGTTGGAGCTTGGACAAGGAATGTGCGGCACTTGTGCTATGTCGCGAAAATTTCTCTACACTCCAGCCGAGGTGCTGGAACATCACTCACAAGGTGCAAGGCTGTGGGCGAGAGGCTTTCGCATGTGCGTAGTGGTCCCGCTAATTGCTGATGAGTGCCTACTAGGAACATTGACCTTTGCCTCGCGCAATCGTAGTTCGATGCACCAATGGGAATTGGACTTTGTTCAAACAGTAGGACAGTTGGTCGCTGCAGCCAAAGCGCAACGCTATTTCGAAAGTCAATTGCGTGAGAGTGAATTACGCTTTCGATCTTTAGCCGAGAATACAGTAGATGCGTTGATTGTGCATGATCTTCAAGGCGTCATATTGGATGTAAACCGAGCCACTTGCGACGCGCTTATGGTCAGCCGCAAAGAGCTACTGGGCTCTGATATGCGCGAGATCGTGGCTCATTTGCCTGCCGAGTATTCCTCGGGTTATCAATCTCTGGTTGGTAAGACTCCGAAGCTGCTTGAAGGGCGTTTCCGTCGCAAAGATGCTACGCAGTTTACGGTCGAGATCTTAGCCAACATCATCGACTATCACGGACAACAAGCTGTGCTGGCAGCAGTTCGAGACACTACCGAACGCGTCGCAGCAGAACGCCAAAAACGTCGCGCCGATGAAACGCGGCGGTTGATTCTCGAACAGGCTAGCATGATTACGTGGGAAGCGAATCCCGAAAGTCTAGAGTTTGAATTCCTTAATGGTCCCTGCGATGGGATCCTGGGTGACCCCATCGAGGTTTGGCGGACTCCTGGCTTTTGGGTCGAACGCACACATCCAAGCGATCTGCAGGATGTACGTGATAAGCTTGCTTCGGTGAACCATCAGCGGCAGCGTTTTGAATTTCGCATGCGACACGCTCAGGGACACTATGTTTGGGTCGAGCTGTTCGTTGAGGCCCAGCATGAAGAAAGTTGTGTAAGTCTACTCAGTGGCGTGATGTCCGACATCAGCGCTCGTAAAGCACTTGAAGAACGCCTGCGGCATTCACAAAAAATGGAGGCCATCGGGCGTCTAGCCGGAGGTGTCGCTCATGACTTCAATAACTTGCTCACGGTGATCAGTACTTCAGCTGAACTGATTTTGATGCGTGCCCAACACGACCGAGACAATCTGGAAGCGATCAAGGCCATTCAAGATACAGTGGATCGGGCTCAAGGACTGACTTCACAATTGCTGATGTTTGGCCGCAAGTCAGCGCATCGTCGCACTTGCTTAGACTTAAACCAAGTCGTGCTTTCGGCCGAACGGCTCCTGCGTCGTTTGATCGGCGAAGATATCACATTGACCACGCGTCTGGCCACGAGCCTTCCTCCAGTGTTGGTCGATCCTAGTCACGTCGATCAAGTAATAGTAAATCTAGCTGTAAATGCGCGCGATGCGATGCCCAAAGGCGGTTTACTTCACTTGGAAACTTCTGTGCGAACAATCTCCGAAAGTGACATTGGCCGCGATGACTTAAAACCAGGAGACTATGTGGAATTGACTGTGACCGACACCGGTTGCGGTAT
>CAUJKA010000039.1 GCA_963204965.1 Planctomycetota bacterium | reverse complement strand
TTTCGGTAGTGAGTTTGGCACTGTTTGATTTGGTAACCTAACAATGACCAAAATTCACAGGCGCAGCGAGATCTATATTTGCTAGCTTATAGCACCGAATTAGGGTTAACGGCGTTGGGTGGCACGCTCAGAAGTTGTTGGACGAAGCGTAGCGAGGCAACAACTGATGGGCGTGGTGATCGGTCCTGAAAGGATGATTACACGAAGTCAGGTCCATGCCACGCCCTTCGAGGTTTGCTGCCCTCGCCTCGCAGAACGTGCCACCCAACTCAGAGCGTGCCACTCAAACCGTAGGATCGTCTTTCAAGCCGCGGTCGGCGTTCATTGTGGCGACTGGCATAGAAACGAACAAGGCTCGGAGATTAACTCCGAGCCCTGTGATACTTTCAGGCGATCGCTCGCCAACGATTCTATTCGCTAAGACCTAGCGGCAGATCGTTTGGACTGGTGCAAGCGTTGGTGTTCCGCATCCGCAACCATTCATGCCTGGAGCTTGTCCAGCCGGTGCGCATCCGATCGAAGAACCGTAGCTAGTCGTGCTTTGTGTCACGATCTCTTGGCAAGGATTGATGGTGATCGGTACCAACTTCGGAACGATCTTGGCCACTTGTACTTGTTGCTCGCGGTACGATGTAACAGGAACCTTCACTGTGTACTGCTCCGAGACCTCTTCTTGAACTGTTTCGTAACGAGTCGTTACGACAGGCTCGACTTGAGTCTCTGGAACGTTGACAGTGAAACTGACTTCCTTCGTACGCTTTTCGGTCGAGTAGCTTACGAAAGGAATCGTTTGATTGCGAGTCTCTTGCTTGTAAGTCAGCTCTTTGCGACTTCGTGTACGAGTTTCATCAGCGTACTGAACTACTTTGCGAGTTCGTGTACGCGATTCGGATACGTAGTCGACAACCTTGCGAGTGCCCGTACGTTGCTCGGGAGCATAGACAACGCTAACACATTCGTAGGGAACTTCGGTTGTTTGTTGTTCGAACGCAGTGTAGGTGATTTCCTGTTGCTCAGTAACATTTTCGACTACAGGAACTTCTTCGGTGACGACGTTGGGAACCCAAACGCGACGAGTTACAGTGCGAACTGTAGGAGCTGATGCGACTCCACACGATGGAGCATTGGAAGCTACACCGCTGATTGAACCACAACCTGCAGCCGTACCACACGAAGCTACCGCAGCTGATTGGCAGCCACAGCGGCTTCCGCAGCCAGCAGTTCGACCACAGCCACCGCAAGCGCTGGATACAGCTTGGCCGCATCCATTGTAGGAATAAGTTGGGCTCATTCCACCGCATCCATTGACGTAGGTAGTTCCTGTTCCGCAACCGCCCATGCTGATTCCAGCCGTGGGACCTGCACAACTGGAAGCTGCAGCAACCTCTTCTACAATCATTTCCCAGTGACCATGATCGCGAGTAACGGTCTGAGTCCGAGTAACTGGCCGACTGACCTGAATCGTTCGGCTCTTTGTCACTGGCACCGCATTGGTTACACGTTGAATTCGTTGTTGTGTCTGAGTCTGCGGGACTTGAACAGTGTAGGTGAAGGTTTCGTCGCGCAGTTGAGGAACTCGAACTGTGTATTGTTCTGGAACATCAACAACAGTTGGTACCTTAACGGTGTACGTTTCTTGAACTTCGTTCCAAACTGGTACTGATTCAGTGACTTGTACAACCTTCTCTTGTTGTTGTGGAACAAGAACGTTGTAGTCGACCGATTTGGTTTCTGTCTTGGGAATCAAGACAGTCTTCGTGCGAAAGTCCTTCACTTCGACTGGTACTTGGCGGGAAACTGTTCGCGTGCGATAGCGAACTTCATCGCGATACTCGGTGTAAGGAACATACTTTGTTTCGGTAGCGTACTCAGTCTGCATCACAACTTGGTATGAAGCGACTGGACCACAATCTACCAAGTCTGTGCGCTGGATCGTTGCGGCACTAATGGCGGGCTGTGAGTAAGAGTGGCTTTGTAGCGGTGCGCTGTAGCCTTGAACAACGGTACTTTGGACGTAGCCGCTTTGTACATAGCTGCTGGGAATGTAGTTCTCGCAGGCTGCGCTAGCCGAGCCTTGATAGACCGTCGCTGGAGCATATCCGCTCACGACGCCACCCATGTGAGCACAACCGCCACACGAACCGCGGTGGAAAGCAACGCCGGCGCAAGCACCCGCTGTACACGGATCGCTGCAACCGCCTCGTCGAAGCAGTCCGCAGCCAGCGTAAGCTTGAGCAGCACTAACAAGTGCGGCCGCCAACGCTAAGAATTTGATAGACTTGAACATAAAATTTGTGTCTCCTGTTGATATTGCAAGTTGCGGCAAGCCTGGTGGGCTTCGAAGATCGTCAAACTCGACAACTTTGCAGCCGCCAAATTCTACCTAGACTGCCTATTTATTGCGAACAATACCGAGCCTGAAAGCCTGGGAAATGCCAGAAAACTCGATATATCGCGGTTGCTTAGGGCTC
Organism: Planctomycetota bacterium; assembly: GCA_963204965.1. GTDB lineage: Bacteria > Planctomycetota > Planctomycetia > Pirellulales > Pirellulaceae > Aureliella. The sequence continues at coordinate 21,831 of CAUJKA010000039.1, read as the reverse complement.
GTTCCCCGGCCTTGAACCCATTTCACCACTCGATTGACCAAGCGTTTCCTATGTCCAAGAAAATCTTTGTGTGCCGGCCAATCCCTGTAGTCGGTTTAGAAATGTTAGCCGCCCAAGGTCACCAGCTTGTAGCTCACCCTGGTCCACTGCCTCCTACTCGCGACGAATTGATCAAAGGTGTGCACGGCTGCGATGCAATTCTGAGCCTGCTAAGTGATCGGATTGATGCACAAATCATGGACGCCGCTGGACCACAATTGAAGGTCATTGCAAACTTTGCAGTCGGCTTCAACAACATTGATCTTGCGGAAGCGTCGCGTCGAGGCATTCGCGTGGGCAACACTCCCGATGTCTTAACCGACGCAACGGCTGACATCGCAGTTGGTCTATCATTGGCCGCTGCCCGGTTGTTCGGTGCTGGTATTGCCGCGGTCAATAATGGAGGCTGGAAAACTTGGGAGCCGCTTGGTTGGATTGGACAGGATCTTCAAGGTAAGAGTTTGGGTATCGTCGGCATGGGGCGGATCGGCATGGCCGTTGCCCAACGACTGCACTTTGGCTGGAACATGCCAGTACTCTACACCGCTCGCGATCGCAAACCAGAAGCCGACTCGCTGCTGAAAGCGCTCCACGTTGAACTGGATCAGTTGCTGGCAGAGAGTGACATTATCAGCGTGCATGTTCCGTTGAACGACCAAACGCGAAATTTGATCGGTGAGCCACAATTCCGGTTGATGAAGCCAACCTCGGTGCTCATTAATACTGCTCGCGGAGAGATCATCGATCAAGACGCTTTGGTCGATGCGCTCAGCTCACGACGAATCTTCGCCGCCGGACTGGATGTTTGCACTCCTGAACCGTTGCCTCTGGATCATCCCCTCCATCAACTGGAGAACTGCATCCTCTTGCCCCACATCGGCAGCGCGACGACACTGGCTCGCAACGCTATGGCAACACGTGCAGCTAAGAACATTCTCGCGGGTCTGAGCGAAAAGCCTCTACCGTTTCCGGTGAATTGACTAGATGAAAAGCTTGAATTGGTTCTGGAATGCTGAAATCATCCGAACAATCGCATGACTTTAGCGGAACTAAATCGCGCCACGCAGTATGAATCGGCAATTGCAGCATAGAATGAAGCTCTTCAATCACTGCACGCATTATTCTGCGATACCATTCGCAAAGCAGCCAACTATGAGCGATCAACAGAACAACCCCTACCGTTCTACTGGCATCAAGTTTGAAGCCACTAGCATTGAATGCGAGAACTTTGAGGGAATCATTCGGGTCAATCAGATCATTGTGCTCGCATTGACAATGGGATTGGCGTTCTTTATTGGCTTCGCGATTTTCCAATTCTCGCAAGGAAACGCTTTGCTCAATTGGAAGCCCTCTGTATTGGCAGTCGTGGGTTGGGTCGTTGGCGCTAGTGCTATTCCAGCCAGCTTTATCATTCCATCGCTGATGGGTCATGCAACGCGACAGAAAGAAGCATCGTCCAATGAAAGCACTGCAAATTTACAAAGCAAGTTCCTGCAAAGCTACCAGTCGCAACTGATCGTCGGTTGTGCGTTGTTGGAAGGCCCTGCGTTTCTTAACACCTACGCATTCATGGCAGATAATCATCCTGGATCGATAGCGGCAGCCGTTGTTCTTGCCGTTGTCCTGCTCTCACGCATTCCGTCTCGTCTGCGCGTACAGTACTGGATGGCAACGCAAATGGAAGGCCGCTAGGCTGCCCGCTACTTCAAGAGCTCCAAATCGAACGGCAATTCAGGACCGCGTATTGCTGCAGCTAAGCTCTGAACGCTCAGTCGGCGATTGTTGGCGAATTCGATATCAAGTTGCTGACTACTTTTTTCCGTCAAGGGTGCGATGCCTTGAATAACGTCATCAACTAATAGACCGATGGCAACGATACCGGTATCAAGTCCCATAAGCTCCGTAATCTCCTGACGCCCCTTGGCAGTTAGCTCGATTGAAACATGTTGATGCAAATTTCGAGCAGATGAGGAAGCTTTTTCGATCGATTTGATCATGCCTGAGTTCATGGGAATACGTTTCTTGAAACAGGTCACTAGGTTCGCCCCTGCTCCTATCGCAACGTCAGCTTCCTTAACTTCTAACCCAACACCAAGACTGTAAGAAGTGACTTTCATCGTGTCGTCACTTGCGAACTGCTTGGATGGAATGAGAATCAGTTCTGGGCTTTTCTCGATACTGAGACTCTCTTGAACTTCACGGAGATCGCAGGCCCAAATTTTGATGTCCAAGCGATCTGCACCGCGGGCCGAGTAATGGATTCTCGAATGATCGATCAGACGCCGCGAAACGAGGTCTACCATAGAGATTTCTTGATCAATGCTACCGACGATACGATATCGCAGTGTCGAAGGATACCAGCCCGCGAAGAAGACTACCGATCCAATTAGAAGTCCCGCAAAGCCGCCAGCGTTGAGAATTGAGAACCATCGAGCTGCTCGATTTTCGCGAATGAAAATCATTGTCGTTTCGCCCCAACTCTTCGGCGAACCTGCGCCAGACGTTACATTGCTGGTCGTCTGTGCTTCGATGAAATACCAGATTGCGAGGGGAATCGTGAAGAGCGCAACCGGCGTTACTGGCAGTAGCGAAGCGATCATGGCCGCGCGATAGGGAAAGTTCGCGACGCATGTAATGTGCAATATGCTCCCAATCAATTGCAGTAGCATGATCGAGCCAAAGAGTACCGCCACTCCGATTTCGGGGACATCTGATGCTCTATTTTCGGATTGTGCCAAAGCTGCCATTACAGCCGCTATGAAACCGCCGTTGAGCAACGCGCAAATTGCAAGCAGGATTGCTTGAGTCGGATTCCAATGTTCAAATGCTTTGATCGGTGCAGCAGCTTTAGTGAATCCAAGCGTTTGAACAACGCGTTCGGCTAGTTCGCGGTCAAGTCGTTGGACCTTCAATTGGACTCGACCAGACTCTCCCTCAGGTAATTCCCCTAGGATTGAAGCTGAGACCGCAGCAATCACCAACGTTGACCCAAAAACTCCGTGTTTCACAGAAACATTGATGAGTTGGTCGACAGGGATCACCAAGGTATGCAGTTGCGATTTGATACCACCAAAGATATTGTCCGTGGCGCGATACTCGATCTTCAACGAGTTTGAAGTGGCTTGAACTGAGCCGATGATCTTGCCTAAACCTGCAAAGGTTTCGACATGAAAAGGTACCGAGGCTGAAGACGGACGATGCGAATCACCGACTGAAGCAACATAAGCCAAATTACCCGAGCTGACTTGATCGATATCGGACTTGAGTTGCGAGGCGTTCTGATATCGCAGCGCTGGCTTGCGACTGAGCGTCTTCAATACAATGGCGTCAATGCGCTTGTCCAGCCTTGGCAGTACCGAGCTAGGCGGTTCAAAGTTGCCAAGCGGCAGTTGACCCGTTAGTAGCTCATAGAACACAACGCCCAGTGCATACAAGTCGACGCGATGATCCACTTGCTCCGGCGATTCGATCTGTTCGGGAGCTAAGTAATGCAGTGATCCTAAGATTTGGCGTGTAGCAGTTAATGTTGGCGGATGCTTGACGTCATCGACAATCTTAGCGATACCAAAGTCGGCAATCTTAAGCGACCCGTCTTCGCCCAACAGGATGTTCTCAGGCTTAATGTCGCGATGGACGACGCCTTTAGCATGAGCATAATCCAGGGCGTGGCACATCGTGGCGATCAAGCCCAACGCGTCTTCGGCTCCAACGCTCTTCGTTGCAATCGCCTCACGTAGGTTCACGCCATCGACAAACTCCATGATCAGATAAGCCATGCCGCTAGCCGTCCGACCAAAATCAAAAACGGTCACAATGTTCGGGTGCGATAACTTCGCCAGCGCCTTGGCCTCTCGCTCAAATCGCTCGACAAACATCGGATCGTCGGACACTTCCTTGGTGATGATCTTTAGGGCTACGTCACGGTCCAATGCGGTTTGACGAGCTTGATAGATTGCCCCCATGCCACCGCGGCCAATCATGCGTTGAATTTCAAGCTGCGGAAACTGGCCCGCCAATTCCTGGATTGTTGGCATGTTCTGACCCCAAGCCGACGGTCCCCTTCCTGAATGAGCAGATTTTGAACGATCCGACATCCCCAGCTCCATCAAGCAACTTTGGCACGCTCCGTCATAACCAACTGGCGATTTGCATTTGGAACATAGTCTTTGCACGATGAAACCCTATGGGTAGAGGTCTTTTAGAAGGTTTTTCAATTGTCTTTGGGTCGTTGAGGTTGGCTTTCTTAGCCAAGCTGACAAGGCTTACGAGCCAAAAAACTCGCGGTCTCACCTGTAATTTCGCTGTTGTAGCTTAGCGGGTTACAGCATTAGACGATTTTTTCGAGAACTTTTTCGTACTAGCTAGTTTACGGTATCTCCCGAATCGGTACGCGGACGTCCCCGTCCGCAAAAGCGTACACCGGCGTCCCGCCCGTTCCAACTCTCATGCGGGCGGGACGCCCGCGCACCGGTGCGCGGGCGTCCTCGCCCGCATTCTCAGTTCTTGCGGACGAGACTTAAGCGTACCTGTAAACACCGGCGACACGATGATAGACTGGAACTTGATAAGATCAACGAATACCACTGAGGCAGCGATGATGGTCAAAATCAGACAGTCCGATTGGATTCGAGATCACTTCCGTCTCATTGGGGCTATGGGACTTGTCTTCATCCTTTGCTTCGGTGCTCAAGCGCAGTCGCTTTGCGTGGCAACTTACAACTTGAACTACGGAAATCGTCGCGGAGATCAAGTATTGGATGCGATATCGAAGGCATCGCCCGACCTGATCTGCTTCCAAGAGTCAACGACTCAGTCAGAGCAATTCCTACGCGACCGGCTGGCGAAGACCTATCCCTTTTTCCATTCAGTAGGGCACGAAGGCAAGTACTATGCGGAGCGATTCGCATTTGCCAGTAAAACTACGCTTACGGATGTGGAGTTCGTTCCTCCCACACAAGGCCTGTTTGGGTTTTATCTAGCAACGCTTGAAGTCGGGCGGGACGCCCGCGTACCGAGTTCGGAAGTCGGGCGAGACACTGGGGTTCCGAGTCAGAAGATTCAAATCGTAAACGTTCATTTGACACCTTTTCATGGCAATCTCAAGGACGGAGTGCTCGGTGCAACGTCTGCGCTAGCTTCGACTGAAAGGACTCACGCAGTTGAGATCGATGCAATCCTAAAAAGAGTCGACGAAAAACGTCCTACGATCATCTTGGGAGACTTCAACAGCCTGTCCAGCTTCGTCGCACCAAAGCGGTTAAAAGAGCTGGGGTTCAAAGACGCGTTTGCAGAATTGAACTCGAAACCAGACTCGCATCCTACTTGGACATGGCCGACGAAACCGATTCCAATTTCGCTACGAATCGACTACATCTTTCACACGGATCATTTCATCGCTAAAAAGTCTGAGGTCGTTCGTAGAGAGGGATCAGATCATTTTTTGTTGTTCGCTGAGCTCGATCTTGAGAATAAAGAAGACAACAAAGAAGCCGGGAAGCCTTAGCGGGGGTTGGATCAGTGCCTCTGGTTCTTGTAGCGCGAATTCTGCGGCGAGTCTTACTGGCCTGAAGGGCCCCAACACCAAAGCCCAGGGCAGAGCGCAGCGCCGCCCTGGGAAAGCGAGACGATGGAGCCGGTCCGCCCTGAAAGGGCATAACAATCAAGCATCTTCCAATCAATTCTCGTACGGCAGCCAAGGAAAGAATAGTGCATGGCACCAGGGATGTTGCGGTTCGAATTGAGACCTTTGAAGTGGTTGCATAAGCCCTCACCGCCAAGAACTTCGCTTCCAATACCCTGGGTTACGCTTGGCTCGCGGGACTCGCCGCACTCACCCAGGGCTAAGGATGTGTCGCCACTTCGTGGCTGGACTGCGGGGTTGGATGCTAGATTGGTAGGGAGAGGTAGTCGACTTCGAACTTTCTTCCGCATGATACCCGCTTCATTTGTTTAGATGGCCGCAATGCAATACATAAACGCATGAATCAATTTTGTGGCTTTTGTGAGTTTTCGTGGCTATAAACCTGCGTTTACCCGCCACGCAGCGGATTACTTGAGCTAGCAGATTTAAGGCGTCGGTGGGTTTCGTACCTCAACCCACCCTACCGAAATCAAAGCGGGCGGGACGCCCGCGCACCTTTTTCTTTACGGGCGGGACCACCGCGCAACTACTTTCCGGGTGGAACAACACAGCTTGGATCTCGATCGGTGGGTGTGCCGACTTTGTCAACGGGATGATTGAAGAGATATTCCCAGACGGGTTCGTAAAGAAACTCACCTTTGTCATTCTTCGGCGAAGCGTTGTTGGGCGTTACCGAAGAGTGAGCTGCTTTGGCGTCGTTCTTCACATCAGCCGCAGAGATCAATCGCCGCGAGTTTCCATAAGGCGGTTTGGTTTGATCGACATTGACGATGGGGCCTAGCTTGTGCAATCCAAGCATCTCCCATGAGCGACAGTAATGATTGCCGCTCCATCCTGTATCCAGCACATGACTGAAGCCGAAGAATCGGTTCGAAGGAGTTGCCGAAATGCCAGACTGCCAATCTTGTTCTTGGTCTCTAGGTCCACACAACATGACAACACGATCAACCTTTTGGTGCATGGCAAAGCGAGCGGCTGTGGTTGAGCCGTGCGAACTACCGGAGATCGTCACTTTATCCCATCGAACTGCAGATTGATCGTCCGTGAGAAACTGTTGCCAGTTTCCTTGCGGATTTTCTTTGCTCAACCAAATCAAGAACTGACGTGAACGCTCCATCATCGAGTCCGGTTTGGGAATGTCGATCTCGTCGCTGACATCTTCGCCAATCGCAGCTTCCAAGCGGACATTGCCACGGGCTTCAGGTGACTTCGGCTTGGGTTGATTCAAGATACCGAACCACTTGTTGGCATAGTGTACTTGGATTGCGTGAATCCCTTGCTTGTTCAAGCGATCGAACAACCGCTGCTCGTGACCCATTAGCCAAATGACTAAGCGACCTTGTGGCGCGACGCGTGTATCTACCGAAGCAGCTTGCATGTCCTGAGGCTTGCCGTCCTTCTCAAACACAAAGTCGATTTCAGGGTGCGGCTTTGCCCGTGGATCTATTTCGCTCGCTCGCTTTTTCAGGATGTACTGCTGAGGATTAGGGTCCTTGGCAATCTTGTCGTTCTTTTGTGCGAAGATTGACGAGCTGCAAAGGCAGAGCAATAGAGCAATGGTAGTTCGTAGCATGTCTGGGTCATTCGTTTCTAGGGTGTGGGTACCGAACGCATGGTGTAGTGTGCTTGGTTGGGAAAAATCGATACGTGGAGGGGACCGATGTTGCCGACATTGATTTCGTAAACAGCGCCTTCACGCAACTCGCCTAACTTGACTCGAACAGTCTTGAGCGGATCATCATAGACCAGAGATTCAATCTGCTCGATCTTCTCCTTTTGATCCTCGCCTCCGTAAGCTGGCGTCGGTGTGCGAATGTAGGAGCGAATCGAGTAGTTTTTCTTATCGCTGGCGAGATTAACATCAGCATTGGCCGTCAGCATAATGTTAAGTCCCTCTGGCGTAGCTTGTACTTCAGCGATCCCCAGCGGCCACTCACCGGTCGGAGTCAGTCGAACGATCGAACCAGTGTTGTTACCTCCACCCCAACCGCTATCGTGCAAGTTGCCAACATAGATACTGCCGTTGGGAGCCACCTTACAAACGATGGGGCCTTCGAAGTTTGAGACACTCGTGCCATTTGGAAAGCTAAACGGATAAACGGCTCCTTGATACTGTCCGTTAACCTTCTGCAAACTCATCCGCACCATGCATCGACCGTTCATCTCACATCCCAACAGATGCCCTTCGAATGGCCCGAAGATTTTTTCTTGACTTCCCGGAAGGCTCTTTGCTGTTGCTGGAGTGTCTAGAAAGCAGATACCGTTGACGCTTCGCATCCAAGGGTGAGGGATGTTGATTGCCGGTGATTCAAACGGTGGCGAAAATCCATTTTTATTCTCGAGCTTGTTGATAAAGCCAAAACGCTTTCCTTCGCGAATGTGATTGAGCTCGTTGAACGGCGTGTAGTTGCCTTGATTGTCCGAAGTGAACAGGTCTCCTTCGCGGTTCAAGGCAAGCCCCATCGGAAATCTCAACCCCGCGGCAATCGATTCGACTTGATACTTGCGTTCTGAAGCATCAGAGATCTCCTTTGGTACCAAGCGCAGCGCATGGCCTCGCCAATGTGCTGCGGCGGGAGATCGATCGTCTTGTTGACAAGGCAATGTCGCGTAGTAATTGCCCGCGGCATCGCGCTCTAACCCCACAGCCCAGTCGTGATAATCAGGCGTGTATCCCCAACCATCTGCAACGACTTGAAAGTCCATGATGGGGCTGCCTGAACTTGATGGGCTCAGTCGCAGCAGACCAAACTTCGCTAACACATCCAGCCCATCCTCACCGGCGTAGAGACCATACGGTGTGGGAACCTCGTCGCTCACCAGCTTGTACGTATCTTCGAATCCATCCGAGTTGGTGTCGAGCAACTCGAGCACTCGGCCTTTCAACGATCCCATGAAGCCGCGGGATTGTTTGTCCCAGGCAAATGAAATCGGCATTTCATTGCGAGGCAGCGGAAGATCAATCGCAAGGAATCCAGGGACACAATCCAGTACTTTGGGAGATGCGATTTCATGAACTGATGGCAGTCTAGAGAACTTATCAGCCGGAATAGCTGCAACCATGATACGCCGCCAAGTCAGCGGCTTCTCTGTATCGTCAGCCCGAATCTCCAGTCGCCCTTTCTCTCCGTCAACCACTTCATCAGAGCTCTCATACTCCAAGTAATGGCCACCGGCGACTGTCGATCGATATGACTTCTTCTGTCTGTCATTCGACGAAGAAAGCTCGCCTATCGTTTGCACCACGAGCGACTGATTCTTGCGAAGTCCAACAACTTCGAAATCTGTCTGACATCGGTGGTCATCCAAGAATCTCCAACGCTGTTGAACCTTTAGCGTCTGCGTTACCGAAGCATCTGAATTGGCAAAGTGCAATCGGCCGCTCCAAACAACGCCATCAACTAAATGTTGCAAGCTGTCGAGCTCCATTGAAAACTGTTGACCCTCGCGAGCTTGCGGTTTGAGAGTCACTCCAGTGCCATCAGTGATAGTCCAAGCTTCAATTGGTTTTTCTTCCCCGCCTACGAGTGACTGTGCGCCGGGTTCCCAATACCAACTCTTTCCTCGAGTGCGTTGGCGTGCAACATCGCCGAGCCACCAGCTCCTCAGATTGCCATTGGACAAGTCAATCATCCAGTTATGACGATTGGGCAGGCCGAGAATCAAAGGCCGGACAACGACGTTCGGTGTCTCGATAACATCGGTCAACACATGAGTGTACTCCGATGCGCCGTCGTTATAGTTCCGAACAACGCGGACAGGGTTAGGCGTTGGCGGACGGAAATCGGGACGATTCAACGTAAGCCAAAGCGCATGAAGTTGAGTGTCCAATGTTCCATCCAGCACTCCGTGGACGGGAGTCTGAATCGCAGGCATCTCCATTCTGGGCGTGATTCGAGCCGGGTTCTTGACCCAACGATAAAACCATGTCTCACGAATTCGTTGGCCGACTAGCGTCAAATCTGCTCCGTGCGCGTTCAGTGCAATTCCGGCTGGCTTGCTATCGGCAATCTGGTGACAACTTTGGCAACTGAAACCATCCGGCGTCACCAGTCGACCAGCAGCTAGCCAGTACGCTTGGTTCGCCGTATCGGACTCAGTATTCGAAACATTCGGCAGCTCACGCTCACCTACCCCTTCTGTTTTGCGATCAGGAATACGATCATGCGAAATGAAGTAGTCGGTTAAGGCTTGGATCTCTTGCGGCTGGAGATCGAACTGTGGCATGCGAATGTCAAGCCATTCCCTCAATCGCTCCGGATGTGCGCCCAACGCTTTGACAATCGACTCGCGATGTAGCTTGTCACCAACTCCATTCAGAGCCGGAGGTGTCATGCCGGCGAGCTTGGTCGCAAGTTCAGGATAGTTCTCCGCAAGATCGATAAAGTGCTTGAAGATCCCCGGTTCAGTTCCCCGTCTATGGCAATTCAGGCAATTGTGCTCAGTCAAAATCTGTTGCGGATGAACTGACGCAGCTTGCATGGGCTTATTGGTTAAGTGTTTCTTTAACTGCGCCACATGAGCTTTAGATAGTCTATAGCTAGGATGGTACTTCGAAGTTTGTTCGCTTAAGCAGGCTTGCGACCATTGCGAGTCAGAATGCACAGCAATGCGCATTGGGGCTTCATAATCGTTCACTCCGGTACCAATTGGAATTCCCGGAGGCAGTTGATGACATGCTGCACAGCGTCGCTCGCGAATCAACTGTCGGCCGTTAGCGACTTGTTGAGCAGTGAACTTTGATTCCTTAGCGTTCGCTTCTTCGCTCTTGCTACCCGCCTCGGGTTGAGTCACTCGAGTAAGAAAGGCATGGAGGTCCAGCTTCTGAATCAACGACAACTCAAACTTGGGCATACGGTGATGCGAGTTCACTAATGAAGGGTCTTCGAGCCATCGAGCAATCGCTGCTGAGCTTCGTTTTTGGGTTAATCCCGTCAAGTCGCTTCCAGCAAACAGCTTTGCGATCGGTAACTCGCCTTCGACTCGTCCCAACTCACTGGCAGTGTGGCAAGCAATACAGCCGAGTGAGACGAATGTCTGCTGACCTTGATCGATGTCTGCCAAGGTTCGAATAGGTGGATCTTTGGCCTTTCGCTTTTTCTCGCTTAGGGATAACGCGGCTGACCAGTCCGTTTTTGGCTTTGCCTCTTCGGATCGCTCCCAAAGTGCGGCTACGATCGCCAGAGCCTCGGAGTCGGTCAGTTCGTAGTAAGGCATTCGCCGAGAATCAAGCGGTTGTTCACTGTCCGTTGGAGGCTTAGCCGTTAAGTGCTCGACGATCCACTCAGGCTTGAGATTCTCTTTCAAGCGTCTTAGCGAGGGCCCTGGATGTGGATCTGCTGAGTTCGTGAAGAAATGACACGCCTGACATCGCAACGCGCGGCTTAGCATTCTCCCATCAATGTCAGAAGCCTCGTCGGATGATCCGACCTCACAGGAAAGTAGGTGTGTTTCAATCGGCTCGAGCTGAAAAGTGTTGCTTGACCAGTAAAGGCCAAGCGAAGCAGAATCACCAGAGGTGTACTCAACTTCAATTGCCGCAGGTCCGCGTGGTAACTCAACTTCAACGCTCTCCCTCCATCCTCGCTCGGCAAGTTCCCCCTGCAAAATATCCTTCTCAGCTATTCGCAGTCGAAACTTTCCGACGCCATGGAAGTAGAACTTTAATCGTCCGTCTTCGGCGATGTTAATCCAACCCGTCCAATTGGCTCGAAACGCTACGGCGGGCAATCGAGTGTCCTGTGTCCACGCTTGAGTCTGCTCGTGTACGGTGCCATTGAACTGAACATCAGAATCAACTCTTGTCGTCGATGTGTTTCCAATCGAATATGTCCCAAGCAGTCCGTTGATACGTTGGATTGCATCATTGGACGCTTGTCGGGCGGAGACAACGGACTGCATTAACGCAAGGAAGAGCAACCCTAGGCATAGCTGTGGAAGCAACACCCTGCGCCACGGATCTTGTTGCATTCGAGTCGTTTTATGGATCGTGCGGCTCATGAGCGTTCCATGCGTTTTGCTGAGGCAGATTGACTGAGGCAGATTGACTGAGGCAGATTGGGGGAGTGATGAGGCGAGTGAGGTAACGCGTCGATCGGTGTTACCTTCGATTCTACAGCATAGCGGAGGTCAGAATTCTGGCGCTCCAGGCGGGAAAGTTAGGATAATCGTTACAGAGCTTCGATTCAACTTGCCGCCTCGCTGCGGGTGATCCTTTTCCCTGGGCATTTCCCTGTCTATGCTATGATCGTAACGCAAAAGCGAGGACTGATCGCCTTGAGGCCATGGATATTGAGTTAGACCATTGAAACGGATCTTGTCCTTCGATTTTCGCTTGCGAAAACTTCCTTCAATTGAAACTTGGAAACGCTGTGAAGCTTCGAGCAAACTTTCAGAAGAACTACCTTTGGCGCTATTTGGCGATGGCTGGCATCGGCTTTTTCATGGCTGCATGGTTTGCGTTCGATGGACTGGTAGGCTACCCTCGCGAGCAGCAACGATCAGCGGCTTACGAAAAGCTTGTCGAAGAAGTTCCAGACAAGAAGGAGCTCTATCAGCAATGGCGAGAACTAGCGCGAAGCAACGGCTGGAACGTGGATACACCCAAAGAAAAGGCCGCTGAATACAACAACAAGATTGCTGGCCAATACGTGTATGGAGCGATCTGTTTAGTTCTTGCCATTCCCGCACTGTTGTTCTTCGTTCGATCGCGGAGCAAGTGGGTTGAATCCACCGAAGATGGTTTAACGACAAGCTGGGGCCAGTCCGTTAAGTTCAGCGATGTCTACCTGCTGAACAAAAAACGTTGGGCCAACAAAGGCATTGCCAAGGCACACTACAACGAAGGTCAGACCAAGAAAGTCTTCGTGTTCGACGACTTTAAATTCGACCGCGAACCCTTAGGCGAAATGCTGAAGCAATTGGAAGCGGTACTTCAGCCTGATCAAATCGTAGGTGGCTCTCCTGAAGGCGCTAAGGATGACGAGAGCGAAGATCTTCCCGAGTGATCTGAGCAGCGTGTTAACGAAGCCAGTTTTTAGTTCCGGCTTAGCAAACTGACTTAAACTGTTTTAGCAATAAGCGGCTTCCCACGCGGCGATGTCTGCCTTCAATTGGGAATCTTCTGCGAGTGATCCAGTTCGCTGTCGCGACTCAAAGTCGATCTCCAACTGTTCAAGCTCGCCTTGAATCTCTAGTTCCGATCCCTCTTTCAAACGATCGATGAATAGCGAGCCGTCCAAGTGATCCGTCTCGTGCTGAATGATTCTAGCTTCGTAGCCGCTAAAGTCTTGATTGATCTCTTGGCCATCGAGCGTGAAAGCGTTGACCCGAATTGTCTTGGCGCGAATCACGTTGCCGTGAATACTCGGCAGACTCAAGCAGCCTTCTTCGGCGATCTCATTTCCGCGAGGTCGCGAGATGACAGGATTGATCATCACAATCTCTTGTCCGTCGCCTTGTCGGCCCGTCGAGTTCATCACGAACAGTCGCAAAGGCAAGTCAACTTGCGTCGCCGCCAAACCAACTCCACGGTACTCGTACATGAGTTCGAACATGCGATCGACGATCTCCTTCAGTCGTGCATCGACTTTTCGAAGTGGCTTGGCCTGATAGCGTAACGTTGGGTGCGGATAAGTGATGATCTGGAGATCGGCGGCTGATTTCATTCAGTCTGATGCTTTCAGGTGTTCGAAAGATGCGCAATTTAGGGTGACACTGCTTGAAATCACCGTCGTTCATTATTGTGTTCGATGATCGCTAGGTTCTGGAAGGGGCAGTATTGTAATAATCGATCCGCTTTTGGACTATGTCCCGGTATCGTCTCCAGTTTCCCATCATTTCAACCAGGAAATTGACCTCTACCGAGTCGAAATTGTCCGATGCCGCCCTGCTAGGCAGCAGTTAAGTCGCGTGTCGAATGGCGGCATTTCTTGGTCGACTTTGACGTCTTTTTGGGCTCGAATGAAGATTCGCAAACATGGAGCGCTGTTTACTCCAGAGCAACGAATTGCTATGTCGATAGTAGAGGAGACTCAGATCGAGTTTCACGCGGTTCAATGCGAGCATTACAAAATGTCGATCAGCAAACTTTCCATCGCGATACTTGCCGTTGTTCCAGTAGTTAGTCACATTTCGGCGAGTTCCTGCCACGCTCAACAAAACACCCGACAAGGCGCCGTAATTGGCGGCGTTACGGGAGCTGTGATTGGCGGATTGGTTGGGAAACAGTCGCATAAGACGACTGGCGGAGCTTTAATTGGTGGAGCTGTTGGAGCGGTGGCTGGTGGGGTGCTCGGAAATGCCCAGGATCAACAAATCCAACGTCGTGAACAAGCTTACCAACAAGCTATTTACTCTCAACAACAGCAAATCTACTATCAACAGCAAGTGACTCAACAAGCTGTTCAGTCGGGGGTAACTACGGGTGACGTAGTTTCGATGTGCCGCAGTGGAGTCAATGATGCAGTGATCATGAGTCAACTGCAAACTCGCGGCGTTCAACGACGGCTTGAAGTTAGCGACATCATCTCTTTGCATCAGCAAGGTGTGAGCGATGGAGTGATTTCGGCGATGCAGGCTGCACCAATTGCTGGTCAGGTCGCTCGACAAACTTACAGCCAGCCGGTGGTAGTTCAAGAGCCGATCATTGTTAGACAAGCTCCTGTGTACTACAGTAATCCACCTGTGATCATCGAACACCGCAGCTATCCTGTGTATCACCATCACCACGGATATCGCTTCTAGGCAATCACGGGTAGAGTTCGGGAACTAGCTGTAGTTGAAACTCGCTAGTACATGCAATTGCAAGTAGAGCAACTCATGCACTACTTTCTGTCAAAACCAATCGAAATTTGACCGATTTCTGCGGCCGTAATCTCATTTGTCGCTTTGAGATTAGACTCATTAGTCAACGTTATGAATCGTCCCCTCTGGGACATTCTTCCTGGTGCGGGGAAAACATGGCACACGTTTTTGTAGTTCAAAAATAATTTCCAGCCATTAATGCGCATTATGGCTCCCTTAACCGCGACTGTTGGCATTTGGCTTGCCTACCCACCCCAACTGGGATCTCGATTCGTTATTTCTGTGGAAAATTTGATTGATTGCGACTTGGTAATTCTCTAGCATAACGACTGCGTAAGCTTTTTTCGTAAGTTGTTTCACGCTAAGGAGACTGAGATGAAGGTACAAACCGGAAGGTTAAGGCCAGCGTTTACGTTGGTCGAATTGTTGGTTGTTATTGCAATTATTGGGATATTGGTTGGTCTTTTGCTTCCTGCTGTTCAAGCCGCGCGAGAAGCTGCTCGACGAATGAGCTGCTCGAATAACCTCAAGCAATTGGGGCTCGCGATGCACAACTTCGAGAGCACCTACAAGCGCTTGCCACCAGGTTACCTTGGACCACCTCGGCCAGGAATGAACGCAACTGCTACTCCCTACACGGACCCAGCGACTGGCGGAAATCAGCAGTATTACGGAATGCTTCCGTTCCTTATGCCGTTCGTAGAACAAGCACCGTTGTACGAACAGTTTCCCAGAGACTTGGTACGTTATGATCGAATTGCAGTCTCTACTGAAGATCTACGATGGCTGGGTACACTAACTCCAGCGCTACTGGGTGGAGCAACGCAGCCCTGGAATCTAGCACAATACAAGATTCCAGGTTTCGTCTGCCCATCAGATGCCAAGGAAGGAAAGCTAACTCACGTTTGGTCCCGCGGTCACATTCGCGCATCGGCAGCGCCCCCATCAACCGGTGTTACAGCGCACTTGTTCACCGGTGCCGCGACCGGTGGTTGGCCGGTGGATGCTCTTGGTAAGACTAACTACCTGGGTATGTGTGGACGTCCAGACGTCTCGGGTGGTCAATTCGAAGGTATTTTCCGCAATCGTTCTCGTACCAAGTTTGCTGAAGTCACCGATGGTCTAAGTAACACACTTGCCATCACTGAAGCACATGGTGGAGTATCCGGAACGAGCGTTGGTACATGGCTTTGGATTTCCGCAATCACCTTGCCAGCTTCTACTACTGCTTCTTGGCTTCCAGGAAATAACAATTGGTTCAATGCTGCAAGCTTCCACGCAGCAGGTACCATCAATGGTACAGCAGCAGATGGATCGGTTCGGTCAATTGCAAAGACGATTGATGCGACTGTTTGGCTGAACTACTGTGCCATGAAGGACGGTAACACGATTGGCGAAATTCCCTAACTAAGTTGATTTTGGAGAATAATTCATGATTCTAAAGCGTAGTCTTTGTTTGCTTTTCCTAATGACGGTGGCAACTCTTGCCGGCTGTGGATCGCAAAGCAAAGACGCTGTCAAACCCGAGAAGTTTGCCCCGCCGCCTCCTGGAGATTCCGCCGCTGAAGGTGGAGCTGCAGCAACAACAAAGGCTGAAGGCTAACTAACTACTGGGTTAATTAGAACTTGAAGGCTCTTGGAGCAAATCGCTCCAAGAGCCTTCTTTCGTTTGTAGCTCAATAATAGCTTCTGTAGTGGATTCCAATCAATCCTGCCATCGACGAGTTCGACTGTGATCGATGCCTAGTTGATCAAGAATACGAGCTGCGATGAAGTCTACGATATCGCGCAAACTTGTAACGCCGTGATACCATCCGGGAGCCGCTGGAAGAACCACAGCGCCGGCCTGAGTGGCTTTCACCATGTTCTCTAACTGTGGCAAGCTTAAAGGGGTCTCTCGCGGAACAAGAATCAACTTGCGACGTTCCTTAAGGTGCACTTCCGCGGCTCGGTGAATTAGGTTGCGGCCGCTAGAGTGAGCGATCGCTGCCATAGTAGTTCCGGAACAAGGGCACACGATCATGGCCCGCGTTCGATACGAACCACTAGCAATCGGTGAAAAGTAATCGTTGGGCTGGTGAATCTTCACACAGTTGTTTCGAATCGCGTCTGCCACTTTAACTGATGATTCAGCTGATTCTGCTTCGGAAATCCCCATAAAACGATTCGCGACTAGAATTAGCTCGCCTAGCGTATCTACGGTGATCTGGCGATCAAACCCGAGCTCTTGTCGGATGACTGTCCAACCGTCGGGACTGACAACTAGGTGGACTCTCCGCGACTCCTCAAGTAACCATTGGAGAGTTCGCACCGCATAAACGGCCCCTGACGCGCCAGTAATTCCCATTGCTATCGGGAGTTCGTTCGAAGAAGTTTCGTTATCGTTCATGCGATTCATCAGCCTTTGTTATCGCTCTATTGTAGCTTGAAAAGCAAGCCAACTCGCTGTGGCCAAGTCGGCAAAGATGCTATACTCCCTAAGAGCTAGTTCGATCACAATGATCACTACGCTAATTTGAATTAAACCGCTCTATCTACCTCACTCATAACGGAAGAAGCTGAATGTCTGTCAGGGGAAGGCCATCTAAACCTAGACACGGAGCGGTGGCGATAATCGTCGAAGATGGGGAATTCCTGGTTATACGACGTAGTGAACTGGTGCGAGCTCCCAATTTGGTTTGTTTTGCTGGCGGGACAATTGAAACTGGCGAAACCCCACATCAAGCAATCGAGCGCGAGTTATTGGAAGAGCTGAATTTGCGAGGGCAGGCTCGTGACCACGTTTGGCAAAGCGTTACAAGTTGGGGAACGACTTTGGAGTGGGTCTTGGTTGATCGTCACCCAGAATCGACACCCGAAGCGAATTTGGCTGAGGTCGCCGAGTGGATGTGGGTGACTCCCGAGTCGCTCTTGAAACATCCTCAGTTGTTGCCGAGCGTTCCATCATTTTTCGCCGCATGGGCTCGTAATGATTTCGTTCTTCCCGACCGAGCTGGGCAACCTGATCCGAGCTGGGTCAAGCTTCAGTACTAGCCTGGACAGATGTACTTGCCGAGTCAGATGTACTTGCCGAGGCAAAAGTACTTGTCCCGGCACAAGTATAGAGCTGAGCAGAGCGCGACGATCATCACTCAGAGAGAAGCACCGCAATGAGTTCAATTCTGGAATCGCTATTTGAAACCACTTCTCCAGTGGCTTTCGTCACAGGCAGCGCGGCTGATCGCGTGGGCCGTAGAATCGCTCAACGACTTCTTCAGGCCGGTTTTCGTGTCGCCTTTCATAGCCAGCGAAGGGATCAGCGTTCGTCGGACTACGTTAAAAGTCTTCAAGCCAGCGGACAATCCGTCATGCTCTGCGACGGTAAGCTTGAGGACGAACTAAGCGCATCGCGTTGGTTAGAGGAAATCCTGGCAAAGTGGAATCGTATTGATCTGTTGGTTAACTCAGCCGCCATCTGGGAGACTCAGCCGCTAGAAGAAGTAACCGTGGCAGATCTGCGGCGAAACGTTGAGGTGAATGCGATAGGTTCATTCCTAACCTCGCAGAAGTTTGGGTTGGCGATGGTTAAGCAGTCGACCGGCGGTGCCATCATTCAAATTGGCGATTGGGCCTGCGTTCGACCCTACAAAGACTTCTCGGCCTACTTTGTTGGCAAGGGAATGATCGAAACAATGACTCGAAGTTTGGCTGTAGAGCTCGCGACGCGTAATCCAAAGATTCGTGTCAATGCGGTGCTGCCTGGTCCAGTGATGATGGCTCCCGAGATTACTTCCGAAGCCGAACAGAAGATCATCGACCAAAGTCTTTTGCGTCGCGCAGGACGTCCCGAAGATGTCGCCGACGCAGTTTACTTTTTAAGCACTAGTCCCTTCATTACCGGCGTCTGCCTGCCTGTGGACGGAGGTCGAAGCATCTACAGCGGTCCCGGCACGGATCAATGTGCACATCCAAGCAGCTGTTAGCTATTAGCGGTTAGCTGTTAGCGAGTAGCATTTAGCCATTAGCTGTAAGCATTTAGCCGTGGGCATTTTAGGCCATTGATTTCTCAGGGAAATGGCGGAATTTCCAAGAGCTCGCCCAGAACCTAGGTAGTTGATGGAAGGCGAATCGACTAACATAGAAGGCGATTTCCGGCAATTGGCTTCCCGTAAGGTGCTTCAAATAGAAGTTCCCGACCATGCGTTTGCCGATTACGAACGGAAATCCAAATTGCCAGCCCCAAACTCTTGTCCGATGGGCTGCCTACCACACTAACCTTCCCAAACTTGATTGAGGATGTCTCATGGAATCTAATCTCAACAACCGACGAGGCTTTCTGAAAACCGGCACCATAGCAACTGCCGGACTCGCCGCCGCTGGATCGATAGCTCGAACTGCCCACGCTGCTGGAAGCGACGAAATTCGCTTTGTCGTCATCGGCTGCGGCGGTCGTGGAACAGGTGCTGCTGAGAATATCTTTAATGCAGGTGGCAATGTAAAGCTGGTAGCCGTACACGACGCTTTTCTTGGCAATGCTAAGTCGGCGATCAACAGCCTGAAGCGCAAGTTTGCAGAGAACATTGACGTTCCAGAAGACCGAATCTTTAGTGACTTGGATGGCTACAAAGCGGCTATCGATGTCGATTGTGACCTCGTCGTTATCGCTACTCCACCAGCTTTTAAGCCTCAGCAATTTGAATACGCGGTAAAGAAGGGACGCCACATCTTCTGCGAAAAGCCTGTCGCCTCGGACGTTGCCGGTGTTCGCCGATTCTTGGCTTCCGTTGAAGAGTCGAAGAAGAAGAACTTGATGGTCGGTATCGGTCTACAACGCCGCCACGAGCCTCAATACACCGAGACTATTCAGCGTTTGCACGATGGAGCGATTGGTGACATTATCGCTTTGCGAGTCTATTGGAACGGTGGAGGCATTTGGCATCGCGGTCGCAATATCGCTCAAGGCCTAATGCCCGAAGGTACACCTGTGACCGAAATGGCTTACCAGTGCAACAATTGGTACCACTTCAATTGGCTCAGCGGTGACCAGATCTGCGAACAGCACATTCACAACTTGGACGTAGGTTGCTGGGTCAAAGGCAAGTATCCTGTCGAGTGCAACGGGATGGGCGGTCGCGAAATGCGAGAAGGCGGAGACCGCAGTCGTTCGCAGATTTTCGATCACACCTTCTGCGAATATACCTTTGACGATGGCACCAAGATGTTCAGTCAAGGTCGACACCTCAAGGGCTCGTGGGAGATCGTTGACGAATTCGCCCATGGAACTTTGGGAACTTCCAAGATCGACGGCACAATCAATGGCAAGAACGCTTGGAAGTTTGCCGGCAAACGACTCAATGGTCACCAAAACGAACAGAATGATCTGATCGCTGCTCTGAGCAAGGGCGAAGTTTACAACGAAGGCGAGCATGGTGCTAAGTCGACATTCTGCTCGATTCTTGGTCGCGAAGCTTGCTACTCTGGTAAGGTCATCAAGTGGGATGACTTGATGAATTCCGGACAGGACTTGGCTCCTGGTATCGACAGTTACAGCCTGAAGTCGCAACCACCAGTTATGCCTGACGAAAATGGACTCTACCCAGTTCCAGTCCCAGGCGTTTACACTCCATTTGCTAAGAAGGCGTAAAGCAAACTAGCGTCGGTCTGTTTGCTTAATGCTTAACTACAAAGCCAACTGCTGATTGAAGTTGGCTTTTTTCGTTTATGGATAGATCATTTCAATCGCTTGCCAAACGTTCAACTTTCCGAAAACGACAGCAAGATGGTACAATCGTGGCTTGAATATCAAAGGAGTTGAGTAATGATCCGAAGATTAATCCTAGCTATTGCTGTGATTTTGTGCGTGACTAGCAATTGTGCAGCAGACGCTATTCGAAAATTGCCGGTGGTCGTAGCCTCAGTCGCAGATCAAGAGAAGCAACTGCAAAGAATTAATTTACTTCTAATCAAATCAGAAGTATCGATACTTCACGCACGGGTTGAAATTGAACTACGGCGGGCTTCAGATGACGCAACTCGGTCTGAACTAAAGCTTCAGCTTAAGGAGCTCAAAAAGAAGATTCAGAAAGTTCAGCACGAGATCCAAGCTCTCGGGAAGTAGATACTTCGTTACACCGGAAGTTGTGAAATGCCCTACCTCAAACTTTATACCCTGGTGCTGATTTCCTTGCTCTGCTGCATCGGCTGTTCATCACCGGGGATTCCAGAGCCAATTGTTGTGCTCGAAAATCCAGACACTGGAGAGAGAGTTCGTTTCTTCAAAGAGGTTCCGCTTAAAGTTCCCGCCGATTACGATGAGAGTAAGCACATTGCAGATTGGACAGCGAACCAGAATGAGAACGGCTTCACAAAAACGATTTCACCAGAAGAAGACCGACAACAATTAGCAGAGTTACGCGAAAAGAATCTCGCAGCTTCCAAGCGTGGGCAGCGGAACTAAGAGCGGTCGGACTTTGACGTGTAGGGTGGGTTGAGGTACGAAACCCACCGAGCCTCTAGACTTCGATCAAAGAGGGCGAGTGGCTAAGACGTATAGCATCAGACCTCTTCACGCGCCCTACTGAAACGCGGTCCAGACTCCGTCAATTCGACGTTCGTGGGGGAGATAGTTGGCTTTGTAACATAGGTGAGCGTTATCGCGAACGTAAAAGCCTAGGTAGAGCCAATCCATCTTTAAGGATCTTGCTACTTCGACTTGCTTTAATACGCTCAACGTACCAAGGCTGTACTGCGAGTATCGTGGATCGAAGCAACAATACACGGCTGACAAACAGTTGCGACCGATGTCTGTAATGGAAACGGAGACAAGGCTCTCTTCATGCCATATGGAAAGCTCGACCGATGGATTCGGCGCCGATAACAAAAACGAAGCGTAATCTTCGTCGATAATGTCGCTCTCATCGCGAGCCAAGCCTCTGCCTTGGCGATGGAGATTGAACAGCTCAACACGCCGATCGTCGACCATCGGATCGCCAAGCTCGACACGCAACTCGGAAGCTCGTCGCAAAATCCTTCGATGCGTCCGCGAGGGTTGGAAGCGATTCACATCCAATCGAATCGGTTGGCACGCGGAGCAATTGGGGCACTGAGTGTTATAGAAGTACGCGCCGCTTCGACGATAGCCCGCCTCCATGGCTTCATCAAATCGCTCGCGAGTTACCGCCTGCAGAGGTAGGCACATCGGTAGACGAGCCGACTGATTCTCCAGATAGCTGCAAGGCGAAGTCTGATCGGAAACGACAAGGAGGAAATCGATCATCGAACGGACATCCTAGCAATCAACAACAACAGCGGCGGTTTGCCCCTCGAAGGTAAACGACAACTGAAGCAAATGCGACTTGGAAGTCACC
>CAUJKA010000038.1 GCA_963204965.1 Planctomycetota bacterium | reverse complement strand
ATAGCCACTCTCATGATTCGATTTCGCAATGCTTGCAATGTTGTTGTCGGTTTGTTGCCGGAAAAGTCTTCTGGCTTAGCCAATTTATCTTGATTTTCTATTTCGCAATCGCGTAACACCTACTGGGGACTTCCGCGCTCTGCCCAAAAGGTCGAGTGAAAGAGGGTTCGCGTTTGTGCTACGCAGGTGGTATCCGCCATCAATTAGCCAAGGCTAAAAGGATCCGAGTTGTGAAATACGCTCATCGCTTACTATACCGAACTAAGAAGGTTGCCGTGACAGTTATTGCATTCAGGCAAGAGATTATGATCCTTACAATGATTGTCGTTTCCTTGGGTTCGAGCATGGCGGCAAGTTGCGCTCAGATACCTTGGCAATCACTCCCGGCCACTCCTGCGCAGGTTGCGACTCCACCGCGGACAACGCAAGGAACTTCGGCCGCTTCACAGACTTCCGGCAAGCCAGCAACTGGCCCGCAATCAACTGCTACTCAGCCATCAGGTCCACAGACAACCGGGCCTCAAGCAATAGTCAATCGCTACGCAACTCAAGGCATTCCAGCGGCACCGATGATTCCATTCAATCCGGCTGCGCAGAACTATTCCGCCGTGAACTTACCGCCTCCCGGCGCTGCTTCACCAGTCGGAAATCCACCCGCGACGGGTGTGCCTGACCTAAATGCTGCGCAGAGTCTAATCAATGCTGTAAGCACACCGCCCACGCAACCGCCGCAGCCGATGCTGAACACGTCAACGACATTTGGCGGAGCTCCAGTCCTTAGCGATGCGCCGATACTCGGCAATCTCCCGGTACTCAATGGCGCAATGCCACAAAGCGATCTACAGGCCAGAGGCAATCCGGGAGGCTTACCAGGCGCGGGACAACTACTTCCAAGAAACGTGCCTGCGCAGACCGGCAATCAGAACATGGCTGGCATTACGACTATGCAAAATCAGCCAGGCGTTAACACACAAGCTCCAAATTTGAATTCCGTGCCTGGTGGGGCGGTAATGGCTCCCGATATCACACGAGCTGGTTCTGAGGGCAAGCGGTTGGTCAGCTACAGCACATCCGCAGGATCGCCGCAGCAGCAATCTTCCGATCAAGTAGTCACAGACATCTGGAACACCAAGTTGGTCGCTATTGTTGGTAACGAACGCATTCTCGCGGGTGACATGGCCGCGATTATTGAGCCAAACATTTTGGAAAACAGCGGCAAGTTTGCCAATAAGAAGCAAGAGACCGAAGCACGTCAGATGTTAGTGCGTCAAGTCTTGCCGCAATTCGTTCAGATGAAGGCTCTACAGCAAGAGTTCTTTCGCGACATCGCCGGAAATGTTACACCGAAAGAACTGCAAAAGAAGAAAGACGAAATCATGTCGAAAGCGTCCAAGGCGTTTTACGACAAGTACGTCCCGATCGAACTTTACCGACGGTACAAAGTCGAAGATCTTTCGGAGCTAGAGGGCAAGCTTCAGGACAAAAGCCTCTCGCTACAGATCATGAAGAACCACTTCTTGATGCAAGTTCTAGCGATGCAGCTTGAGGATAAGTACGTTGCGGAGAGTTTCGAAATTCCGCCGGGAGATATTCTCGCCTACTACGAGAAGAACATTGACAGGTGGCGGATTTCAGCTCGAGCAAAGTGGCGAGAGTTGGTGGTACGCTTTGACAAGCATCCGAACCGTGCCGAGGCGGATAACTTGATTAAGCAAATGGGTAATGAAGTTGTATTGACTGGTAAACCGTTTGAAGCGGTAGCCAGAGACAGTTCCGAAGGGATAACGGCTTCCAGTGGCGGAAAGCACGACTGGACCAATCAAGGAAGTCTGAAGTCCGAGATTATCGATCAAGCACTCTTCAGCCTACCCATGCGTCGCTTGAGCCAGATCATCGAAGACGAAGTGGGATATCACATTATCGAAGTCATAGAGCGCGAGCCTGCCAGAATCCAGGACATGTCGGAGATTCAAACAGAAATCCGCAAGATACTCTCAGATGAAATCCGCAAGGATAAGTTAGATGAGTTTCGTGAAAAGGTAATGGATCGAATTCCGGTTTGGTCGAAGTGGCCTCAAGATATTCCCGGCAGCAAACCTCTTGATGAGACGCTTGAAGAGTCCGACCGGTAATCTGTGCGCTGCTTCCTCGGTGCGCGGGCGTCCCGCCCGCTCTATACTGGTGCTCCAAGTTCTTAGGCCAAATTCTCGTTCGCCTATTTACCACCGTTCATATCCGAGTGCAGTCCTGGATTGGACACGGATAACACGGAAGACACGGTTTTTCGGAATGAAGATAGTCTAGGGAGCGGCAGTCCTTATGAGTCAAGTTCGGTTCGTTCTTGGAAGAGTTATAGGATGTTGCTTTTGGGGATTGTTATGCCAGTCGATCGCAGTCGCCCAATTAGTGGAGAATCCATGTACGGTTCGATTGACTCCGGATCAAGAAGTCCATCTTAGCCAATCTCCAATTCGCGCTTCGGTTCAGGTGCGAAATGAGCGTTTCATGTTCATGGTCGATACCGGGGCGTCCATGAACGTCATTGACGATGATCATTTTCGAGTCTTGAAAAAGTACGGTAGCAAAATCAAGCTGGAATCGCCTAATAGTCGAAAGACCGTTCCTACTGGGACGCTCGATGATGTAACTGCAGGCGGAATCAAGGTTGCTGAGAGTCCCGTTGCTGTTGTGGATTTGGATCAACTCTCGTCCGTGCTTGGACACAAGGTCGATGGAGTGCTCGGGTTACCTTTTGTTCTGAAGTACGGTCTGGGGTTTGATAGTCGTAAGCAGGTTTTCTACAGCGGCCCCCGAGGTTCAACTCAATTTCAGAAGGCTGTTCCACTGCGTTTGCAGGATGACTCGCTAGTCATTGATTCTGTCGAACTTGCAGGCACAAACCCTGTTAGTTTCGAGATCGACACGGGGATGAACTCGGCACTTTCGATCCGGAAGGAACTCTTCGATAGTCTATTGGAGAAAGACCTTATCTTAGCGGTACGAAGCGTTCCGTTTGTAGCCATGGGTGGAGTTGTAAGTGGGAGGCACGGAGTTTTGCGAGATGCCAAGTTTCTGGGGTATACTATGAAGGATATACCAATCTCAGAGAGTAAAGACTCCAGGAATGCTGTTGGTCTAGGTTTATTGCATCGCTTTGATTGGTTTATCGATGGAAATGGCCCAACAATCAGCGTAACTCCGAATGCAGACTTCGATCTGCCATTCAAACGAGATCAAAGCGGTCTTTCGTTGCTTCTGAAAGATAAGAAGATTCATGTTGGTTTGGTGAGGGTTGATTCTCCTGGCGATCGAGCTGGTATCAAAGCAGGAGACATACTTTCGAAGGTCGATGGACAAGAAGTCGAGCAAGCATGGGATGTACTCTACCGCCTCCGCGACCTATTCTCGACTCAATCTACATCCGGCATAGTTTTAGAGTTTGTCCGGTCTGGCTCGCCAATTCATGCAACCCTGAGCTGGTAGTCTAGCGATCTCTCTTGTTGGATCTTTCCGTGTCGTCCGTGCTTTCCGTGTCCGATTTTGGATCGGCTTGATTGGACACGGATAGCACGGAGGACACGGATTTCTGGAGTGAAGAAAATTTCGGAAAGCGGCAGGGGCGGCGTTCGATTAGCTGGTTTGTTTGTGTGCCACTGGCTTGCCAGTGTTCGAAGTAGAAGTGCTGGCGAAATTGAGGTTGTTCCAGTGTCATTGAACTTGGCAGCGAGTCTGCCGAAGTTTCAAGTTGATGAAGTTCTTTCAACTCTGCATGTATTGGTTCTTTCAGTGGTCGAAGTCCACTGCTGTGTGCAATGCAGGATCGGTCTAACGAAGCTACATTCCCTTAGACTTCGGCTATATGCTACAGTCGTCTACTAGCATTTGAAGGCTTCAGAAAATGGTTCGTTAACTCCTTCGAACACCGGCAAGCCAGTGGCACTCAGGCCGTTTGTTCACTTGTGGAAAGGTCGCTGCGAACACACCGCGAAGGAATGGAGATAGGTTACGTTTTCTATAGGTTGGGTTTGAGACGAAACATTCGGCACAGTTGTGGGTTCTGACTGAACTGGCTTCCCATACGCTCACGCAACTGGCTTCTCTTCTTATGCGTCCCATACTGGCAACTACCAGTGCTTCGACCAATTGGTTCGATAGATTCCTACGCCTTTCGTTCTTCTTAGGGCTTGTCGTTTTGGCCTTTATCGGTGGGTTCTATGCTTGCCTTTTTCGAGTCTTTCCCTTCGATCTCTTAAGAAATGCCGCCGTTGCAGGACAGTCGCTTGTCGAAGCTGAAGTGCCAACTAGGACCGAATACGCTACAGATCTGGCCGTTTTTGACAATCTGGAAATTCGTTGGTATCGAGAAGCGTCAGCGAACTCTGGATCGAATGCGAACTCTGAACCGGACGCGAGTTCGAGCGGTGAAGATCAAGGCGACGAGGCGATCCTGTTTGTTGCAGGATCGGTACAATTTCCTAACCTAAATCCGTGGGGAGCATTAGCTACACTCATGGATCGCAATGGAAAGGTTCTGCATCGTTGGGCAAACGATCCACAGCTTTGGAGCGATCTGAAAAGCGTGTCCAAAGTGCCTGGGATCTCAGGGCCGATTAGTCCCGTAGCCGTGCATTTGTATCCAAATGGAGATCTTCTCTCGACCTACCATGGCAACAACACTTTTCCGTTTGCTATTGGGATGGCCAAGTTCGATAAGAACTCTAGTTTGCTTTGGAAGAGAGAGAATTTCTGTCACCATAATTTTAGTGTTGCTAGTGATGGAACGATCTTTGTGCCTTCCTTAGAGGTTGTAGAGAGTCCGATTCAGATAGGTAACACGTCAAGTTCAATCTACTCAAACTCGGGGAAGATCTATCGAGATCAAGTCTTGCAGTTGGACACGGACGGAAACGAACTGATGCGGATCGATCTGGTTGATGCACTGGTGAGATCTGGATGGGGACATGTGTTCTTTGCCGGAAATTCGATGAACTACCAGTCAGATGATCCTTTACATCTGAACGATGTTCAAGTTGTGGACGCTCAGTTCGCGTCAAAGGCATCGTGGTTGAAGCCTGGAGACTTGATTATCTCGCTGCGCAATTTGAACTGCATTGCCATACTTGATCCGCAAACTCGCATGATCAAGTGGATCTCAAGTGGAACCATGTCGGGGCAACATAGCCCGAGGATGCTTGGTGATTGTATTTTGGCTTTGGATAATCTGGGCGGACGTGAAGAGACTGGGTGTACTCAATTGACCAAGATCAGTCTTGATCGTGGCCTTGCGGAAACCGTTTTTCCAAAGTCGAACTCAACTCTTCCAGAATCAATGTGCACCGTGAACAGCGGCTTTATCGATCTCAGCAGCGATGGCAAGCGGGCCTTAGTCTGTTTATCTCTCATCGGTGTAATTTGGGAAGTCGATTTGGAATCGTCGCAAGTCCGATGGGAGATGATCGCAGGAGATCCGCAAATCACTAGCAATCGCATGATTGTTGGCTGCGCTAAGTACGTAAACGTTACTCCATTTTGGGAATAGGTGATCCTGTGGAACCACTCAATACGATTTTACAACTGGGATATGTAGGTCCTGGAGCAGGACTATCAATGATCGGCGCTCTGCTGGCTGTTTTGGCCATTCTGGCGCTCGCTTTGATTGGACCGATTTTGTATCCCATCAAACTGTTGCGGGCGTGGTTGAAGCAGCGTCGCATGCGATTGAACTCGGCACCGTCTAGCATTCCTGGTGCGCACGTTGAGTAGATCGAACTCAGTACTTAGAAGCCCCTTTTCATGCTGTGGTTGATTTGTGCTTTGGGATGTGCAGCAGGAGTTGTGAGTGCGATCAGCTATCTTTGGCTGTCTACCGTTGTCTCAAGGAGCTTGGGTGGTGCTGGTAGTGAAAAGGGCACTAGCTTAAGTAATCTAGCTGAACGAGTCTGGAAGTTGACTGATCCCCAAAGCGAAGTTGGCCTCATCGATGGCTATCGTTCCATCTTTGGTGATTTGCTTCGAATCGGATTGGCTCGAGCGTTGGTTGCGATTGTCTCAACTGCGCCGATCGTGGCTTTGCTTTTCTACTCGCAGCATGTTGCCATGGAAGGTCCGTTCTTGTTAGCTGTAACAATCTCCTCGGTGGCCACTTTGCTTGGCCGCTGGATTGTGAGACGCGGGATTGTTAGACGGCTGAACAAGCGATGATTAATCTTTCGTCGCTGGATTATTGGTTGGCGAGGCTGAACCATCGCTGCTTCAAATGGCTATGTGGAGCTGGCGATATCGAGAGCGCATGGCTGGCGAGCAAGATTGAGCTACTGGACGTCTCTCAACCAATCTACATCGCTGGATTGGCCAGAAGTGGTTCGACGTTACTACTGGAAATGCTTTCGCAGCATCCACAGTTGGCCACACATCAGTATGCCGACTTTCCATTTATTGCCACGCCATATTTGTGGGCAAATCTTCGAGCGAGACTTGGCAAGACCAAGCAATCGGAAGCGCCGCGAGAACGCGCCCACCAAGACGGCGTGAGCGTAACGTCGCACAGTCCTGAATCGATGGAAGAACCCATTTGGCAAGGCTGGTTCCCTGATCTACACCGAGGCGATCGAGTGGAACTCCTGGGAGATCAAGTCGCAAACGATCGCTTTGAAAAGTTTTATCGACAACACCTCAAGAAGATTCTCTTGCTGCGCGGTGGGCAACGTTACTTGGCCAAGAACAACTATCTGTTGTCTCGCTTGGGATATGTGTTACGCGTCTTTCCTGAGGGCAAGATCATAGTTCCAATTCGACACCCAATTGCACATGTGGAATCGCTGGTTCATCAGCATTGCTTGTTTAGTCAATACTCTGAAAGCGACGCGAGGATTCCCGGCTACATGCAGGCTGCAGGACATTACGAGTTTGGGCCTCAGCGACGACCGATAGTGATCAACTTGGACAGCGCGGCACAGGCGAACGAGAATTGGAAAGAAGGCGATCAGCATCTGGGCTATGCTTTGCAATGGGCTTCGGTTTACGGAGAACTGCATCGGTTCATTGATGAATATCCGCAACATCGCAGCAAGATTTGTATTGTTCACTATGAGCAGTTTTGCTCGGCTCCCGCAGAGGGCCTTCAGACGCTGCTGGAGCACTGTCAGTTGGAGCGATTCGAAGTGGACTTGAGCCAAGTGCGGAGCGTGGGGCGGACGACTGTTGAAGATGCTCGTCTACAGCAGCAAATTTGGGATGCGACCGCGGCCGTAGCTAGCCAGTTTGGTTACCACAACATCGCTGATGCGAACTCGATTGGATAAACTGGAATGTCCATCCCATTACGGAAAAGAGATTTCTTTGTGAAATTTCAGTTGTAATCGCGTCTGTGGAGCCCCGAATCTAACTCAATCTTCATCCATCAGGCCCCGCTGAGGGTGGAGGTTCGTTGACCATGTTTGGGCTGTGAACTATAAAGTTGTAGGTAATACTGAAAGCGTTTTGACGCTTCCCGCTGAGAACGATCGGCTGTGGCAACGGGTTGAAGTACCCCTCCCTGTCTTGTCGGTTTGAACTCATTTCCCTCCTGGAGTTTCCTCCCGTGCGAAAAGCTATCTGTATATGGAGTACTGCCGCCGCAGTGCTCATGTGTTCGAACTTTACGCTTGCCAAGGATTGGACCAATTGGCGCGGTCCAGCCAGCAATGGCGTGTCAAGTGAGACAGGTCTACCAGAGAAGATCAAGGCATCCGAGCCAGGCAAAGATGGTCTAGTTTGGACAGCTCCTCACGGCTGTCGCTCGACACCGCTAGTTCACAATGGCCGCGTCTTCTTCAACAGTCATACAGGCGAGCGTCGCGACGTTGAGCAAGAGAGCGTCGTTTGTTTGGACGCCAATACCGGCAAGACGCTCTGGCAATACAAGTTCAGCGTATTCTTCACCGATATCGTCAGCAACCGAATTGGTTGGACCAATATGGCGATCGATCCAGGTACTGGTAATGTGTATTGCCACGGAACCCAAGGAACTTTGCTGTGCCTTAGTCGCGATGGAAAACTGCTTTGGGAGCGATCGCTGGCTGAAGAGTTTGGCCGCGTCTCGGGTTACGGCGGACGACTTAGCGGTGTGACGCTGGATGGCGATCTGATTATCGTCCCAGTGAACTGTGCCGTGTGGGGCAAGTATGGTCGTGGTGGAACGCGACTGTTGGCCTTCAACAAGACAAATGGTCAACTGGTTTGGTACGGTTCGACGGGCTACCGCGTACTGGACAGTTTCCAATCGACTCCGGCTGTTGGAGAAGTCAATGGTCAACGATTGGTGTTCTGCGGTGGTGGTGACGGAGGACTTCACGCTTTTAAAGTGAATACCGGTGAGAAGGTGTGGACACACATATTCTGTTTGGGAGCTGTGAACACCGATCCAGTAGTCGACGGCAACATGGTTTACATTGCTCACGGTGACGTAAGTCCAGAAGAAGGTAACATCCAGGGTCGCGTGCTCTGCTTGGATGCAAGTCAAGTAACCGATGGCAAGCCCAAGGTGGTTTGGCAAAAAGATGGGATGAAGATTAAGTTCGCTTCGCCGATTCTGGATAAAGGCCGACTGATTCTCAACGACGAAGACGGCAAGCTGTACTGCTTGGATGCCAAGACGGGCGAAGAGATTTGGGCACTGGGATTTGGCGGTGGTGGAAATGTGCGCTGCTCACCGGTGCTGGCTGATGGCAAGTTCTATGTTGGTGATTCGCGTGGACGTTTCTACGTTGTAAAGGATGATCCAGTTAAGCCTAAGAAGCTTTCGCAAGTCACGCTTTACAGTTTGGACGCAGCTTCTGGCGAACGCATCGATGGTGAGATCGACGGCTCTGCTTCGGTTTCCAATGGTCGAGTTTTTGTTGGTAATGGCACAACGCTCTACTGTTTCGGTTCGCCAACATTGAAGCCCAATCCACCCGCCACTGCGGTTGCTGCGAAGGCTCCTTCAAAAGAGAAGCCAGCTTACCTACAAGTCGTTCCATGCGATGTAACTTTGTCGCCGGGCGCTTCTTCAACTTTCAAAGCGAAGTTGTTTGATGCCAAGGGTAACTTCATCAAGGAAACAGCGGCAACATGGGAGCTAGCTTCACAAGAATCTCCGGAAAAGACCGTTGGTCTACCTGAACCGCCCGTCGTTAACGCTCCACCGCTCAAGGGTACGATCACTCCAGACGGAAAGCTAACAGTTCCAGCCGAAGTGCAAGGGCAGTTCGGTCGAATCGTTGCCAAGGCCGAAGGCTTGGAAGGCAGTGCTGGTGTTCGACAAGTTCCTAAACTGCCGTACATGCAGGATTTCGAGAAGGTTCCCGACAACGCGATTCCCGGCGGTTGGGTTAACTCGGTCGTTAAGTTCCAAGTGCGAACGGTAGACGGCCAAAAGGTATTGGTTAAGACGGCTAATAACCCGAATCCACTAGCGGCTCGTGCGAACGCGTTTATCTCGAGTCCTGATTGGAAAGACTACACCATTCAGTGCGACATGGTTGCCAAGCGAGTCAAAGATCAAATTGGCGACATGGGCGTGGTTGCGAATCGATACAGTCTGTACTTGCAAGGCGACTTGCAGCAGTTCCGCTTGGTCTCGTGGGGTGGATTATTGCGAGTCGACAAAACCATCTCTTATCCATGGACCGACAACGTCTGGTACACATTGAAGCTGACCGTGACTCAACAAGGCAGTGATGCTTTGGTGCGAGGAAAGATTTGGGAAAAGGGTGCGCCTGAACCTGCTGAATGGACTTTGGAAGTCGTCGACAAGGCTCCGAACTTGAATGGCGCGGCAGGCCTTTATGCTCGAGTACCTCCAGGAAGTATTGAAGTTGGTGCCAAGCCAGCCGATACCAAGCCAGGTTCCGAGATGTTTTTTGATAATCTAAAGATCACTCCGAATAAGTAAGGATTCCTCATATGATTCGTCAACTCAAGAAGCGATGGTTAGTGTTCGGATTGATCTGTGGTCTGGCTCAAGTGGCTAGCGCAACCGATCCGGGCAAAGGCGATTGGCCAATGTTCGGTGGTCGCCCCGACCGCAACTTTGTAAACCTGAAGGAAAAGGTCCCAGCGACCTTTGACGTAAAGTCCGGCGAGAATGTGCGCTGGTCTGTCGACCTTGGCACCAAAGCCTATGGCGGTCCGACTGTAGGTGACGGCAAGGTTTACATTGGTACCAACAATCAAAACCCACGTGACCCCAGCATCAAAGGTGACAAGGGTGTCATGATGGCCTTCGATGAAAAGTCAGGCAAGTTCCTTTGGCAGTTGGTGTTCGACAAGCTTCCCGCTGGTCGAGTCCAAGACTGGCCTGAAGAAGGCATCTGCTCGAGTGCTACGATCGAAGGCGACAAGATTTACTTTGTCAACAATCGTTGTGAAGTTGTTTGTGCCGATGCAAATGGTGATTCAGCCAATCCCGGCAAAGGAAAAGTCTTGTGGACGTACGATATGATCGGCAACGATCAAGTCTTCCCACACAACTTGGCCGTTTGTTCACCGCTGGTCATCGGCGACAAGATCTTCGTTGTTACAGCAAACGGTGTCGACGAAGAGCATATCAACATTCCATCGCCGCAAGCGCCTAGCTTCATTTGCTTGAGCAAGGCCGATGGCAAGTTGGTTTGGAAAAACAATCTTCCAACACAGTCGTTGGTCGAAGCTAAGAAAGCTGGCGGTGCGGTTAGCGCCGTTGGCTTGGTCAATCAGGGCAAGCTTGCCATGCACGGACAGTGGTCAAATCCTGTCTACGCCGAGCCGAACGGCAAGCCCATGGTAATCTTCCCCGGTGGCGATGGTTGGATCTACGCATTCAAGCCTGACAATGGTGACCTGCTTTGGAAGTTCGACTGCAATCCGAAGGAAGCGTTTTACGTCCTCGGACCTCGAGCGACCCGAAACGACTTCATCGGTACACCAGTTGTCTACGAGAACAAACTTTATATCGGAGTTGGTCAAGATCCCGAGCACAAAGAGGGCGTTGGTCACTTATGGTGCATTGATATCACCAAGACACCAACGAACGCTGACAAAGATCTTTCTCCAGCGGCCAAAAAGGCTGGCGATAAGATGGAATCGATTCTTGATCCCAAGGCTCCGGAGAATAAAGACTCGGGTTTGGTTTGGCACTACGGCGGGCCGACGAAGTTCGGTGCAGATCGCATCTATTACTTCGGCCGATCGATGTCGACTTGTGCAATCGCCGATGGGCTTTTGTACACTTCGGACTTGGGTGGCTTTGTCTATTGCTTCGATGCCAAGACCGGCGAGCGATATTGGGAGTTCGAAACCAATGCTGCGATCTGGGGTTCGCCCTATATTGTCGATGGTCGCGTGATGATTGGAACAGACGACGGCGTACTGTTTGTCTTCAAGCACACCAAAGAAGAGAACGAACCCGAAGAGCTTGAGATGGGCGGGAAGGTTCGTGCCACACCTGCTGCGGCAAACGGAACCTTGTTCATTCTTACCGAAAGTAAGACTAAGCTATACGCAGTCTCTGAAGGTAAGTAAGCCTTGAATGAATGTCGATGAGGCCCCTCGCATTGTCGAGGGGCTTCGTTTTTTAGGGGTGTAGCAATTTCTATGATCCGCTATGCACAACGATTTAGTAATGGATGGGGTCTGAGATGGCCACGACTTAAAAGTCGGCCTTGGCCGTTTGTACAACTGCTTTCTTTGATCTTGGTTGGGGTTTTCTTAACTTGGTCCCGAGCTGCTCACCCAGTCTCGATTAGCTCGGCGATCGTCGAGCTTAGCGAAAAGAGAATTCGCATCGAGATGCAGATTATGTTGGAAGACTTGGTGCTCTACCACGGTCTCTCTGCGGATGGCTCGATGAACTATTCGCCACAGGACTTGAAGATGGGTGCTGAAAAGCATCGCAAGTTTGTGACCGACTATTTCAGCGTGTTGGATGTGGATGGTGTTCGAATACCAGGCAAGCTTGAGTCGGAAGTCTTCGACCAAATCGGTGATGCAGCCGTGCCTCAAGCGGATCTGATGAAGCGATCGGTCAGCTACCTCCTGGTTTACGACCTCGAAAAAGAAAAGCCTCTGTTCCTCACCTTCCTACAGACGTTTGGTGGAGAGAAGTCCGCGCTGCCGGCCGTCATGGATCTGTACATTACTCGCAACGAAGTTTTCGAAGAGTCCGCGCAGATTGCCCTGAATCGACCTCACACGATCAAAATCGATTGGAGCCGAAATCCCGAAGGCAAGAAGCAAAGCTTGGTCGAGCTGCGAAAGTTGCGACGCGAGCAGCTTAAGGATCGCTTGGGCATCGGCAGCTTCAGCGGGCTATATTCATTCCTGTACATCAATCGCTTTGAAGTCCGACACGAGATCTTGATCCCAGTAACAACCTTAGATCAGTTTGTTCCGATCAAACGAGCCAACAACGAGTTTCTCGAAATCGCTGAACAAGAAGCCGTTCGGCCCGCGGTCGAAGAATTCTTCAAGACACACGGAACGGTTACGATCGATGGTAAGGCTGCCGCAGCAAACGTACAGCGAGTGAGTTTCTTTTCCCTGGACATTGCCGATTTTGCGCTCAATGCAGATCCGCGACGGATCGGTGTTTACCAGGGTCGTGTCGGTGTCATTATCAGCTATCCTAGTAAGCAAGTCCCAAAGAATGTTTCAGTTGTTTGGGATACCTTCAGCGGGTATGCTCCTTTCATTGACATGACTTTGCTCATTGGCAATGAAGCGCCGAATCGAGCTTACTTTTATCCGCAATCGACGAAGTTTGATTGGTCTGGAGATCTCATTGGACCGGCTGTCTCGCCCGTCAATGCCGTTAGTAAACTATCGGACGAAGCCGCGCGCATCGATGTGACAACCAAGGTCCTGGAGAATATCTATCGGGCTTTCGATTTCCGCGAAGATGAAGATGTGTATGACAGCTTGGCGAGCAGCGTTCAGGGGACATTGCTAAGAGAGTTGTACTTGAGGATCAAGCGTTCACTAGTTGTTGCTGAGCAAGGCGGCGAGCTTTCGCACATGACAGCTTTGGAAGTCAAGGAGTCTAAGCCGATTGCCAAGCAGCCCAATAGCTTCGAGACGTCCTGGGTTGTGACCGGCACTTCGGAGCATTGGGGACACATTCATACGCGTACCACTGAGTATCGCGCCGAGTTGAAGCTGGTCGAAACCGATGGGCTTTGGAAACTTGATCGCTTCCAATTGCTAGACGAAAAACGCATTCGCTTTGAGACGAAAATTCGTGGTAATGATTCGAATAAGTAATCTTCGATACTCGTATGGTTCTTCAGGCTTTCAGCTATCCATTCCTCGGTTAGAAGTGACGGCTACCGCCAAAGTCGGCATCGTTGGTCCCAGCGGCTCGGGCAAATCTACTTTGCTCAATCTGATCAGCGGCGCGAAAGTGCCGAACGATGGAGAGATCGTCGTCGGCGACTTATCCGTTTCGTCAATGTCGGATAGTCAACGAAGAAATTTTCGAGCTTCACGGATTGGATTTGTGTTCCAGGACTTTGAACTGCTGGACTATTTGACTGTCGAAGAAAATGTACTGCTACCGTTTGGGATCAACTCGCATTTGAAGTTTGGGCAAGAGCAACGCGAGTTGTTGGAGTCTTTGGCGGGCCAGGCTGGTATTGCAGGCAAGCTCAATCGCCGCCCCGAGCAGTTATCGCAGGGAGAGAGACAGCGAGTCGCTATTTGTCGGGCGCTCATTACTGCTCCGAAAATCGTGCTTGCCGACGAACCCACGGGAAGTCTCGATCCTCAGACAGCTCAAGAGGTATTGAATCTGCTGATCGATCAGGTCTCCAAGCACTCGGCGACCTTGCTGATGGTCACGCACGATCATTCGCAGCTCCATCGCTTGGATCGGACCATCGACATGGCTCAGTTTCTGGGAAGTCCAGTTGGTAGTCGAGTTACCGATTCTCAGTCGCGGGAGGTTTCCCCGTGAGTGCTTTCTGGTTGGCTTGGCGTTACATCCGCTATTATCGTGGTCGTACTGCAATCCTGATCGCAGCGATTTCGCTAACGATATTCTTACCGCTGGCAACTCGTTGGATGATCGAGTCGTTTCGAGCTAAAGCCATGGATCGAGCCAGCAAGACTCCTTTAGTCGTTGGCACTAAAGGAAGCCGATTTGCTGTCGCACTACACTCGCTCTACTTTCGCGGTGAATCACCTACGCCGATGAAGTATGCCGAGGTCGAGAGACTAAAGGCTTTCAAGTTGGCCGAACTCATTCCGTTGCACTCTCGCTTTCGCACTCGCGACCATGCGATCGTAGGCACGATACCTGCGTACTTCGCTAATCGCCAATTGGGGCTGAGCTCCGGTGATCCGATGAGCCGCTATGGAGACTGTGTGGTTGGCGCGTCGGCAGCGATCAGGCTCTCTGTAAAGCATGGTGACAGTCTGCTGTCTGAATCGGAGAACCTATTTGACCTTTCGGGCGCTGCTCCGCTACGCATGCGAGTCACTGGAATTCTTAAGGAGAGCGGAACGGCAGACGATGATGTGGTCTTTTGCGAGCTTGAGACGGCCTGGATTATGGAAGGTATCGGGCATGGTCATGCGCTCAAGAACGAAGATAGCGGCGAGCATTCGCACGAGGCCAGCAGGCAGAACTTGAGTCAGCATCAGGAGGTGACCGACGAGAACCTCCGCTCGTTCCATTTTCATGGTAGCAAGGCTGAATATCCCATTACGGCGATCATCGCTGTTCCAGAATCGGATCGATCAGCGACTTTATTGCAAGGTAAGTACTTGGAGGCTGACCAGCAGTATCAGATCATTCGGCCACTGGATGTGATCGATGAACTGATGGAAGTAGTTGGTCGCGTTCGCGGTTTGTTCGACATCGGCATGCTCGGACTAGCGATCATTACTTGTTTGCTGGTGGCATTAGTCTTGTTGCTGTCGCTGCGACTGCGGCAACGAGAGATGCGGACGATGTTTCTTTTAGGCTGCAACCGAGGCCGAATTGTTCAGATCGTCGGAGCCGAGCTTACCATCGTGGTACTTACAAGCTTAGCGGTCGCTCTGATTGCTGCGGGTTTGTTAGCTACGACTGCAGAGTCGCTGATGCTGCGACTGCTGTAGCGGAACGGCGCAAGCCGTCCGGTTCATAACCCGAAGCGTTTTTATGTTGCGATTTTTGAAGACCGGGTGAAAAAATCGTGCTCCTGCTCAATGAAATGGTGCTCGTAATCGTACTCGAAAGACAGTATTCGAGCACGAGCACCGTCTTTCGACTGAGCACGAGCACGAGCACGAAAATCAGAAGTACGAAGCGATCTATCTAATCAACCGGATAGTATCTTCTTCCGCCGTTGACTTGAATGACTTGACCAGAGATGAACGATGCTGCGGGGCTGGCTAGCCAGGCGATGGTTGCTGCGACATCTTCGGGAGTTCCCCATCGCTGCATCTGAGATTCTGCAATCGCACGTTGATTCCAATAGTCGCTGGCGGATTGTTGACCCCAAGCGGTACGAATCCATCCTGGCGCAACAGTGTTCACGCGGATATTTGGAGCGAGCGTCAGCGCTAGCGACGAGGTGAATGCGGTCACAGCAGCTTTAGTCGGACCAAACATCTGTCCGGGATCACCCTCCATGCCCAAGGCCGATTGGTCCCAGCCGATGTTGATGATGGACGGTGTATTGGACTGGTCGGGAACTGCAATCATCCGTCGAGCAACCAGCCTGCTGAGACGGATCGTTCCCATGACATCAACTTCAAGCAGCCGCTCGAGCTTCTCTTCAAAGTCGAGCTGACGAAGCGATCCGGTCAAGACATCTACACCCGCGTTGTTGACCCAA